>JAADGC010000095.1 GCA_013152585.1 Chloroflexota bacterium
AATCTCGCCTTTCATGGACGGTGAGACCCTTCACTGGCCTTTCGTGTTCATGTGCGTTGTCGGCTGCACCCGTTCAGGGTGACACAATAGAAAGGTGTCCTGTAGCGTTTTTCATATTTGGAATTGCTGCTGGAGGTCTGAATTGCTCCTCCCACGAAATCCAAAAGAGCCAGCCCGAGTTACGTTCTCCGTCGCCGCAATCGCTGCTGACATCCTCGCTCGAATGAAAAACGGGGCCTACAAAAAAACCGTCCCCGCAGACGCCTGCCGGGACGGTTTTTGTTTCGGATCGATGACTCAATCAGTCGCGATGGATCTTGGCCAACACATCGATCGCTGGCATCCATGATCAAGTGCTCGGCGCCGTCGATCTTGATTTCGGTACCGGTGTATTTGGGAAACATGATGGTGTCACCGGGTTTCAGGGGGCTGTCTTCGTCAATTTCGGGGCCGACGGCCACCACTTCGCCTTCCTGGGGTTTTTCTTTGGCGGTTTCGGGCAGATAAATGCCGCTGTTGGTCTGATCGGCTTGTTTGAGAATCTTGATCAGAATGCGTTCGCCCATGGGTTCAATCTTCATCGTTCACTACTCCAATGTTGAAAAGGATAGGGTTTTGGTATTGGTAAAATCGCAAAAAATGCGAGGGAATGACGTCAGTTGAGCATTTCTTTGGCGTTCAGGCTCAATAGTTGATCGATGCGCGAGCGATCAAAGCCTACGATAACGGTGCTCCCGATCTTAATCACGGGGACGCCCATCTGGCCACTCATGCGCTGCATATCGCGAGCGGCACGGGGGTCTTTCGAGACATCGACCGAGCTAAACTTAACGTGATTGGCGCTGAAGTACTTCATTGCTCGCTTGCACCAACCACAGGTGGGGGTGGTAAAAATGATCACTTTGGGTTGTTTTTTATTTTGCTTCGGAGCCATAATATTTTTCCTGATGCCGGGAAGGGAGGATAAAAGGGGATGATGAACCGTGCGCACACGGTTAGTTCCTCATAATAGATGCGATCAGGGGAAGCAAAGGTTACATCGTTGCCGGCGCCGCGGCGCCGGGCAATGCTTGCAAATGCGAATGACAAAGTCGGGCCGGGGCTGGTATAATGTTTTGGCAGTGCGACCGATATTGACAGCAGCTCGGACGCATACGACCGATGATTTTCGCACGTTTACACTCATCTGGCAAAAAAATGACATCATCTTTCCAAGACCCACGCCTGCAATTCCTGTGGTTAGAGGTCAAAGACATGCAGAAGGCGGTTAATTTTTATCGGGAAACGCTGGGTTTTCCGGTGCAGGACGATACAGGCAGCTTTGCTATTGTCCATCTCGGAAATACCCAACTTTATCTGGCGCCCGGCACTCCCCATGGCACCGGCATGCAGATTGCTATTGCCGTACCGGATATCGACGCTCTGCAGCAACGCCTGTCCAGCCATCAGATCTATTTATCTGACCCCACCGATGCCGGCTGGGCCCGCTATCTCAACCTGATCGATCCCGACGGCTACCCTCTACTCCTGCTACAACTGCAACCCGATGCTGCTGGAGGCGCTTCATGAAGCGTCAATTCGCTATCGTTTTGCTTGTGCTGCTGCTGTTGCCGGCCATTTTGGCCCGCGCTCAGGCGCCTACCCACTTCCTGGTCACGCTGGAACTGCCCGACCCACGACTGCGCAGCGCCGTATTGCAGCAAGGCTTTCCCTTGTGGGGCGCCACCCTGCACGATCTCACGCTGGTCGTTGATGGAGAACAGCTCCGCAGCCTGCAGAAACTGGGCTACACTGTCAGCTCACTCCAACCACTTGATTTCCCCCTCCATTTTGAAGATTATCACAACTACAGCGAGATGGTGGCCGAGATCGACGCCGTCGCCGCTCAATACCCCGACATCGTGCGCTTGGTCAGCCTGGGCAAAACCATCGAGCAACGGGATGTCTGGGCTTTGCGCATCACCGATCATCCGGATGCAGACGAACCCGATGAAAAAGCCATCCTCATTTTCGCCAACACCCACGCCCGCGAGCATCTCACCGTCGAACAAGCGCTTTTTTTGATCCACGATCTGGTACAAAACTACGGCCATGATGGCGAGATCACCAATCTCGTGAACCAACGCGATATCTGGATTATTCCCTCCCTCAATCCCGATGGCGCCGAATATGATATTGGCGGCTCGAGCTTTCGCTGGTGGCGCAAAAACCGCCGCGATAACGGCAATGGCACCTTCGGCGTGGATCTGAATCGTAATTTTGGCTATCAGTGGGGGTGTTGCGGGGGCAGCAGTGGTTTCCCGGGAAACAGTCTCTATCGGGGTCCGGCGCCTTTTTCGGAACCCGAAACTCAGACCATCCGCGATTTCGCCCGGGCACACCCTCATCTCACCACCAGCATCTCCTTGCACACCTGGGGCGAACTCCTTCTCTACCCCTACGGCTACACCTACACCGACATCCCCGTCGATATGGACGCCACCGACTATCAGATTTTCCGGGCGCTTGGCAGCGGTGTCAGTGATCGCAACGGCTATCGGCTTCAGCAGGCCAGCGATCTTTATATCACCGATGGCGATTCAGATGACTGGTTGTATGGCGAGTTGGGTATTTATGCCTTCACCTGGGAGCTCTATCCTCGCAGCTCCAATCCCGGCTTCTATCCCAACGACAGCGTCATCCCCGTGCAGACCGAGCGCAACCGCAGCGCTCTGCGTTACGCCATTGCCATGGCCGATGATCCCGCCAAAAGTATCGATGCCGGACAAGACATGCAGCCTCCAGGCATCCAGATCACCAGCCCCCTCACCACAAGCACACTATTTGAAGGCGCCCCCATCACCGTCACCGTAGACATCACCGACAATGTGGGCGTGACCACGGTCGCCTATTGGCTCGACGATCAACCCCTGGCCGTGGCCGACCAGCCGCCATTCAGCATCGTCTTCACCGCCACTCTTGGCATGCACCGGCTCGGCGCCCGCGCCTACGATGCCGCCCATTGGCAGGCCGACGCCACGGCCCTGGCACTTGACGTACTGACTGATCCCAACGCCAGCCCCACGCCTACCCCCACCTTGAGTCCCAGTCCCACCCTCACGCCCACCCTCACCCCCAGTCCCACGCCTACGCCCACGCCGGTCTATGTCTGCGCGGAAGGGGTGCGTAACGGTGATTTCGAAGCTGACAGCGACTGGATCATGCCCGGCACGCCGGCCACGGCCCGCTACAGCAGCGAACAGGCCCATCAGGGCCTGCGCTCCGCCCGCCTGGGGCTGCTCCCCGGCGCCAGCCTGGACGATTCGCTCCAGCCGGCCACCACCCTCTGGGGCGAAAAAGTTCCCGCCGGCGCGGCTTACTCCACCGCCTACCAGACCCTCAGCATTCCTGCCCAACTTCATTCCGCCACCCTCAGCTTCTGGCTCTATTCCGGTAGCGAGGCCACCGGCAATGATTGGCAACGGGTCATGCTACTCAAACCGGGCAGCTTCAGCAAAATACGAGAATTCATGCGCGTCCTGGAAAACGATCAAGTCTGGAAACAGTATCAATTTGATCTCACACCCTATCGCGGGCGAGATGTTGTCCTCACCTTCGAGGTCTACAACAACAGCACCGCCGCCACCGGCCGCACCTGGATGTATGGTGATGATGTCAGTCTGCAAGTTTGCAACGCGCCTTCGCCCACCCCCACCCTCACCCCCAGTCCCACGCCTACGCCCACGCCGGTCTATGTCTGCGCGGAAGGGGTGCGTA
>JAADGC010000025.1 GCA_013152585.1 Chloroflexota bacterium
TGCCGCTTTCCTGGCGCCCCCGCCGCCTCCCCCTGCCAGTGGCCCCCCCGCCGTGGATCCCTACACCGGCCTTGCCGGCGGCAATCTTAACCGCCGACCGGTGTTTGTTTGCATTAACAACACCAACATCGCTCGCCCCTACCAATACGGGCTCAGTCAGGCCGATTTGGTGTACGAGTATATCATGGAGGGGCATTACGTTACCCGCTACACCGCCTTGTTCTGGAGCCAGCAAGCGCCGCAGATCGGCCCCGTCCGCTCCGCCCGCCTGATCAACGAGCAATTACCATCCCTGTATCAGGCCGCCATGCTGTGCTCGGGCGCCAGTGACGAGGTGCGCTACACGCTCAAAAATCAGGTCTATTTTCCCTACCTCGATGTCGACATCGATGATCCCGGTAACAACATTTACGTTACCAACATCCTGGGGCTCAGCAAGTACGACTGGGAGACCCGTCTGCACACCAGCAGCGCCAAACTGGAGAAATTCGTCAGCGATTGGGGCGTCAATCGCATCCCCAACACCCGGGGCCTGCAGTTCGGGGGATATGATGGCGGCACGCCCGTGCAGCGGCTCGATATCCCCTATCCCAGCCAATCCCGCACGGCCTGGGTGTGGAACGGCAGCCAGTGGGCCCGGCTCGATCACAATGGCAATCCCACTATCGATCAGGGCAATGGTCAGCAGATTATGGCCGATAATGTCGTGGTGCAGTGGACAGAACATCAGGCCACCGACATCGTCGAAGACTCGTTGGGCAACACCAGTATCCGCATCATGCTGGTGGGCTCCGGACCCATCAAGCTTTTCCGGGACGGCAGAATGATCGACGGCTCCTGGCGGGTCGACGATCCCAATCAACCACCCCGGTTTTTTGACGCCAACGGCGCTGCCCTGCCGCTGCACCCCGGTCACACCTGGTTCGAAATCGTCGAACCCTATTACACCCTTACGACACAATAACCCCACATCTTTCACCCCTCATGAACCGACTTTACACGCCCTGGCGATGGGATTATATCGTGAACCCGAAACCCAGCAACTGCCCATTTTGTGATTATTTGCAGCAGGACCCCCAGCACGACTCCGATAATTACATCCTTTATCGGGGGCGGCACGCCTTTATCATGCTCAACGCCTATCCCTACAGCAACGGGCACGTGATGGTGCTGCCCAAGGCCCACGTGAGCATGCTCGCTGATACCGATATGGTCACTCAGGCCGAGATGATGGCCCTGACCACCTATTGCACCACCCTGTTGGGACGGGCCTACAATGCCCAGGGTTTCAATGTGGGCATCAATCTGGGAAAGGCGGCCGGCGCTGGTATGGAGCCGCACCTGCACATCCATATCGTGCCCCGCTGGGAAGGCGACACCAATTTCATGCCCGTAATTGGCCATACCCAGGTCTTGCCCGAGATGTTAGACGACACCTACCAACGTTTACACCGCTTACTCACACAATTTCCTCCTCCCACACTTGACGGTTTTAGACAGGAGTAAACTCATGGATTTGCAGCTCAACGAAGAGCATGTCATGATCCGGGATGCTGCCCGCGACTTCGCCCAAAACGAGATCGTGCCCGTGGCCGGGCATTACGACCAAAGTGGTGAATTCCCTGGCCCCATCATCCAAAAAATGGGCGAGATGGGCTTTATGGGCATCGAGGTGCCAGAGAAATACGGCGGCGTGGGCATGGATACCATCGCCTACGTGCTGGCCATGGAAGAGATCGCCAAAGCCGATGTGGCGACCTCCACCATCATGTCCGTCAACAACAGCCTGTATTGTCATGGTATTTTGAAATTTGGCACCGAAGACCAGAAAAACACCTGGGTGCTGCCCATCGCCAGCGGGCAAGAGATCGGCGCCTATGCTCTCACCGAACCCATGTCAGGCTCCGATGCTGGCACCATACGCACCCGCGCCGAGCTCAGCGCCGACGGCAGCCACTACATCATCAACGGCCGCAAATCATGGATTACTTCGGGGCCGGTGGCGCATCGTCTGGTGCTTTTCGCCAAGACCGATGCCAATGCCACGCCCAAATACCGGGGAATCTCGGCCTTCTTGATCGACACCCATCAGTCCGGTTTTTCCTGCGGCAAGGTGGAACCCAAGCTGGGCATTCGCGCCTCGGCCACCTGTGAGATCATGTTCGATGAGTACAAATGCCCGGTGGAAAACGTGCTGGGCAAAGCGGGCGAGGGCTTTAAAATTGCCATGACCGTGCTGGATGCCGGGCGCATCGGCATTGCTTCCCAGGCTTTGGGTGTGGCCGAGGCTGCTTACGATGCCAGCTTGCAATACGCCCGCGAGCGCATCGCCTTTGGCAAGCCCATCGGCGCTTTTCAGATGATCCAGCAAAAGATCGCTGACATGAAGTCACGCATCGAAGCCAGCCGCCTGCTGATCTACAAAGCGGCCCTGGCCAAGACGGCGGCCCGCGACACCGGCGCCCGCTACACCACCGATGCCGCCATTGCCAAGCTGTTTGCCAGCGAAACCGCCATGTTCTGCGCCCATCAGGCGGTGCAAATTCATGGGGGCATGGGCTATTCCAAAGAACTGCCCATCGAGCGTTATTTTCGTGATGCCAAGATCACCGAGATTTACGAAGGCACCAGCGAGATTCAGCGCATGGTCATCGCCCGCAACGAGCTTCAGTTGCGATAATCCCACTCATGCGTCCTGGAGGCAGCCTCATGCGAGCTGTTATTTTTCAGCGCCACAGCCCCGATCTCGATGTGTACGAGGTGGTCGATTGGCCTGTGCCCGAGATCGGCCCCGACGAAGTCCTGATCAAAGTGCATTATGCGGCGCTCAACCGCCTGGACGACTGGGTGCGTCGCGGTTGGAAGGGGCTGAATCTGAAATTGCCTCACATCCCCGGCTCAGATTTCGCCGGAGAGATTGCCGCCGTGGGGAGCCAGGTCAGCGGCTGGGAGCCGGGCCAGCTCGTTAGCGGGAATCCCACGCTGTTCTGCAACCGCTGCCGTTATTGCCTGCGGGGTGACCAGCATCTGTGCGAACAATTCGCCATTGTGGGCGAGCATGTCGCCGGTAGTTATGCCGAATACATGAAGCTCCCCGCCCGCAATCTCATCGCCGTGCCCGCGGGCATTGATCTCAAACTGGTGGCTGCAGCCAGCCTGGCCCATCTCACGGCCTGGCGCAATCTCATCGTGGCCGGCGGTCTGCGCCCCGGCGAAACGGTGCTGATTGTGGGTGCCGGCGGTGGCGTCAACATTGCCGCCCTGCAATTGGCAAAATTGGCAGGTGCCGGCGTGTGGGTGATTGCCAGTAGCGCCGAGAAGGCTGTCCGGGCCCAGGCCCTGGGCGCCGACTGGGTGCTCGATCGTAGCCGGCAGCCCCGCTGGGGCAAGGCGGTCTGGCAACATAGCCAGCAGCAGGGCGTGGATGTCGTCGTTGATAATGTCGGCGCCGCCACCTGGACACAGAGCCTGCGCTGCCTGGCCAAAGGCGGCCGCCTGGTGACAGTAGGCGGCACCAGCGGTTACGAGGCCAGCACCCCCGTGAACCTGATCTTTGGCCGCCAATTGCGCATCATCGGCAGCTCGATGGGCAATATGAACGATGCCCGGCAGATGTTCAATCTGCTGTTCCAGGGTCGTTTTCAGCCCGTCATCGACAGCGTGTGGCCGTTGGCGGACTATGTACCGGCCTTGCAGCGCATGTTGGCCGGTGAGCATTTCGGCAAGATCGTGATCGAGATTTAGATCGTCATGGGAACTCATTTTTGCACGATTCCCAGGCGTTGCCTTCCGCTTCCATCTCCACCCCATTCCCCATTTTCCCCCACCCACCTATGACTCCTATTCGTACGTTTTTCACTGATATGCGCAAGAGTGTGCGCCCATTATGGCACCTGCGTCCCGGCCGGCTGTGGGAGGTAGACGCCCTGCGCGGGGTGGCCATCATCATGATGGTCATCTACCACCTGATGTGGGATTTGCGCGGCCTCGCCGGTTACAAAATCAATCTCTACCAGGGATTCTGGCACACTTTCCAACAAGTCGATGCCTCGCTGTTTATCGGCCTGGTGGGTGTCTCGTTGACGTTGCGCTATCATGCCATGCAAAGGCGGGGGACGGTGCGCTATGGTCCCTATTTGCGGCGGGGCATGATCATCTTTGCCTGGGGCGTGGTGGTGGGGCTGGTCACTTTTTTGTTCGATCCCTCGCGTTATGTGCGTTTTGGCATTCTGCACCTGATCGGCTTTTCGATTTTGCTGGCTTACCCCCTGGTGCGCTATCGGTGGCTGAATGCCGTGCTGGGCCTGCTGCTGCTGGGCTTTGGTCAGATTGCCGGCTGGTTTGCCGTGGATTCGTCGTGGTTGGGCTGGCTGGGGCTGGATGCGACCCCGCGACCGGCCCTTGATTATTTCCCGGTGATCCCCTGGTTCGGCGTGGTGTTGCTGGGCATTTTTGTGGGGCATCTGCTGTTCCCCGGCGGGCACCCTCGTTGGCGGCAGATTGACACGGCGTCAGTGGGGCCGCTGCGGATTTTACAACTGTCGGGCCAAAATGCCCTGTTGATTTACTTGATACATCAACCTCTGCTGATCCTGGTGCTGACGCTTTTGGGAGTGGTGCGGCTGTAATTCCCCGGCGTCGTGGCAGAGGGTCCCCCTCATCCCGCCCGTGTTCTGTCCCCGGGCTGGAGCATATCCCGCCCGGGGGAGAGGATGCGAATCACTAATCGGCGCAGTGGATGCCCCACTCGCGCCCACTGGCCGCCAGCAAGGTTTCGGCGGCCGAGGGGCCCCAGGTGCCGGGTTCGTAGAAGCTGAGAGGCGGACCGTCGCTCTGCTCCCATCCTTGCTGGATGGCGTCGATGATGCGCCAGGAGTTCTCGATCTCGTCGGCGCGGGAGAAAAGAGCGGCATCGCCCAGCAGGGCATCGAGCAGCAGGCGTTCGTAGGCCTGTGGCAGGGCTTTGACGCCAAAGGTGGGGGCGAAGTGGAAGGTCATATCGACGGGCTCCGAACGCATACCGGCGCCGGGTATCTTGGTCTGGAAGCCCAAGTGGAAGCCTTCATCAGGTTGTAGACAAAACGAGAGCTCGTTGGCTTCGATGGAGGTATTTTCGGCATTGAAGAGCATGTGGGGCACGTCTTTGAAGCGGATGGTGATCTCGGTGACCTTTTTCGCCAGGGCTTTGCCCGACCGTAAATAGAACGGCACGCCCTGCCAACGCCAGTTGTTGACATAAAGTTCGAGGGCTGCGTAGGTGGGGGTTTGGGTATGAGGAGCCACCCCGGGTTCTTTGTTGTAGGTGGGGCCTTTGCCATCGGCGGCGCGGTATTGGGCGCGCACGGTATTGGTGCGAACTGCTGCCCCGGTGGGGGGGTGGATGGCACGCAGCACCTTGACTTTTTCGTTGCGCAGCAGGGTGGCATCCCAGACGGTGGGGGGCTCCATGGCGGTCAGGGTCAGGAGTTGCATGAGGTGATTTTGGAACATGTCTCGCAGCACACCGGCTTTGTCGTAATAACCGGCCCGTCGTCCCACATCTACATCTTCCAGCACGGAGATCTGCACATGGTCGATATAACGCCGATTCCAAATGGGTTCGAAGATGGCGTTGGCGAAGCGGAAGACCATGATATTTTGCACGGTCTCTTTGCCCAGATAGTGGTCGATGCGATAGATCTGGTCTTCTTTAAAGACGCCGTGGATGCGTTTGTTGAGGTCGCGGGCGCTGCTCAGGTCATGCCCAAAGGGTTTTTCGATTACCACGCGCACCGAGCCCGAGTCGCTGGAGGCGAGCCCCACGGCGCCCAGGGTCTCGACGATGGGGGCGTAGAGGCTGGGAGGGGTGGAGAGATAGAAAAGTCGATTCCCCGGCAGCTTGAATTCTTTTTCCAGTTTTTGCAGGGTGTTGGTCAGGGTTGTGTAGCTGTCGGTATCGTCGTAACTGATGCGCTGATAAAAGAGTCGTTGGCTGAAGTCGGCCCAGGGCATGCACTGGTCGCCGGTGAGCCGGCCGAATTTTTCCACACCTTCGTTCATGCGCGTGCGAAAATCTTCGTGGGAAAGATTGCTACGGGCGGCACCAACGATGATGAAGTCCTCGGGCAGGAGTTTGGCACAGGCAAGGCTGTGCAGGGCGGGGACAAGCTTGCGATACGTGAGGTCGCCGGAGGCACCGAAGATGACGATGGTGATAGGGTCTGGTTTTTGCATAGGGGTCACTGTGGCTGGGCTAAGTTAGTCCTTGGGAGTGATAGCCTGGCAGCGCTGGGAAATGGTGTCGAGCAGGCTATGGAAGCTTTTGGCAAAGGATTGCACGCCGGCCGTCTGCAGGTCGGCTGTGATCAGGTCGAAGTCGATTCCCAGCTCTGTCAGGGCCTCGAGGCGGGCCTGCGCCTGTTCGACATCCTGATCGATGGTGCGCGCCAATTGGCCGTGGTCAAGCGTGGCTTCGAGGGTCTTGAGGGGGAGCGTGTTGACTGTGTGGGGGCCGATGAGGGTTTCGACGTAGAGGACATCGTTGTAGGTGGGATTTTTGGTGCTGGTACTGGCCCACAGCGGCCTCTGCACCCGCGCCCCCTGCTCGGCCAGAGCTTGCCACCGGGGACCGGCAAAGACCTGCTGGAAGCGCCGGTAGGCAAGTTTGGCGTTGGCGATGGCGATGGTGCCAAGCAAACTCTCGTTGCCCAGGGCCGCCAGTTGTTTGTCGACGACGCCATCGATGCGGCTGACAAAGAAGGAGGCGACGGAGGCGATGGTGTCTACGGCTGCCCCGGCCTGCGCCCGGGCTTCCAGTCCTTCGATGTAGGCAAAGGCGACGTTTTCGTAATCGGCCAGCGAGAACATGAGGGTGGCGTTGACGTTGGTGCCTTCGCTGATGAGTTGGCGGATGGCAGGGATGCCGGCTGCTGTCGCCGGTACTTTGATCATGATGTTGGGGCGATTGAGGGCCTGCCACAGGCGCCGGGCTTCGGCCAAGGTGCCTTCGGTGTCGTCGGCCAGATCGGGCGAGACTTCGATGCTGACAAAACCATCGCCGCCGCCGCTGGCGTCGTAGAGCGGGCGCAGGAGATCGGCGGCTTCGGCCACATCGCTGCGCGAGAGTTCGTCGTAGATGGTGAAGGTATCGGCGCCTTGGGCCAGCAAGCGGGCCAGATCCTCATCGTAGGCATCGCTGCCGCCGATGGCTTTGTCGAAGATGGTGGGGTTGGAGGTGACGCCACGTACGCCGAGTTCAATCAGGCGTTGTAACTGGCCGGAGTTGACCACGTCGCGGCCGATAAAGTCGAGCCATGCAGACTGGCCAAAGTCGCTGTAAAGGGTGTGTAAATTGCTCATATTTGTTTGCTGGGGGGGTGTGTGAGTCGGAGTGAGATGTTTGTTAGGGGAGGGTTGCAAATGGGGGCTTTTTCCCGGAAGGGGGAAGCTGGGCGGCGGCGGCGGCACTCTCATCCAGCAGCCAGTGCAGGTGCCCGCGGGTGGGACATAGCTGTGCTGCTGGTAAGGGGGACGCAGGCGATGGATCATGGGAGCCAAAGATCTGCTGCAGCGCCGGGCCTTTGCTGCTACCGGTGACCAGGAAGAGGGCGTAAGCGCACCGATTGAGTACGGGGAGTGTGAGGCTAATACGGGTGTGCGGAGCCTGTGGGGCTTTTCCCACGGTGACCAGGGCTTTGCGTTCGGCCAGGGCCGGGGTGCCGGGGAACAGGGAGGCGGTGTGGCCGTCGGGGCCCATGCCCATCAGCAGCAGATCGAAGCGGGGGCGGGCGGAGGGGCCCAATTGGAAGACGGTGCGCAGCTCCTGCTCGTAGCGGTGGGCAACAAGCTCTGGTGCGCCTTGCTCGGCAGGAATACGGTGAGCGATGAATTGCGACAGATGCGACAGCAGCAGGGTATAGCAGACTCCGTAGTTGCTTTGGGGATCATCGGGAGGCACACAGCGCTCATCCACCCACCACAAGTGGATGTCGGGCCACGGCAGACGCTGTCGCCAGACGTCGTCGGCCAGCAAACGGAAGAGCGCCCGCGGCGTACTGCCGCCGGAGAGGCCGATATGTGCCACGCCACGGCGGCGGATGGCTCGCTGGGTGACAGTGGCGATGATCTGGGCAGTGATTTGGGGGATGTCAGATGCCAGGTGGATGCTGTAAGGGGGTGTTGAGAACATGTTACGATTGTAGCGCTTTCGGCGAGATGCGTCAAAAAGATGCGAGGAACTTGCCGAAGTGCGCGTATCACCTGATCAACGCCCTTGCCGGTGCATCCTTGCGGTGTCGTTCATCTGACGTCTGCTGTATAATAAAGCATCTATCCTGGCCCTCACTGTTACACGAGCGTTTGTCAATGCCTACCATCAGAAACAGCCGCCTGGTCTACTCGACCGATCCCGATACCGAGGTGGCGCCACGACGCCCCAAATCCGCCCGACGCCGGCAAAAAGCTGGCCACACCCGGCCCAAGTCCCCCAACGATGGCGTAATCCGTGTCTTTTTAGAACGCAAGGGTCGGGGCGGCAAGTCTGTTTCGGTGTTGCGCGGCCTCAGCGGTGATGTTTCAAGTAAAAAAGAGCTGTTGAAAGCGCTGAAATCCCAGTTGGGGACGGGGGGATCGCTCAAGGATGGTACCATCGAAATCCAGGGTGATCACCGTGACCGTATCGTTGCTTTGTTGGTGAAGCTGGGCCACAAAGCCAAGAAGGCGGGTGGATAATTCAGGCGATAGATGAGGGAAGCTGGTGGAGGTGTCCAGCGATGGTCGGCAGTTCGTAGGCCGTGGCGATGGCGTCCTCCAGTTCGGAGGGTTTGCACGGAGGCTGGCCGAACTTAGTCCCAACTGCGCTCGTCCAACATGCCAGGTGCGCCTTCAGAGATGGCTTCCACGAACGCCACGGCGTCTACGCGCACGCGGCAGACCTGGCGCACGGCTTGTTTGACGCCTTCGGCGGCGGCGGCGGGGTCGGCCAACTCAGCGGCCGGCACCACGCGTAACAGGAAGTGATCACGCGTTTCCGGTCGGGTGACGACGCCTTGCACGGCTTGCGCTTGCAGCACCTGCGCCACACCGAAGCGAAGCTGATTGGGATGCACGAACATGCCCCGCACCTTCACGGCCTCGCCGCTGCGCCCCACCAGGACGATGCCTCGCTCTTCCTGCTCGCTTAGCCCGGGCTTGGGGTCCACATTCACGGCCATGTCGCCCGTGCCCAGGCGGATGAGGGGATAGGCGTGATCGAAGTTGGTGACCACGACTTCTCCGGCTTCGCCGGGCCCCACGCGCTTGCCTGTTTCCGGATCCACGATCTCGACGATGGGCGAGGGCAGTAGTTGCATCTGCATGCCGCCGCTGGTGTTCAGAGCCAGGCAACCCAGTTCGGCGGTGGCGTAGGCGTTGCCCACCGAGATGCCGTAATCTCCCACCAGGGTCTGGCGCAGGCTGGCGGGCAGGGGTTCGGCTGTGACCAGGGCCTTGTTCAACTTGAAGCTCGATCTAAAGTCCAGTCCCATTTCCTCGGCCTTCTTGATCAGCATCATCAGGAAGCTGGGCGTGCCCACGTAACCGCTGACGCCCAGATCGGCCATCATCTTCACCTGCAGGTCGCTGTTGCCGACGCCGCCGGGCACGACCGTGCAGCCGAGCGCGACCAGCGCCCGGTCGAGCAGCAGGCCGGCCGGGACCAGATGATAGGAGAGGGTGTTGAGCACCACGTCGTCGGCCGTGAATCCGCTCTTTTTCAGGGCCAGCAGCGCCATATCCACCCAGGCGGCGTCATCCCCGGCGTCCGGTTCGTAGAGCGGCCCGGGCGAGAAGAAAATGTGGCGCACTTCGCTCATGGGCGTGGCCAGCAGCCCGCCAAAAGGCGGATCGGCCTGCTGCATGGCCACCACATCGTCCTTGGGCAGCACCGGGATCTTTTCCAGATCGGCTACGGTCTGGATGTCGTCGGGTGTGATGCCGGCGTCGTCGAAGCGGGCCTGCACGGCGGGTGCATTTTCGTAAGCGTGGCGGATGATGCTACGCAGACGTTCATCGATAGATTGGCTCATGATTTCTCCTCCACAGAGATAGCTGTCATCGAGAAGATGCTGGTATGTTGATGTCGGCGTGGTTCAAATCATACGAGACATGATACGTGGTGCGTGTTACGTGAGTTCACGACCAAACTCCGCAATCCAAATTCCAAATTCTGCCCTCTTTACCCCAGCCATCGCTTGCGGCGTTTGTAATGCTTCACATCGCGATAGCTCTTGCGTTCGCCCACCTGCGTCAGGCCCAAATAGAACTCCTTGATGTCTTCATTCTCCTTCAACTGCTCTGCCGGGCCATCCAGCACGATGCGACCGTTTTCCATCACATAAGCGTAATCGGCCACATCCAGGGCGATGCGGGCGTTTTGCTCGACCAGCAAAATACCCATGCCTTCATCCTCGCTGAGTTTGCGCACCACGCGGAATATCTCATCTACGATCAGTGGCGCCAGGCCTAACGAAGGCTCGTCCAGCATCATCAATTTGGGATGCGCCATGATGCCGCGACCGATCACCAACATCTGCTGTTCGCCACCGGAGAGATAACCGGCCGTGCGGGTGCGCATATCGCGCAACAAGGGGAAGTAGTGATAGACCTGCTGCAAATCCTGAGCGATTGCCTTGTTCCCACCTGAAGCGGGACCGCCCACGGCGCCGATGATCAGGTTTTCCTCCACTGTCAGATGTTTGAACAGCCGTCGTCCCTCCAGCACCTGGATGATGCCCAACTGCACGATGTCTTCCGGGGCCATGTGGTCGATGTGCTTGTCTTCGAACTCGATGCTGCCGCGCGTCACTTCGCCGTCTTGTGCATGCAGCAGGCCAGAAATGGCACGCAGGGTGGTGGTTTTACCGGCGCCATTGGCACCGAGCAGGGACACGATCTTGCCCTGGGGCGCTTGCAGCGAGACGCCGCGCAACACCAGCACGACATCGCTGTAGATCACTTCGACGTTGTTGAGAATTAGCATGGTCGTAGCTCAGAAAACCGCTAGGCCGATAGACCGGAAAGCGGGGCACTTATCGTAACATCCCCGAATCCCGGCCTATCGGTTTGTGGGTTCCCTAATTCTTCGGGCGTAAGTCTGGCGTTTGGCTCCAGTCCTGGATGACGGTGAAGGCGTCGGGGCCGCCTTTGATCATACGAATCTGCGATTCGTGGGGCGAGCGGCTGCCGTTGGCGTAGTCGGCACGGAAAACGCCGCCCAGCGCCTGGTACTCACCGAGCTCTTGCAAGGCCTGGTACACGGCCTCGCCGGTCAGGTTTTCGTAGCCGACGGTGTCGATGGCGCGTTCGAAGGCAGTTTTGGCGATGTCGACGCCGGCGACGAGGAGCAGGTAGCCTACATTATGCTCGGCAGCCGGACGTTCGTTGGCCTCGAAGATTCTCTGAGCGTACTGGATGCCGGGATGATCGGTGTCGGTCCACCACAGGTAGGGGAAGGGCGTGATCAGACCGACGCCATAGGCGGGATCGGCCAGGAAGGCGTACAGCGAGAGATCTTGGGCCCAGTTGTCGGCGGCGACCACGAAATCACCGCGCAGGCCCAGGCTGTTGAGGTCGTTGAGGATGACGGCGGGGCCGAAAGCCAGGGTGTTGGTCCAGATGACGTTGGCACCGGCGGCCTGGGCAGTGAGGATGGCCATGGTGGTGTCGGCGGCAGGGGAGACGTCGTAGGTCTCTTCTGCCACGATTTCCACGCCCAGGTCGGCGAGATAGGCCCGGCTTTCGTCGGTGAGAGCCCCCTGTCCGAAGGCAGTGGGCCAACTGAGATAAGCCAGTTTGACCTCATCGCCAGCGTTTTCCGGTTTCAGGTCGGTCCAGTTGTCGACGATGTATTTCATCGTGTAACCGATCTGGTCGGGATAGATGGGGCCCAGGCCAAAGGTGTAGCCTGATTCCTTGCCATAAAAGGCCTGTGAGCTCAGGCCGGCCGAGAGGCCAGGGATCTTGTCCTCGACCAGGCGGGGGGCCAATGCTTCTGCTTCGCCGGAACCGTACATGATCATGATCAAGACATTGTCGTCTTCGCTCGTGAAGCGATCGTAGGCGGCGACGGCTTCATCGACGCTGCCGCCGGTGTCGGAGAATTTGACTTCCAACTGGGCGCCGTAGATGCCACCGGCTTCGTTAATGGCCTTGACCGCATCCTCAGCACCGTGGATCAGAGGGCCGGTGATGGCGGCGTAGGGGCCGGAAAGGTCGCCAAAGTGGTAGATGGTGATGGTTTCGCCGGTGAGATCGGGCGGGCCTTTGGGCTCCGGTACGGCTGTAGGTTCGACCGGTTTCGGCGTGGCGGTGGGAGGTACCGCGGTTGGTGGGGGTTTTGTGGGCGGGACAGGTGTCGGTTCGGGGGTGGCGGGTGCGCCGCAAGCGCTTAAAAACAGCGCCGTCAGCAGCAGGATCGCCAGGATGGGTAGGATGTGCTTTCGCATGGTGTCTCCTCCGTGAGTGTGGGGTGGTGGGAAACTGTCAATCGCAGACAACGAATGAGGAATTAGTGTGAAAACGGTCTCAGTCGCCAGGCAGCTTTGATCAATTGCCAACGATGGGCGAGACCTTTGGGTTCGAAGATGAGAAAGAGCATGAGGGCGGCGCCGAAAAAGAGTGGACGCAGGGCCTGCACGGCCCCGGCAGCGGTCGACGGTGCGATCTTGCCCAGGAAGGGTCCGGCCAGGGTGGCCAGTTCGATCAGAAATTCCACCAGCGCTGCGCCCAGGAAGGGGCCAAGATTGGTTCCCAGGCCGCCCACGATGAGCATACCCAGCAAGATGATGGAATCGGCCAAACCGAAGGATTCGGAGTTGATATGGCGCAGATAGTGGGCCGACAGGGCACCGGCGATGCCGGCATAAACGGATGCGAGGAAGAAGGCCTGGAGCTTGTATTTGTAGAGATTCACGCCCAGCAGCTCCGCGGCCAGATCGTTATCCCGAATAGAGACGAAAGCGCGACCGAGGCGCGAGCGGGCGGCGTTGCTGGCGACGACGGTGGTGATGATCAGGATGGTGATGGTGAGGTAGAGGAAGCGTTGTGGGCTGTTGATTGCGACGCCGAAGAGCACCGGTACGGGCACATTGAGCCCTTGGGCGCCATTGAGCAGGTCGGGAAAGGCGTTGCGCGTGAACCAGGGGATGATAAACTGGGCCGCCAGGGTGGACATGGTCAGGTAGAAGCCCTTGACCCGCAGCGAGGGCAATCCAAAAATGAGACCGACGACGCCGGCGGCCAGGGCTGACAGGGGCAGGGTGACGAACAACGACCATTCCATGTGAATCATGAGCAGCGCCGATGTGTAGCCGCCGACGGTCATGAAGGCCGCCTGACCCAGGGATATCTGGCCGGTGTAGCCGGTGAGCAGATTCAGGCCTTGCACGGCGATGACGCTGATGGCGATGCGATTGACCAGGGCGATGGTGTTCTGACTGGCGTAGCTGGGCAGCAGGTAGATCGCCGCCAGAAACAGCCCCAGTGCTACCCATTGCCAGGGGCGACGGATGGTAGCCATATCAGAGGCGTAGCTTTCGTCAAATTCGCCGGCGGGACGGAGTAAGGTCATGAGAGGATGGGGGGGAGAGTGAGAGAGTGGGGGGGAGGGTGGGGCGTACCCTTGCGGTCGCCCTTGCTTCCTAGATCCTTTCGATCCTCTTCAGCCCAAACAGGCCTTCCGGCCGGATGAGCAGCACGATCATGAGGACGACGTAGGGCATGATCTCGGCGGAGTTGCGGATGAACTGTACCGTCGAGGCTGAGACCAATCCTTGCGAGAGGCCGATGATCAGGCCGCCCACAATCACGCCGGGGATCGATTCCAACCCGCCCAGGAGGACGGCGGGGAAGGCTGTCAGCACCAGCAACGAAATGTTGAGATCAAGGCCGCTGGATGTGGCCAAAAGCACGCCGCCAACCGTGGCGACTACGCCCGCCATGGCCCAGGAGATGCCGAAAATGCGGTTGATGCGCAAGCCGATACTCTGGGCGAGTTCGTGATCCTCCGAGGCCCCACGCATGGCCAGGCCGGTGCGGGTGAAGCGGAAGAAGGCGGCGATGAGGACGACGCCGAGGATGGCCACCACGAACGACCACACCAGGTTCTGTTTGAGGATGATCTGGATGTTACGTTCGTTGTAGATGAAGGGCGTGACGATTTTGTAGGGGTTTGCCGCCGAGAACATCTGAGGGAAGTTGCGCTGGGTGCCGCCAAAGAGCAATAGCGCCATTCCCTGCAGGAATTGTCCCAGTGCCAGGGTCATGAGGATGATGGAGAGCAGGGGTTGGCCGGTCATGGGGCGCAGCGTCAGTCGTTCGATCAACAATCCCAGCACTGCCGATGCCGCCAGGGCAATCACGATCGCTAACCACAGGGGTAAGGCCAGCCCTACGGCCAACCACCACGTGAGCAGTGTTCCCAGCAGCAGCAACTGTCCCTGGGCAAAGTTGAAGATATAGGAGGATTTGAAGATCAGCACGAGCCCCAGGGCCATAAGGGCAATGGGGCCACCTGCCAGCAGGCCGCTGATGGTGAATTGGGGTAGGAGTTGCCAGTTCATAGTGTGATGTGTGGTGTGTGTTGAGGTTGTTCGGAGCTCTGGTTATCTTGAGGGGAACGATTATCGGCCATTTACGCCAGGTCTTCAATCCGCAAATTGGTATCGATGGTGGTCACGCGTCCATCCTGATATTGGATGGTAGCGTGAATGGCGACTGCACTTTGGTCTGAATAGAGGGCTTGGATGATGTCGCTGTAACGGTCGACGAGAAAACGACGGCGCAGCTTACGGGTGCGGGTCATTTCCCCTTCGTCGGCGTCGAATTCCTTGTGCATGAGTACGAATTTGCGGATACGGCCGCTCTCCGGCAGGGTGGCATTGACAAGTTCCACGTCCTGGCGGGTGAGCTGATAGACTTCAGGTTTTTGTGCCAGATCAGTGTAGGTGGTGTAGGCCAGCCCTCGTTTCTCGGCCCAGCGACCGACATTGTCGAAATCAATGGTGATCAGGGCCGTGACATAGCCCTTTTCGGCGTCGCCGATGGACATGGCATGGCTGATGTAGGGGCTGAATTTGAGACGGCCTTCGATGTATTGCGGCGAGTATTTGACCCCATGCCCCAGGGAAATCATGTCCTTCATGCGGTCGAGATAGATGAGATGGCCGTCGTCATCGATGTGGCCGGCATCGCCTGTGCGGAACCAGGCCACGCCATTCTCGTCATGATAGAGCGCTTCTGCCGTGGCTTCGGGGTTTTTGTGATAACCGGCGAACAGGCCCTCGCCGCTGAGGAGAATTTCACCTTCGGGCGAGATGCT
This sequence comes from Chloroflexota bacterium, assembly GCA_013152585.1. Lineage (GTDB taxonomy): Bacteria > Chloroflexota > Anaerolineae > J102 > J102 > JAADGC01. Next base: position 15,335 of record JAADGC010000025.1, read on the forward strand.
GACGGCGGTACTGGGCAGGGGCACGCCCAGCGACTCGAACTTGATGTCGTCCGGACGGTGGGTGATTGTGCCTCCCGTGGTCTCGGTGGAGCCATAGATCTGGCGCAGGGGCAGGCCCAGAGCCAGGAAGAAGCGCACGACGTCGGGGCTGAGTGCGGCGCCGGCGGTGTAGGCGGTACGAGCGTTGTGCAGGCCAAACTGGCTGAGCAGGGGCTTGAAGAACGCCTGCTTGCCGATGGCGTACAGCAAGCGCCAATGCAGGGGTGGATTTCGCTTTTGCAGGCGATAATCGGCCACTTTGTGACCTACCGGCTGGAAAATGCGCTGTATGGCCCGATTGATCCAGGTAGAATCCAACATGCGTACCTGAATGGACGCCACCAGGTTTTCCCACAGGCGAGAATTGTAGAGCAGGGCGTCGGGCGCTATTTCGCGAATGTTTTGCTGCACCGTGTCGGGGCTTTCGGCGAAGTTGAGGATGATGGCATGTGTGGCATGGGGGGCGATGTCCAGGGCAGCGCCGCCGATCCAGGCCAGAGGGATAAAAGACAGGTAGTTGTCGGTGTCATGGCGGGGGTCGATTTCATCGAAGGCGTAGGCCACCCAAACGAAATTCTCATGTTTGATGGCGGCGGCTTTGGGCAAACCGGTTGTGCCCGATGTGTAGCAGAACATGGCGATATCTTCGGGCTTTCCCTGCTCGATCAGGGCTTCGAAGCGCTCGCTGTCCCCCCCTTCAGCCTTACGCCCCAGCGCCTGCACCTTTTTGAAATCCATCAACCAGGGATCATCGTAGTGCCACATGCCCTTGGCGTCCCAGTAAATAACCCTGTTGACGCCCGGCGCCCTCTCTTTGATGGCCAACAGCTTGTCGCATTGCTCCTGATCGCCTGCCAGCACAAAGGTGGCATCAGAATGATTGACCACGTAATCCACCTCTTTGGGCGTCACGTCGGTGAAAATACCGACAACGATAGCCCCCGCCGCCATGATGGCCAATGAACCCCAGAAGTATTGCCGATCGTTGTCGCCGATGATTGCCACCCGGTCGCCCCGCTGCAACCCCAGTTCCTTCAGCCCCAGCGCAAAATCCCGTACCTGCCCGTATTCCTGATCCCAGCTAAATCTCTGCCAGATGCCCATATCTTTTTGGCGCACCGCAACTTTATCGCTGCCGCGATATTTGTGCACATTGGCCAGCCATTGTTGGGAGAGGGTTTGGGAAGGGTACATGGAAATTGCGAATTGCGGATTTGGGATTGCGGATGTTAGCGGCGTTGGGCGTCGCGGTTGGCTTTGGCGGTCTTGCCGGAGGCGGTGAAAATGGCCAGGAGTTCGCCTGATTCTTGCAAGAGCCAGCGTCGTTCTTGAACATCGCCAATACCGGCCTCGTCGAAAAGTTCTAGCCAATACTGTGATTCACTTGCCTCTTTTTCGACGATACCGATTTTGTGGATGAAATCGTTATGGGATTCTGCTCGATTGGTTTCTCGATAATTCGCTCCGACTGAAGTTCCTGCTTTGACAAGTTGATAGCCCATCACATTCGTCATCGAATTCTTGGGCAAAGAAGCGACAAATCTGATCACTCTCAATGCAAATTGCTTCGTGCGTTTTTCCAAATCATGTTTGTCCATAAATCAACTCATTCCGCAATTCGCAATCCGAAATCCGCCATTTTATTCATGTTCTTGTCCCAGATATGCTTTGATCACTTCTGGGTTCTGTTTGATCTCGTTCGGCGCTCCTTCGGCGATTTTCTGGCCGAAATCGAGGACGACGACGCGGTCGGCGGTGTCCATAACCAGGCCCATGTCGTGCTCGATTAAGACCATGGTCACGCCGCGCAGTTCGTGGATATCGAGGATGAAGCGGGCCATGTCTTCCTTTTCTTCTTGATTCATGCCTGTCATCGGCTCGTCCAGGAGCAGCAGGCGGGGCTCCAGGGCCAGGGCCCGACCCAGCTCGACCCTTTTTCTGAGCCCGTGCGGCAGTGCTCCCACCACCGTTTTGCGGATGGCCTCCATCTCCAGGAAGTCGATGATTTCCTCCACCACTCGCCGGTGCTCCAGGTCCTCGCGATGGGCGAATCCCCAGTAGATAAGGCTGGCCAACAAGCCCGATTTCATGTGGATGTGCCGGGCCGCCATGAGATTGTCCAGCGTGCTCAGCCCCGTGTAGAGGGCGATGTTCTGGAAGGTGCGGGCGATGCCCAGGCGGGAGATGTGGGAGGGGTGGGTCTTGGTCAGGTCATGGCCGTCGAACAGGATCTGGCCGGAGTCAGGGCTATAAAAGTGGCTGATACAATTGAGAAGGCTGGTTTTCCCGGCGCCGTTTGGGCCAATGATGGCCAGTATCTCTCCTTCGCGCACATCGCAACTCACCTGGGACAGGGCTTGGACCCGGCCAAACGTCAGGCTGATGTTTTCCACGGATAGCAGGACCGAGGAATATCCCATCGAATCTCCTTTTCAGCGTGAGAGGGTCGCTACTCGAAAGCGAACGGGTTTAAGAATGTCCTGTGGCATTCCAGCCAATGTGAGTCGACGAGTCCCATACCCTTGTACTCGACCGCACATTTTCTCGGAGCCAACCAGACTTCGATGGGCATAGTTTACCCTATTGAATAAGAATGTCAAAATGCCCCGCAATGCGGGGTGCGTCCCCGGAATTTGGGCGTAAGGTTGGAGGTGGCGCTGCGGCGCATCACGGATGCGCCGCAGCGCTTCCTTTTTTCGTGTGTTGGCCGCATCCATGATGCGACCAACACACGGCACCAAAAACATGGGGCGCACCCTTCTCATGGAACACAAGGAGTTCAACACGCCCATCCCCCAGAGCGTGATCACGGGCACCGACACCCTGTTCCTGGGCATCACCGTGGACACGGACGCCGAAATGACTCCGCGCGTGCAGTTGG
>JAADGC010000204.1 GCA_013152585.1 Chloroflexota bacterium
GCGGGTTAAGCGGCGAAATCGGCGCATCACGGATGCGCCGGGCGCTCGACAACCTTCCTATTATTTAGCGCCGAGGGCGACCACAAGGGTGCGCCCCTACGCGTTATGCACGATCGCCGGGGGCTGAAAGCCGCCCGGCTACACAACTGCGCCCCCTCAAGGGGGCTTGACGGCCGTGGCGGCGTCTGAAGCCGGGTTCACCCGGCGCTGTTTTTTAGCCCTGCGATTCATCGCCGGGCGGTCGGCGCCAGCGGAACAGGTGCTTTATTGACGCCGCCGTGGCCTGGCACCGCAAATGAATTTGCAGGCTCACAATGTTCGTGAAGGGCGGGGGGCTGTGGGAGGGAGCGCATCTGCCGGTGGGAAGGCGAATCGGCCTTAGACGGCTGATTGGCGAAAATAGCGAAACATACCAGTGGCCTGCATGTACGATGGCACCACGATCTCGTAACGCACGACAGCATCTTCATCGCAGCCATCGGCACGGGCCTGCTCCGCCACCCATTCCTTAAAAGCACCAATAATGCTTTCGGGCGTCGCTCCGGCCTGCCAGTAGGGGCGGAACCAGTCGACATAGGCATCCAGTTGCTCCGCCACATGCCGCAAATGCTGGGCTGCATCATGGTTCACGGCCCCAAAGTGGGTGAGCAACAGGCGGTCGGGTTTGAGATCGATCAGACGGTCGAGGCTGTGCTTCCAGACTGGGGGATTGATATCGGGCGGCGGCGTGGGTAGCCGCACATGTGCATAGCCCGGAAGCCGTACTGCCCCCACATCGCCGGTAAAACACTGGCCGTCAAGCACATAGGCCAGATGATGAGTGGCATGGCCGGGCGTGTCGATGGCCTGAACGCTGAGACCAGCGGCATCGATGCGGGCATCACCATCCACGGCATGGACCTGTGAAGCCGGCACCGGCAGGAAATCGCCCCATAAGGGATCCATGAGCTCGCCGTAAATACGCCGGGCCGAGCGCAACAGGCGTTCAGGATCGATCATGTGGGGGGCGCCCACGGCATGCACGTGCACGGTGGCGCCGGTTTCCCGCGCCAGTTGCCCGGCGGCGCCGGCATGATCAAGATGAATATGGGTGATGAGAATGTCGGTGATGTCGGCCAGCTCGAAGCCCAGGTCGTGCAGGCCTTGTTTGAGCGCGGGCAGGGTGGAGCCGGGCCCGGTTTCGATCAAGGCGATGCCCCGGGGCCCACGCAGCACGTAGCTGGCAATAATCTCGGGTTGGCCCTGAAAGTGTAAATCGATGGTGTGGATCATGAGGAATTGTGAACGGGGAATGGGCGACAAGAACCCACTATCGCACAGTTTTGGGGATGCGTCAAAAAAGAATTGAAGTCGTAGTCACGATAGCCCTGTCAAGACATGGGCAGGTGTGAGGACGGTAACAGAGGCAGGGGAGCGTTGCCATTGTTGTTGATCGAGGGTGATCAGGATGGCGCCGATGCTATGGGCAAGGGCAACGTAGACGGCGTCGCAGCCGCGGATGCGCTGGCGGGCGGCAATTTCGCTGGAGTGGACACCGAGCGCAAAATCAACTGCCACCACACGAAGACCGGGTAACTTCTGCAGCTCATTGACTGCCGTAAGGGCTTGCGCCGGTCCAGCACCACCACGAGAGATGGCGGCCGCCACCTCTGCCAGAGCGATCGTCGGGATAGACAACTCGGCGGCAGTCGCCGCCAACGCCGCCATTAGGACACGCACATCTTCGTACGCCAACTCGCTACACCGCACTCTTGCTACAAGTACGCTGGCATCAAGCACGTAGCTAACAGGTGAACTCATAGATCGCGACGCTGCTCGTCCACTAACTCAACAGCCGTCTTGTCGCTCGTCCAAGCCGCGTCGATCTCAGCGGCCAATGCGTCCAGTCTCGCCCAGTAATCGGCATGCTCTCGTGTTTCAGCAAGTAGACGTTCTGCACCTCTCGCCCGTACTGCTTCACCTATGGGCAAAATCACCGCCACCGGCTCGCCCCGATGGGTGACGACATATTCCACATGTTGCTCGCGCACGGCACGGATGATCTCCGATGTTTGATTTTTAAGTTTACGGATACCTATTTGGGGCATAGTTTGATCCTCCACAGAATGTAGCCACCTATGTGGTTACATTTTACCACGGATCGATCAGACTCACAAAACTTTCACCGCCAGCATCTTTTGGCGTTGCCCCTTGCGGGCATTACAATGGTCACAACGATCTGATTGTCGCGCTCACTGAGGTATTTTATGAACCCGCTCCACGGCATTATCCCCGCCTGTGTCACGCCTTTCATCGATGATCACGCCAGTCCCGAAGCAATGGCGGCCAACATCGAACGCTGGTTGCCCACCGGCGTCGATGGCTTCTTGATATTTGGCAGCACGGGTGAGTTCGTTTATGTCGATGACGACGAACGGCAGCCCGTGCTGGAGGCGGCCCGCGCCGCTATCCCCGCCCACAAAACGATGCTGGTGGGTTGTGGTGGCGAGAGCATGCGACGCACGTTGCGCTATCTGCAGCAGGCCGCCGAGGCAGGTGCCGATGCGGCGCTGGTGGTGACACCGGTGTATTACACCCGCGGGCGCAGTGCGGCGCAGCGGGCGTTTTATCAAACCGTCGCCGAACACAGTCCGCTGCCGGTGCTCCTGTACAACGTTCCCCCCTTCACGGCTTATGAGCTCCCGGTCGATCTTATCCTGGAGCTGGCCCGGCAGCCCAACATCATCGGCATCAAAGATTCATCTGGCGATCCCAAACGGGTGTCCCGGCAACTGGCCCAGGCGCCCGCTGACTTCGTCATTTTCTCCGGCAATCCCAACGCCCTCCTGCAGGCGCTGGCCATGGGTGCGGCCGGCGGTATCCTGGCTTTCGGCAATATCATCCCCGAAGTGATTGTGGCCCTGGCCCAAGCCGTGCAGGCGAACGACTTGCCGCGAGCCGCTTCTTTGCAGATGGCCCTGAGCTCGTTGCACAGTGAAATCGCCGGCTACGGCATTCCCGGCATCAAGGCCATCCTCGAACATCGGGGGTTGACGGCCGGACAACCTCGCCTGCCCCTGCTGCCACTTTCGCCGCAGCAGCGCCGGCACGCCATCGCTGCCTGGGAACGCTGTCAGGCGGCGGCGAGGAACCCAGCATCTTAATCCCCAATATCCCCAATCACGCCATGGCAGGTGTTGCATTGGGTCACCGTACGATTCTCGTTCAGAAAGGCGATCTTCGCCTGACCATCCTGGGCGTGGCTGGCGTGACAATCGACGCAAGTTGCCGCATTATCACCGGCAACCTGACGCCAGCGTGTCAATAAGAAATGAAAATGATTATTGAAAGACTGATCCGCGGCATAGTCTTGATGGCACTTAATGCAATTGATGTCGGCAATGGCGTGGGTGAGCGGGCTGGGCTGCGGAAAACCGCCGCGCACATACGCACTCAGGTCTCGGGCCCCCAGCTTCATGGCGTCGATACGCCCCGACAGACCGTCGCCGCTATGGCACTCGATGC
>JAADGC010000105.1 GCA_013152585.1 Chloroflexota bacterium
GCCTATGCAAAATCTTGACACACAGCCATCGACTATACACCAATTGGCGAATTTGCAGACTCTGTCATAAGATATGCAGGATAGCCAACAGTCACCGTCTGCCTTCTCGCTCTCCATTCAGACAACCCGATGGCAATCGAGTTCTATACAATAACCCTATTGGTCATTTTGTGCATCCTTCTCGGATATTTTTTGGGTGGGGCCCGATCTTCCTGGAAGAATGGTTCCGCAAAAATTCGCCGTATCAAAAAGGTGCAAGAAGAAAACAAAGAGCGCTTAGAAAAGGCGCGAAAAGAAGTGCGTGACGGCCAAAAGCTGCGTATCAAGGCAGCTTTGACGTGTGGCCTTTGTATCACTCTGATCCTGATATTACTCACGATCATCCGAATGCAGATAAACATGCTATAGGCGCTAACGTGCAACCACAAACCGTCATCCTGGCCCTGGGCACCAACCTGGGGGACAAAGAACAGAATCTGCAAACCGCCATCCGGCTCCTCTGGCGGCAGCTACACAACATCCAAGCCTCGCCCCTTTACGAAACTGAACCCTGGGGTATCACCGATCAACCCAGCTTCCTCAACCAGGTGATCATGGGCACGACCACTCAGTCGCCCTTTGCGCTTCTGCGTTTTCTGTTGGAAATCGAACAGGAGATGGGGCGCGAGCGCATTGTGCGCTTTGGCCCCCGCCTGATCGATCTGGATATCATATTTTATGACAACTTAATCCTGACCAGCTACGATCTCACGATCCCCCACCCGCGCATGATTGAACGGAGCTTTGTTTTGGCGCCGCTGGCCGATATTGCCCCCGATTGGGTGCATCCCCGGCTGGGGTGTACCGTCAAACAACTTCTCTCCCGCGTCGATGCCAGCACCGCCGTGCGCATCGACTCGTCATCGCATTTGCCCGGAGATGTCGCGGGTGTCTGAGCACTTACTCCCTCCGCCTCCCCGCCGTCCCCCCGCCGGCCTCCTACTCAGCCAGCTTGCGGAAGCGCCCCAAAGGCAACGCCCCCCACACCGCCGCCATATCCTGGGCATGATGCGCACCCAAGGCCACCAGGGCCACCAGATACACGGCAAAGCTCAACACAATCGCCAACAACAGGCTCAAGGGATCTACCAATACGAACACGCCCACCATCATGACCCCGGCGACGACCTGCCGCCACAAGATATCCAGCCACGGCACCGGCGCCAGATACTTGCGCACCGCATAATAAAACGGGAAGAACAAAGACAGCTCCGACAAAATGGTGACCACGGCTGCCGCGGGTACGCCGTAACGAGGAATAAAAATAAGATTCCCCACCGTGTTAAACAGCACGCCAAACACAAACGCCCGTGTCAGAAAGCGTTGTTGGCCGATGGCAATCAGCACATAATGCGTGACCGAATTCATGAAGCCAATGGGGATGCTGAGGATGAGCAACTGCAAAGGCAAAATGGCGCCGGGCACGAACGCGTCGCCGCCGAGCAGCAAGATCAACGGTCGCGCCGTGAAGAAGACAAAGACCGTGACGGGGATGGCCATGATCGTCAGCAGGCGCAGGGCCAGCCAATGCGTGCGCTTCAGCGTATCGGGCTCGTCAGTGGCAAAACGAGACATCACGGGGAAAATGGCCAGGGTGAAGTAGCTGGGGATCACGTTTATGCCGTCGATGTACTTATAAGCCGCTGCATACAGACCCACGCCGAATTCTCCCACCCAGGGCGTGAGGATCAAAATATCGAGGCGCCAGAAAGCCGTAGCCAGAAGATGGTTGAGCATCAGAGGTCCGCTTTCGCTCAGCATCCAACGTTGCAGCGCAAGATCAATACGCAGGAATGGCCGCAAAATACGCCGTCGTAAGAGCACGAACAACCACAGTGATTGCACAGCATTCATGATCAGACTGACAGACGCCAGCCCTACAAATCCCCACCCCATCAGCAATACAAACGCCCCCATCGCCACCTTGGCCAGGGCCACGAACGAGGCCAGGCCGGCAGGATATTCCATCTGCTCGTAGGCATTGAACACGGACGTGAAAGCATCGCTGAGATTGGCAAAATACAGGGCCACCGCAAAAATGGCAATCGCCCACACCGTCTGATTGGTAATGACGCCGGCGCGCCAATACAACCATGTGTACACCACCAGGATAGGTAAGATAATCACCCACAGGGCGGTACGCAGCACCAGCACATTGCCCAAAAACTCGTTGGCGGTCTTCTTATCACGCTTCTTAGCGACCTCGCGCGTGAGCAAAGTGCCCAGCCCAAAACGCACCAGGATCTCGAACAGGCCGTATGTCTGGACGGCAAAAGTATACGCCCCCTCGCCGCCCGGCGCCAATATGCGCAACCGCAATAAGGCAAAAGCATAGTCAATGAATTTATTGACCAGCGACATGGTCATGGGCACCAGCGAATTTTTGGCCACGCGGCGTACTTCGGCCCCCTCGCCCTCTTCTTCCCGATAATAACGGCCCCAGGCCCACCAGCCGATCAACAAAAGCAGCAACATGCCAGACAAGAAGCTGGCATAAATCCCCATCTTCAAACTCATGGGCGCATAGTGGAAGCGCACTTCCTGCAGCCCCGCACTGGGCACATACACCGCTCGGAAGTTGCCATAGGCCCGCACAATCGGTACCTGCGTTTCTGGCCGCTGGTCGGAGGACGTTTTTTCCCGGGGGATGATGGTGGCTTTCCAGCCGGGGAAGTAGGCGTCGGCCAGCACCAACCAGCCCGGGGCATCGGTGTTCACTTCCACCACCACATCATTCAGGCCATATTCCTGCACGCGCACCTGACGTAGCGTGCCAAACTGCGGCGGCGGGTGCTCTATGGGGGCGTCTAACACCACCGTTTGCCGTGGATCTTGCTGGCGTACCGTCTGCCAGAACGCATCATCCAGCGGCGCCACCAGGGCCTGGGGGGCAAACCAAACCCGGGGCATAGCCTGCATATTTTCGTAAATGCGCACCTCGTCGTTATACACCAACCGATACTGCTCGTCCGTAATCTCCTGCGTGGTCACCACATAGCGCACCCCCAGCAACTGCAACAGCGGATCGTCCAGCGCCGGTGTGTTGGGGACATAGATGGGAGCGATGCGGTTGTAGAGCAGATCGCCTTGCGTTTGCAACTGCGACATGTATTGCACATATTGGCGGGTGATAATGGAGTCATAGCCGCGCACGTCCTGCAGCCCGGCCAGCATCCCCAGATTGGCGTTCAGCGTCTTCTGTTCCTGCGGATCCTGGTACGTGGTCAGGCGCCACGGCTGGTCGGGGGTCTGATGCTCCTGCAGCCAGGTGATGGCCGGGGGCTGAAAATCCAGGAGATCAGCATCAGCGTGGGGATTAAAGTCGTGACCAATCAGCCACAGGTCCAGCACCAGCAACAACAAGGCTGCGGCCTGCCATACCCGCAGGCCCACCGACCACGTGAAAGCAGCATCGACCTGCGCCTCGGCTTCGGCCTCGGGGCTGACAGCGCCGATCAGACGCCGTTGTCCCCAGGCACTGAGCGCCAACAGCAACACGCCACCGGCCCCCAACACCATAAAGCCAAACTGCAACAAACGCCCCGCCTCATAACTCCACAACAAGGCGCCATCGGCGAACACCGCCTGCGCCAGATCCGAACCATCGACCACGCGTTGGGCCAGAGCCACAAAGGGCGCCGGCCACACCTTGCTCAACAAGAGCAGCGCCAATACCAGGGTGCCGCCCAGGCTCAGCAGCAGGCCGGCAATGCGGGCCGAATCGGGGAAGGTGAGAGATGGCAAACGCCGCCGACCGCCCAGGCGACCTTCATGCCCGCCTTCGATGGCCAGTTGCAAGCGTTCGAAACCAAATCCCGCCAACAAAGCCATGGACAGGGTGAAAGGAAAAACCCAACGAAATGCCGAATGCAACTGGCGATAGCCCGGCAAGCCATAATAAAGGAGGGCGTAGAGGGGCGTGCCAAAGGCGAAAGCCAGCGACAACGCCGCCAGCAAGGCAAAGCCTATCACATAAAACCGGCCCGTGGGCGGCCGTTTCCAACCGGGTTGATCCGTGGGCTGACGTACAGTCTCCCCGCGCAAGCGGCCTCCCACATCCAAAAAAGCGGCCACCGCCAAAACCAACGTCAAAATCCCCAGGTAATTCGCACCTTCGACATAATTCTTCACGCCCCAAAAGACGGTGTGCGTCTCCTGACCGAAGGCATTCAGCCACACCCCAACCTGCTCTCCCGACCACCAGTCCCGGATGCTGTGATGGGTGGGGTTGCCGAAGATGTCGGGGATGGCAAACGTGAGGATATGGCGGCTGGGCCAGGCCCAGTTCACAACCTGGCTATAACTCACCGAGCCGGCGCGAAAATTGTGCGAGACCAGCTCATACAGGGGGATCAGTTGCACCGCGCCCAAGAGCAGCCCGGTCAGAGCCATGAAAAAAAGCCATCCCGCCATGCGCAACAAGGGTCGCCAGGCGCCCAGGCGCCGCCAGGCACCAAACAGGCGCCAGAGGCCGAACATGGCGCTGACCAGCAAGAAGTAATAAGTGACCTCGACATGGCCTGCCAATATCTGTACTCCCAGCACGGCGGCACCGGCCACGATATAAGCCACGGGCACGAAGGGCGCGTTGCCTTTCTCTTCCTGCTTGCGCACCACAATTTCAATCAGCGCCAGCTCCAGCGGCAGCAACGATGCTCCGGCAATCATCATCGGGAACACCACTGAGCTTACGAAAAAACCGGAGAACATGTAGGCGATGCCGGCAAAGAGCGCACCGGCCCGTCCCACACGCAACACGCGGGCAAAGATGTACATACACATCCCGGCCAGTGCTAAAACCCACCATGTAAATACCCCATACGCCCTGGACAGTGGCAGCACGTAGTAAAGCAGGCTCAGCGGAAACATCGCCGAATGCTGGCCCGCGGCCAAAAACGGCACGCCCGTGAACAGATAGGGGTTCCATAAAGGCAATTGGTGCGCTTCCAAACTCTGCCGGATCAACCGTTTCCAGGGGTAATTCTCCAGCACCAGATCCGACAGCAAGGCATTATGCGGTATTTCCACGCCCTTCTCGCCGGCATAATGCAGCCAGGGCTGAACCTGATAGATATTGTCCGCTGGCAATAGCGTCCGATTACCCAGAGCCACCGGTGCAAACCACAACAGTGGCAGCAAAAACAGCAACAGCAGCGCCCAAAGGTCGCGGCGCAACTCAGACGAGCGCATGCTCATGCCTCAGACTGAACGATGGCGGCTTTGCGACGATGGCGGGGCCGTAGGCGCCGATGGCGCAGGCGAATCTCAAACGTGCGATAAGCGGCTTCCAGCTTGACAGGTACCGACATCTTGGAACGACCAATACGGCGATCCTCAAAATGGATAGGAATCTCCACAATACGATAGCCCAGCCGCTCGCTCACGTAGGCCATCTCCACCTGAAACACATAGCCATTGGACAAAATTGCATCCAGATCAATCCCTTCCAGGGCACTACGCGTCCAGGCTTTGAAACCAGCCGTCCCATCATGGACATGCAGCCCCAAGATCAGGCGTGTGTAAATAGCATTGGCCCACCAGCTCAAAAAACGACGCCACCATCCCCAATGCTCATCCAGAGTGCCGCCGGGCACATAGCGCGAGCCCACCGCCACATCGGCATGGGCCAATACCTGCACCATCGCCGGCAAATAGACGGGAGAATGCGAAAAGTCGGCGTCCATCTGCACAATCACATCCGCACCCATGGCCAGCGCCCGCCGGAATCCATCCAGATACGAACGTCCCAGCCCCCGCAGTCCCTGCCGGTGCAACACAAATACTTTGTTTTCGTGGCGCCGGGCCAGCTTATCGGCAGACTCGCCGGTGCCATCGGGCGAACGATCATCCACCACCAGAATCTGTAAGGACTCAAGGTCGAGGGCCAATAGTTCGCCGACGAGGGCAGACAGGTTGTCGGCTTCGTTGTAGGTGGGAATGACGATAATCGTATTCATACGCAAAAAACGCCAATGTGCCAACGACAGGCATTGCACATGGGCAACGATGCATTATAACGACCCACTCCAAGCAGAGCAAATATGATCTGTGTACGAACGTGCTTCCGAGCACCTGACAAGGCCACCACGATGAGAGAAATGTCACAGCAACTGCGGCGGTTTGGTGGTATCATTAGGGCATTGTCGTCACCGACTGGTTCTGATTTCACCGTTCACTCCGCAACACGCAAACACTCCTCACAGGCAACCATCATGATAGAAACCCCCTTTGTCCATTACGCCAACCTGATCGATCAATTGCCGGAAATTCCTGCCGACAGCATCATTAGCCGTTCCCTCTTCGATGACGGTCGTAGCAAGGTGATCCTCTTTGGCTTTGCCCCTGGCCAGGAGCTATCAGAGCACACCGCTGCTCGCCCCGCCATTCTCCATTTCCTCAGTGGCGAAGCCACGCTCAGCCTGGGGGATGAAACAATGCCGGCCAGCCAAGGTACTTGGGCGTACATGCAGCCCCATCTATCGCACAGCATTGTCGCCAAAACCGCCGTCGTCATGCTCCTACTGATGCTGGCGCCCACAGACTGACCCCCCTGCCCCCCCCATGACACGCTATACCCCACCAGCAAACACACCCCTACGCTCGCGCCTGCCTCTGCTGGCGCTTTCTCTGTCGATGCTCGTCCTGGCGAGCTGGGCGGGATTGCTGCGCCTGGGATGGCAATGGCCGCTGATCCGTCCCACGCTACCGATGGCCCACGGCCCGCTGATGGTCAGCGGCTTTTTGGGAACGCTGATCTGTCTGGAGCGCGGGATTGCCCTGGTGCCGGTGGTGCAGGGCAAAGCTCGCATATTGCTGCTGCTGCCTTCCCTGCTGGCGGGACTGGGGGGACTCGTGGTGGCGATGGGTATAGCCAATCCCTTGGGCCCGATCTTGATGACGCTGGGGAGCCTGGGCCTGGTGGCACTCATGACCCGCATTTATCGGCTGCACCCGGCGTTTTACTCTCTGGTGATCTGGTTGGGCGCGGTCGCCTGGGCCGGGGGACAATTTCTGTGGCTATTCGGGCAACCCGTCTATGCCATCATCCCCTGGTGGACTGGCTTCCTGGCCCTGACCATCGCCGGCGAACGGCTGGAGCTGAGCCGTCTGTTGCGGTTGCCGCCGCCTGTCCGGCGTCTGTTCATGCTGGCCACGGCGCTATTGGGTACAGCCATGCTGCTGACGTTGCTCCGTTATGACACGGGCATGGCGCGTTCTGGGGCTGGCCCTGTTGCTGCTGGCAGCATGGCTGCTCCGCTACGATATCACCCGGCGTCGGCTGCATGTGGGCGGGCAGACCCGTTTCATAGCCGTGGCGTTGCTCAGCGGATATGGCTGGCTGGGCATCAGTGGGGCCTTGTTTATCATCTACGGCGGCATGGCAGCGGGGCCTTATTACGATGCCATGCTTCATACATTTTTCCTGGGCTATGTCATGAGTATGATCTTTGCCCACGCGCCCATCGTCTTCCCCGCGGTTTTGGGGCGTCCCCTGCCTTTTACTCCCTGGTTTTACAGCCATCTGGGCCTGCTACACGCCTCCCTGCTGCTGCGCATCACCGGTGATCTGACATTGCAAACCGGCCTTCGGCAGTGGGGTGGCTTGCTCAATGCCCTGGTGCTTTTGCTGTTCCTGCTCAACACCGTCGTTGCCATCCGCAGAGGGCAATCCCGGGCGCCGGGGCAGGAGTGAGCACGATGGCGGTTTCGCTGAATGAACGTCCATCAAAGACCTCCCGTTTTGCTCTTGCTGACTGGAAGTCAGGCTCTTCAGGCCTGCGACCAGGAGTCGGCGAAGATGGGACGACGATGGCCGTTTCCCGGCGCAAAACGTGCAAAGAGCCCGAGCCTGCCCTCGAGTGCAGTGAAGGGTATCCTCGGCCAGCGTCAGCCCCAAAAAGGAACGTTATTTCTAGACGGTACCTTAATCAGCGTCAAGGGCTCCCATCTGATGAAAGGCCGGTTTCAGCGCCGGGTACAACGAGCGGTACAGGGGATACAGCCGTGCATAGGCACCCTGATCCGGCCCCGGCGCAACGCGCCCGGTCACCTGAATGGTGGCATCACAGGCCGCCTCCACACTGTCAAAGATCCCCGCACCTGTCGCAGCCAGCAAGGCGGCGCCGTAGGCCGCACCTTCGGTAGTATTGACAGTCACAATCTCGGCCCCGAACACATCTGCCAGGATCTGCCGCCAAAGCAAACTCTTCGCCCCACCGCCGGTGACACGCACCTGCGCCACCTCGTCCAGACCGGCTTCTTTCATCAGTTCGAAACTATCCCGTAAACCAAAAGCCACACCCTCCAGTACAGCCCGCGTGAAATGGGCGAAACCGTGCCGCACCGTCAGGCCCACGAATGCTCCCCGCGCCAAAGGATCGGGATGTGGCGTGCGCTCACCGGTCAGATAAGGTAGGAAAAACAGATCGTCGCTGCCGGCGGGGACGTCCGCCGCCGGGGCCAGCAGGACGTCGAAGTCCATCCCGGCGCCAAAAGTATCCCGATACCAGCGCAGACTGCCCGCGGCCGAGAGCATCACGCCCATCAGATGCCATTTACCGGGCACGGCATGACAGAAAGCATGCAGGCGTCCCTGGGGCTCGATAAAAGGCGCATCGGTGGTGGCGAAAACCACGCCCGACGTCCCCAAACTCACGGAGATCACTCCGGTGCGCACGGCGCCTGTTCCCACAGCCGCCGCTGCCTGGTCGCCCCCTCCCCCGAAGACCGGCACCCCGGCAGGCAAACCGAGTTCGGCGGCTACGTGCGGGGTCAGCCTCCCCGTCGTCTCCGTGCCTTCGAAGGTGGGGGGCAGATAAGCCGTTGGGATATCCAAAGCTGCCAGCACCTCGGACGACCAGTCGCGCTTCGCCAGGTCAAAAAGCAGTGTTCCGGCGCCACCTGCCCGATCAGTGGCAAATTCCCCTGTCAGTTTATAACGCACATAATCCTTGGGCAGGAGGATATGCCGCACCCGCGCCCATATCTCGGGCTCATGCTGCTGCACCCAGACGATTTTGGGGGCAGTAAAGCCCGTCAGGGCGTCGTTGCCGGTGATCTGGATCAGGCGCTCCCGGCCCAGACGCGTGCGAATTTCGTCGCATTGGCGAGCAGTGCGCTGGTCGTTCCACAGGATGGCGGGGCGCAGCACTTCGCCACGCGCGTTCAGCAGCACCAACCCGTGCATCTGACCGGTCAGACCGATGCCGGCGATGGATGCCGCCTCCACGCCAGACTGCCTCACCACTTGACGGATGCTTTCTGCCGTGGCTTGCCACCACAGGGACGGGTCTTGTTCGCTCCACAGCGGTTTCGGCGTGTCGTAGGAGTACTTGCGGGCCGCCATGCCCACCACCTGGCCGTCCGCGTCCATCAACAGGGCTTTTGTGGCTGTGGTGGAGGAGTCTATGCCGATAAAATAAACCATAATGCGTTCGTTTTTGCGTCTTCAAATGGTACTTGACGAAGATCACCACATTCAAGACACCTGCGAAGGTCTTGTGTAGCATCTTTGCCTGATAGATTTCGGGACGAATGTCCTGTCCAACAGGGTGTATCCTGTGCGGGCTCGGCGTCTATGCGTCACAAATCTTTGCGGTTAGGGCGCAAACTGGTAGTCCCAGCCGAAGTCCACCTCTTTACGCGCTTCGCCCGGGCCGATGCTCAGGCTGTGCTGACCGTCACCGGGGGAACTCCAGGCGCCGGGGAGGAAGATGGGCTGGTTGTGATCAGATGTGGGATCGATGCTGACGCAGTATTCGCCAGGCAGTAATTTGCTGAATTCGTAGTTGCCGCCGGCATCGGCCACAGTGGTGGCCATGCCGGTAGCCGGGCAAATACCCGTGCCCAGGGTGACGATGGCCCCACCAATGGCGGGTTCGGCCTCATCGTGACGGCCGTCAGCTAAATACGAGCCATCATCGAGGATGCGGCAGCCCGGCGGGGGAGATTCGGCACTGAGCCCGGCGTTGGCACACAAATCATGCCATACCTGTCCCTGAATCGAAGCCGTGCGGGTGGCATCCTGGGGAACAACGATGCTGACCCAAAAAGCCTGATCCGCGTTGCGACCGATACCGAACAAAGCGCCCGTGCTGTCCTGTAACTTCCACGAACTCCTGTAGCTGCCCTTTCTGGCAGGTGCGACCAATCGTATCGAGACTTGCACCACATCGCCGGGGGCAACGGTTTGCCCCAAGGGGAACGTTGTTACTTTGCCCATGGCATCCCCTCCCGTCCCCACAATCTGATACTCCGGCGTCCAGGTGCAAGTGCCCCCGTTGCGCAGGCGCCACGTCTTCACAAAATTCTGGTGACCGCCTATGCGGGTTTTATCTCTTACGGTGACATCACTGACAAATTCGGCTTTGTTGGTACAGCCAAATGTCTTCGTAGCAGGTGCCGGGGTGGGCACGATAACGGTTTCGCTACGGATGATGCTGCCATCCTCGTCGCTGCGATACACAAAGCGCTGCTCACCCGCGGTCAGGCCAATCAGGTAGCCGGGGGTGATCTGCTGAATGCAGGCTTCATCGGCCGCGGCCAGTCCCAGGCAAGCATCGGGCCATTCCCGGGCTTCGATGCTGTCGATGGAGATGGCTCCGGGGGCAATGTCGAGTTGTTGCGCCAGCATGCCCTGCACCACGTAGGCGACATCCGGGATGGTCGCTGCCGGCGGCGGGGATGCAGGGGATGCCGGAGCCAGAGCTGACTCGATTTCTACCGAGCGAGCGCTGTTGTCAACGCTGAGCTCGAAGCTATCGGTCATGCCGTTGACGTCCACGACGTACGTGCCCGCGGGCAAATCCTGCGTTTCCAGGCTGATCATCTGCTCAAACGACGTTGCCTCGGGATGGCATTCTGTATCACCCGAGCTTTGGGTCATGATGGCCACATGAAAACGATTGCCGGCTCGCACCGGCTGCACCTCGCCGATTGTGGTGCAATCATCGGGCAGGGTACCACGGGCAATCACCCGCACCTGCACCGGAAATGATTCCAGTATCTGAATACTGATACTTTCGACCGCGGCCAGTCGGATGACGGCGGCACCTGCGTCGGCATCGAGGCCGGGAGAGGTGGCGAACCTTTCTTTGCGAGCACTGCCACAAGCACTCAACACCAGCAGTGACAGGATCAGCAAGCTCAAGACAAGCAGGCTATGCCGTCGGCGACGCGGAGGGAGAGTCGAGGCGATGGCAAGAGATGATGGTACAGACATGACGATGATGACTCCTCGAAGGGAAGAGGGAAAAGCAGGGGCGGGGCCGCTGATCAGAATGCAGGTAGCCTCTCGACTGCTGTGGAGGGCAACATGCGCATAGTATAACCGATTTTAGCCGGTTGCGACACCGCGGCACCAAGCGGCGTCTGGTTTGTGCCTTCTTTGGCGGTCATGCTTCGCCCAGGCAGCGAAAAACGTGTTTAAACACGTTTCCGCAAGCGGAGAAACCCACTTGTTTTGACCGCGAACGACGCCCGGCCTCTCCAACATAAAACGCCCCCACGAACTATTCGTAGGGGCGTTGCCAACTGGCGGAGAGGGTGGGATTCGAACCCACGATCCCCAAGGGGATACGCGCTCTCCAGGCGCGCGCACTAGGCCAAACTATGCGACCTCTCCAGGAGTAACAAAATGAACTGGAAGAAGGCGGAGAGGGAGGGATTCGAACCCTCGAGGGCGATTAACCCTACGCGTTTTCGAGACGCGCGCACTAGGCCAAACTATGCGACCTCTCCACATGGATGATGAAATTGTCAAATGGCGCAACAAAAAGCGGGTGATCGGACTCGAACCGACGACATTCAGCTTGGGAAGCTGACGTTCTACCACTGAACTACACCCGCAGGGTGATTTGTATTATAAGCCAGCACCGGCATTTTGGTCAACCACTGCGAGCTGTATTTCTACAGGATCATCGCCGGAGAAACGTTGGCTCTTTTGGATTTCGTGGGGGGCGCACTTCAGACCTCAGGGAGGGGGTCAGAAGGACTGCCTGCACCGAAAACCCATTCGCTCCATCCTCCTATTCGTTGTCATATCTGAAGCATATAACAGCGACTAATGGGACTCATCGAATCCCCCGCCGTCCGATCTTCGCCCCATGAAGAGTCGGCACCGGCCGACTCCCGGCGCAAAACAGAGACCGAGCCTGCCCTCGAGCGCAGTGCAGGGTACCCTCGGCCAGCGTCTGTCCTAAAAAGGGAAGTTATTTCCAGACGCTTCCTTAGCTTTCGGGCCGCAAGTGCGGGAAGAGGATGACTTCGCGGATGTTGGTCTGATTGGTAAGCAACATCGTCAGACGGTCGATACCCATGCCAAAGCCACCGGCCGGGGGCATGCCATAGCTTAGGGCATTGACATAGTCCTCGTCCACAGGATGGGCCTCTTTATCCCCGGCCTCGAAATCACGTCCCTGATCGATAAAGCGCTGAAGCTGATCGATGGGATCGTTCAATTCACTGAAGGCGTTGCAAATCTCCATGCCGCCCACAAAGCCCTCGAAACGTTCCACGGTCAGAGGATCGTCCACCTTTTTCTTGGCCAGCGGCGAAACGTCAACCGGATAATCGACCAGGAACGTGGGCTGAATCAGATTCGGCTCGACAAACAAGCCCAGGAGCTTATCGATCAATTTGCCCCGCGTCGCCTCGATGGGGGCATCGATTTTAAGGGCGCGCATGGCCGTGCGCAAGCTATCTGCATCGGGATATTCGTTGTAGTCGATACCGCAGGCATCAAAGATCGCCTGCCGCAGGGGAATCCGCGGCCACGGCGGCCGGAAATTGAGGATGTGCTCGCCCCACTGGACTTCGTATCCCCCGGTCACTTCCTGAGCCACAGTCGCCAACATAGCCTCGGTTCGCTCCATAACGCCCACATAGTCGGTGTAGGCTTCGTAAAATTCTAATTGCGTAAATTCGGGGTTGTGTTTGTGGCTGATGCCTTCGTTGCGGAAGTCCCGCCCAATCTCATACACGCGATCATAGCCGCCCACCAGCAGCCGTTTGAGATACAGCTCGAAACTGATGCGTAGATACAAATCCTGGCGCAGATAATTATGATGGGTGACAAAAGGCTCGGCAGCGGCACCGCCGTAGACGGACTGCAGGATGGGCGTCTCCACCTCCAAAAAACCTTCGCCATCGAGATAGCTGCGCAGCACCCGCAAAATGGCAGCGCGGGTGCGGAATACCTGGCGCACCTCGGGGTTGGCCAACAGGTCGAGATAGCGCTGACGCTGGCGCACTTCGGGGTCTTTAATGCCGTGCCACTTGTCGGGCATGGGCCTGAGTGACTTGGCCAAAAGCGTCATTCCCGTCACCTGGCAGGTGATCTCGCCCGTGCGCGTGGTGACCATGGGTCCTTGCACTGCGACGATGTCACCTAAATCGACCAGTTTCTTAAAGAAGTCATTGTAGCGCTCGGCGCCCAGCAAATCCCGGCGCACCATGATTTGCAGGCGGCCTGTGCCATCCTGCAGATGGCCGAAGCTCAGCTTGCCCATGATTCGCAGCGCCACCAAACGCCCGGTGAGCTGTACGGGAGTCTCGTCAAGCTGTCCGGCCTCATACGCGACCAAGGCCTCAGCGATAGTGTGGCTGCGCTGCACCCGGGCCGGAAACGGATCGATGCCTTTGGCTTGAAGTTGCTGTAATTTCTGGCGTCGCGCCAGTTCCTGATCCAGGTACTCCTGGGAGGATGGGGCTGAGTCTGTCAAAACATCACCTCGGTCAACAAGCTGGTTGTGCTACTCGATTTTGAGCAGTTTGAAGAGAACTTCGCCCCCGGGGGTGTTCACCTTGACGGTGGCACCCATCTTCTGTCCCATCAGAGCGACGCCTATCGGGGATTCGTTGGAAATGCGCCCCTGGCTGGGATCAGCCTCAGCCGATCCTACAACAGTGTAGACCTCTTCGTCGTCGAATTCAAGATCCCGTACGGTGACGGTGCACCCCAACGACACCTCATGCACCGGGCCATCGTTTTTATCGATCAAAACCGCATACTTGAGCTTTTCCTTGATCTCCATGATGCGGCCTTCATTCATGCCTGCCTGATATTTTGCTTCGTCGTAGCCAGCATTCTCAGAAATATCCCCTTCCAGGCGTGCCGATTCAATCTGGCTGGCGATCTCTGGCCGACGCACTTTTTGGCGCCATTCCAGCTCTTCATTGAGTTTTTGATATCCTTCACGGGTCAGATAGACCGTCTTTTCTTCCGTAAGCATCAATCGTGATCTCCAATAAAACAGTGTCAGGGCGAGCTGGTGTCTTTCGCCCGTTCTCGGATGCAGCTACAACCCGCATCGATGCGCGACGCAGGGTAAAAAAAGAAGAACTGAGAGCTAAAGACTCAGTTCCGCCCGAGAATTCTATAGGCCCATTATAGCTGATTTGCAGTTGTTTGGCAAGAGTAGCCTTTGAACGAATCTCCGCCATCCGAGCTTCACCCCATGGAGAGTCGGCGAAGGCCGTCCTCTGGCCGCAGGCCTGAAGAGCCTGACTTCAGTCAGCGAGAGCTAGACGTTCACTAAGGCCGTTTACCGTGCAACCAACCCACCAACCAGTCAGCCACCGCATCCGCCTCATCCAGCCCGAATTGCGGACGTGGCAAGGGCCACTTTTCATCCGTCACCAGGAGCAGCAACTCATCGGCCTCGCATAGCAGTTCATCGCTGCGGGCAGCGCGGTGCACCTCGATCTTGGGATAAGGACCGCACTTATAGCCTTCGGTCAGCACCATATCGACGCCTGAAAAATGCCGGACGATCACAGCATCCATATCCGCAACGCCATCTTCCCGGCTAAACTCGGCAACTTGCACAGCACTGGCCCCCACCACGATATCGGCGCCAGCCTCGGACAGACGATACGTATCCTTGCCGGGAACATCAAACGGCGTGGGATGACCATGATGCTTAAGAACCCCTACCCGCAACCCGCGCGCCTTCAGGGCCGGGATCAGCTTTTCGATAAACGTAGTCTTGCCGGTGCCAGATTTGGCGACCACCGACACCACTGGCGGCAACAACAAAATACGAAACGCGTTACTCAGGGCCAGAACCGCCTCCCGATTCAGACAAAAACGCACCGGCGCCGGCGGCGTGACGCTCGCGTCCTTTCTGACGAGGTCGGCGAGCTGCAACTGGTGCAAGTGATGGCGAATCTTGGCCGGGGAGAGCGATAAAGTATCACTCAAATGACGTACGTTGGCCGGGCCGTGTGCCAACGCCTGGATAAGTTGCCATCGCGTGGGATGAGATAAGAACTTGAGTGCATCGAGGGATGGAGGCAATGGCATGTTGTGCACCTGGTCCATGTTGAGGATTCTTTTCCGTGGCGTATGTGTTTGCTTGTCTTCAGGGAGATTCTTAGCTTTCTGGACTATCATTACCCCGATCATACCCGACATGGAACGATTTGCAAAACTTGCGTTTGCCCTATTCTCTTATCCATTTCCCGCGCAGACGTCGCCCCCTGACCCCCTGGCGTCAAATCCCACCTGTGCGCGGCCACACGCTCTGCCCGTCCTTGCGAACTCATTCTATCACCCCGACACTTTTGACCCATTTGGCTCTTTCAGAACTCAAAGGGGTCTTCATTCAGACCCCCCTGAGTTGCGGTTGAACCATCCACTTCTGCCGATAAATCGGGAGCTTTATTTTTCGGAATTGGCCTTAGATGCTGTAGTAAAGCAGGAATTCGTAGGGATGGGGGCGCAGGCTGACGGGGCCGACCTCTTCCTCCCGCTTGCATGCGACGTATTCTGCCAATAAGTCGGGAGTAAAAACGCCGCCTTCGAGCAGGAAGTCAGAGTCGATTTCCAGGGCATCAAGGGCCTCGTTCAGCTTGGCCACGGTCATTTCTACTTTGTCGATATTGCCCTCCTCGAAAAGATCGGTTTGGGCCGGTTCACCGGGGTCGATCTGGTTCTTGATGCCGTCGAGGCCGGCCATGAGCATGGCAGCAAAGGCCAGATAAGGGTTGGCGGCCGGATCGGGCGAGCGGAATTCGAACCGTTTGGCTTTGGGTAAATCGGAGTACATGGGAATGCGGCAGGCCGCCGAGCGATTACGGGCCGAGTAGGCGATGACCACCGGGGCTTCGTAGCCGGGCACCAGGCGCCGATACGAGTTGGTGGTGGGAGCTACGATCGCCAGCAGGGCATTGATGTGTTTGAGGATGCCACCAATATACCACAGCGCCATCTGACTGAGACCGGCGTACATATCTCCGGCGAACAACGGAGTATCACCCTGCCACAGGCTTTGGTGCGTGTGCATCCCAGAACCATTATCGGCAAAGATAGGCTTGGGCATAAAGGTGACGGTCTTGCCATGTCGTTTGGCCACGTTCTTGACAATGTATTTGTACATCTGCACATGATCGGCCATCTGCACCAGAGGGCCAAAACGCATGTCGATCTCGCACTGGCCGGCGGTGCCTACTTCGTGATGATGCACTTCGATGTCGACGCCGGCATCCATGAGCGCCCGCACCATCTCAGAGCGCAAATCCTGGAGGGTGTCGAGTGGGGCGACCGGGAAATAGCCACGTTTGTGGGGAATAGAGTGGCCGAAACCAAAGATGCCGTTGTTCCAGGGGCCTTCGCCGCTATCGATTTGATAGGCGGAAGAGTACTCACCGGCCGAGTACATCACCTGATCAAAGATGAAAAACTCGGCTTCGGGGCCGAAGTAGGCGGTGTCGGCAATGCCTGTCTGGCGCAGATAGGACACGGCCTTCTTAGCAACATAACGGGGATCGCGATGGTAAGGTTCGCGGGTGATGGGATCGTATACATCGCCGATGATGCTAAGCGTGGGCATTTCGCAAATCGGATCGACGACCGCAGTACTGGGATCGGCCAACAAGATCATGTCGCTGGCTTCGATACTTTTAAAGCCACGGATAGAAGAGCCATCGAAGCCCAATCCCTCTTCGAACGCGCTTTCGACCGTAAAGTGTTTGGTAGGTATCGAAAAATGCTGCCATTGTCCAAAGACATCGGTGAATTTTATATCCACCATTTTCAGATCGTGTGCAGCAATGAGTTCCAGGACATCAGCAGGGGTGGTCATGAGAAAACTCCAGGGGGTAAGGATAAAGGTTTGCAGAGGTCGATCATACTTCAGCAGGCAGGTCAAAACAGAGCCAGGCCAGCATCCGACCGCCCATACTCGCCTTTCTGCCTGCTACACCGAGTATAACGGCAATAGACCCCGCAGACCATGATCCAAATGGATCATCTTTGCCCCAACACCCCCCTCACTCCCGGCCCCGGGCGGCTATGGCAGCGGAGACGCGGGCGCTCAGCCACCCAGGTCTCCGCCCAAGGGATCATGCTATGGCTAAAGCAAGAGGCTTGCTGTCCTGCCACAGGCCATGTACGTTGCACAATGACATCGCTACCAGGGTGCCCGGCTTATCCACCTTCATGCTGAAGGTTACGCCGGGGTCGGTGTACACAGGCCCCTTGTTGGCGCCTTTTGCCGACTCGCCATGGCCACGGAAATCGAAGTGTCCGACCTGATAGGTGAAGGCGTCGCCCGCAGGTTTGAAGTAGACGTCGATCCAGGCGATGTGATGCTCGGTGGTATTAGGATGCGGAATTTCCTTGCCCACGCTGACGCTAACCATGAAAGGTTGCCCGGCCTGAACCGTGTCAGGGGCGTCGATCGCTGGCACATGTTTTTCTTTCTTCCAATCGGCAGTTTGCACCAGATCCGAGAAGTTCATTTGTCGCCTCCTTTGATGGACGAAGTTCCAGTTGAGAGATGGAAAATGGAGAGTGTTAACAGCTTTGATTATACAGCGCTTGTCGACAGCGTTCCAAATGACTCGTGCCACCTACCATTTGGCCATCACCAAGGGGAGAAAGGGGCCGGTGGGGATGGGGCTGGGGCTGGGAGAAGGACTGGGGGTGGGCGTAGGCACCGCGGCCTTGCCCAGGAAGTCCCAGATGGCCGGATCATCGCTGCCTAAATACCACAAGGCCACGCCAGCTACGCCCATCTCTTGCGCTAGCTGCCACCGCGCCCCCACACTGTCTCGATCGGCATAAACCACACTATGCCCGTCGCCATAGCTAAACCAGTGCTCCTGCACCGGCCCCCTTGCGTCGGATTCCCACCACTGGATGGCGGGCTCGTACTGAGCGATCAGACCCTGCACATCCCTCCAGTTGAGGGCGCGGCCGTTGGTGGAACCGGTGGGTTCCAACTTGGCCTGCAGATGAGTCTGAGAGGCGGCATCGCCTGCCGCCGGCCACCAATCGTAGCCATACAGGGGAATACCCTGGATGAGCTTGGCAGAAGGGATAAGCTGGCCGGCGTACGACATGACATCGCGTACCCAATGTACCGGGGCGATGGGGCCAGGGGGCTGGCTGCCGACACAGCCGGTGCGCCAACACCAGCCATAGGTCATCACCCGCACTTCGTCGGCAACGATGCCGATTGCCTCATAATCGAGCGCCCCCACCCCATCCCAGGCAGCGGCGGCTGAGGTCTTGGCCTGCACATCCACGCTGAGCAAGCGGTCATATGCGTGCAGGGCCACGGCTAGCTCGGCCAGGAACTGACTATACGCGTCCCGATCCGTGGCGTAAAGATTTTCATAGTCGATGTCGATGCCATCGTAACTCAGGCTAAGTACTTCGTACACAATGGCCTGAATGTGTCGGGCACGCGTGGGATCACTGCTCAGCACCGCATGCACGCGTTCGGGATCAAAGCCATTGCTGATGGTGGGGATCACCAGGATGTTGGCCTGATGTGCGGTTGTGACCAGATCGGAGTTGGCAGCACCAGGGCGGGCAGTCAGAGTACCCTCGGCAGTCATGCCATACCAAAAAGGACTGATTTCATCGATCTGGCCGGCATGGCTGCGAAACGAAGCCATCGCCACATCCGCATCCCAATCAGATGGCATCCAGACGACCACGCGGGGCAGCACCGCCGTAGGTGCGGCCTGGGTGATGGGTTGGCGGCCGGCATAGAACATGCCTGCCAGCACAAGGCAAAGCAGTAGAGTCTGTTTCATGGCGCTCACCAGAGTGTGGCATCCGGGCGTCAGAACGGCGTGGGGGATTTATGCTGGCAACGGATAAGCCCCAAATTCTTTCACGGCATCGGCCAGGGCCACGATATTCTCGGGTGGCACACCGGGCATGATCGTGTGCACGGCAGCCACCATGTAGCCACCATCCTGCCCTAACGTGTTGATCACCCGGCGCACCTCCTGGCGCACCTCCTGCGGCGAGCCGTCGGGGAGGATATGATGCGTGTCGATGGCACCGCAGAAGACCAACTCTTTGCCATAGCGCTTCTTCAGCTCGGGCAGATTCGACATGCGACCGGCCGAAGTCTGCACCGGGTTCAGCACATCCACCCCGATCTCGATGAAATCCTCGATCAGATCAAAGACATCGCCATCCGTGTGGAAGAACACTTTAGCAGAGGTGTGCTCCTTGATAAAGGCAATATAGTCGGCATGAATCGGTTTCAGAATCTGGCGATACATAGTCGGTGAGATGAGCAGACTATCCTGCGTGCCCAGATCATCGCCAATTTTGATCATATCCACATTGTCGCCCAAAGCCGCCAGAAAATGTCCCATCAAACGCTTACAGGACTCGGCGATCTTCCACAACAGGGCCTGCGCCAAATCAGGGTCTATGGCCAATGTGAGCAGAAACTGATCCATCCCCATCATGGCAAAAGCGCGCTCGAAGGGGAATAACAGCCACGGGATGGCTAAAATGGCGTACTCATTCGCCGCCGCCAGGTGGCGCGCCTGCTCGCGCACATGTGCCACCCGCGTGGGATCGTCCATATCCGGCCAGCCGGGATAGTTGAGAATATCCTCCACACTTTGGGCGGCGGCCAGGGGATGCACGCCGGGGAACCACTCGCCAGGGTTGATTTCCACCTGTCCGCTGCCCCACGAATCGATAAACGGGGCATGGGGCAATCGCCGGCGATTGCGTTCGACCATGGCCTGAGGCTGGCGGTCGAGCACCCCGCGCACATCCACGCCCAGCCGTACCATGGTCTCCTCATCCACCAAGGCGGTGCCCAATTCGGGCCAATCATACACATAGCGATCTGGCGCCTCGATGCCCAAGAGCTGCTTCAACTGGCGATAGACCGGCATTTTGATGCTGGTAGCATTGCTCACGCCCATTACTAACGGCACTCGATCAGGGATATCGTGATTCAGCACCGCTAAAACGCGTTCACGAGAGGTCATTGGCATGGTCTTACTCCTTGGAAGGTAACCGGACTTAGACTGAACACTGATCCTAAACGAAGGTTCTACACAGTGCAAATAAGAGCTTGTGCGGGCAGATATGCCAAATTTCAGTCTCGCTCCTTCTTGTCAATCACCCCAAACGATGCTACCATGGGCTAATCTCATTACCTTGCTGACGGGAGCAAGCCAGGAACCATCTCTTTCCCGAGAGCGCGTTTGCAAAAGGATTCCTTGCACACCACACCCTCATTGCTTCCTGATTTCTTTGCTTCCCACATGCTTCTTGGAGAGATTACACCTTTGTTGTCGCTTAAGCTAGACTGGAAACGAATCAGCCTCGCCCTGGTTTTGATCCTACTACTCCTCATCTTTGCCCAAGCAGCACATTCTGTCGTTCCCTCCGAAGATGCGTTCATCACCTTTCGCTATGCTCGGAATCTGGCGGAAGGGCAGGGTCTGGTATGGAATCCGGGCGAAGATCCCGTGGAAGGCTCCACCGAGTTCTTGTGGGTTATCCTGCTGGCCGGCGCCTACCGGTTGGGACTGAGTATAGAACAGGCCGCCTGGATTCTCAGTTATGCCGCCGCCGCCGTGACAGCCTTGCTGGTGGGGTTGATCGCCTACTGGCTGAGCCGCAGGCAGATCCTGGCCATGATGCTGGCGGGGGGCGCTTTCGCGATCGGCCCCGCGGCCTATTACGCACACTTTGGTTTTGCCACGAATTTATTCAGCCTGTTTCTGGTGGGCTCCTTCCTGGCCCAACTGCTCTGCCTCTATGCCCGGCACCGGAAAAGACTTCTCCGGGTCGGTTGTAGTTTGTTGGCACTGAACCTGCTGTTGCTGAGCCTCACCCGCCCCGAAGGGGTGCTTTATAGCTTGCTGGCAGTGGCCGTCAGTTGGCACCTTTCGGCAGGCGAAACACGCAAACACCTCATCCGAGCCGTCCTCATCTATCTGGTCGTGCCGGGACTGGTCTATTTTGGCTGGCGCTGGCTCTATTTTGGCTATCCTTTGCCCAACACCTTTTATGTCAAGTCTTATGGGGAATTCCTGCACCTGCGCTACATTTGGGACATCTACGAAATGTTCCGTTTTACAGCGCCCTTGTTGCTTCTGTTTGGCTGTGCCCTTGTGGTGGATCATCGGAAGCGGGCGATGCAAATGCTTTGGTTGTTTACCCCGGCTTTTCTGTTTCCCTGGTTTTATCTGCTGATCGATCAAACGCAAAATATTGGTTTTCGGTTTCAATATCCCATTTATCCGTTATTCTTGCTGGCTGCCGTTTATGGCGTAGGGGTATTGGCGCCTCGGGTGGCATCACCGTGGCGGTGGCGACAGCTATGGGAGCAATTCCCGCGGCTGGTGGGGACATTCCTGGCTTTGTTTGCCGTCGCCGTTCCCCTTGACAACCGCACTTTCCTGATTGTCCTGGCCCTGGGCCTGCTGCTGCTCAAACTTTGGGATTACCGGGATTCCAGTGCCAACACCGGCTCCCACCGACAGTATCTGTACCTGATCTTCACGGCCGTATTTACGCTGTTCCTGCTCCGCCAGAGCTATTTCCTGGCTAAATCTTTCTACCACACCCAATTTGATGATCGGCGAGCAGTTGGCATGGCGCTGCTGCCCTTTGCCGACAAAGACTACACCATTGTCGTCAGTGAAGCCGGTTGGATACCGTATTTTTCAAGATGGAGGGCGATCGATTCTTTCGGCCTGAATGACGAGCATATCGCCCACGAGGGCTTGTCTTTTGACTATCTCGATAGCGTCCATCCCGACATCATCATGTATCACGATGTCGCACGTCCCAATCCCCCACGCTGGACCGACATGATCGCCACGTTGCAGAGCTATGTCCAGCGCCGCGGCTATACCCTGGCGGCTATCGTTGAACGCAAAGGAAAAAACGATCTGCATATTTACTACGTGCGGCCAGACAATCCCGACGCCGAGGCGCTCATCCAGGCCATCACCGAACACGATCAATACTCGTATCAATATCGGGCTCCCTGATGCCGGGTTCGCTGCCCACAAAAAAGCCCGCCGGGTGAGGGCGGGCTGAATAGGATGTCGTCGGAATGCTGGGTAGGTGATCTGCTGTGTACGCTCTGTTAACGCAGAAGCCAGGGCAACCACTGTTGGGAAGAGGTGAGCGCGGGAGCCGGGCTTGGGGTCGAGGTGGGGGTGGGGGTGCCACCAGCAATGCCCCGCAGCAGACGAATATTGTCTACAAACAAGTGACGGCGGCCCAGGGGCCAGCGATGTTGCTTGTCTTGATAGTCGGTTTGTTCTGTAACGGTCTCAGGCGCCAGGCTGAGCCAGACGACGCTACTCAGGTCGACATCGCCGGCTATTTCGGCGATGGGAATGGAGATGTGACGGGCTGTGTGAGGCCAGAGGAGGATGATGCCCCCGCTGCTGGGATACCACCCATTCTGGCTGTCGGCTATACCGACTTCCAGTTCCGTGGTGTAGTCGCTCTGATTGTAGACATCGAGTTCCAGAGCATCATACCCTCGCCAATCGGTCAATGGAAGCGCTTCTGTGTCCACTTCAGCGTCATCGCCCACGTTGTCATCGAACAGAATCGAGAACGACCAGTCCCCATCGGTGGCATGCTCCTGGCTGCGGCTGGCGCTGAGCACATTGGCATATTCCCAAAGCTCGGGAGCGATTTCAGCATCTGTTTCGAAGGAGAAGAGGGAAGTGGTTGTGATGGGTAGCGGAGACAGGGCGGCGTTCAAGGGCATCGTGCTGATGGGAAGGGTCTGGGCGCGGTAGTGGGGATGGCTGATGGTGATGGCGGTGTCGTCTGAACCAACTGGCAGGGTGTAAACACCGCTAGAATCGCTACGGGTTGCCGTGTGTGCAGCCTGCACCCAGGCGGCGGCCACGGCAATGCCGCTATCAACATCGGTGACCTGGCCAGTGAGGGTGACGGGAACCAGGGGACGCTCTCCGCCAAGGATGGAACCGATCCAGGCACGTTGAGCGTAAAGGTCCTCGGCTGCGGGATCGGCATGAAAGAGGTCGGTGGGGATGAGCGTGCGGGCCACGGCATGTGCGTAGGCGTCGGAGGTGGCGGCCGCCAGCAGGGTGAGGTAATCGAAGTCGTTAAGGGATTGGCGGAGTATTTTCAACCGCAGGGAGGGCAGCGGACCATCGATATTCTGATTGGGGTCGTTTTCGATGTGGTAACCAGGCCAGAAAAAGGCGCCGCCACCATGCCCGTAAACGCCCGTAAATGTGCTGGTCCAGGGGCTGTGGGGAACCAGATCTTCATCAATCCAGGCAGCAGCGGCCCATCCCTGCACACTGTAGACGTCGTAGAGGAAGGCGTCCCAGGCCAGCGCCCGATGCAGTGTGGCCTTGTAGTCGATAAAATCGCCGTAGTCATTGAGATAATAGCTGATCGTTTCGCCCAAGGCCTGGCGCTTTTGAAAAAGTGAGGGATTGCTTTCCACATCATCCGCAACCACTTGCCAGTCATCCACCCAGCCCCTGAGATCCACCCAGCCGCGTTCGGGGGGGCCGGGCGGTGCCGGATAGACGCTGGCAGCGGAAACGCGCAGGGTGGTATCTGCGGCTTTGATGAGCTGGCTCCATTGTTGCAAGCGCTGTAAACCTGCAGGGCCATTATGCAAGGGCTCGTCCGCCACCCATTCGGTCTCGTCTACGGGATAGGCCATGGCCTTGTCGAGCCAGCCAGCGGCGGCATAATGATGGCGCAGCGCCCGGTAGTATTGCGTCGCTTTAGCCACGAACAGGGGATCATCGAAGGCAGCCGCTTCGTAATAGTCTCCCTGGCCATTACGGAAGGAGTATTGCTCGGAAACGCCGTCCCAGGGGTCAGGAAGAAAGAAGAGGGAGAGGCCTGCATCCATGTAAGGAGCCATTTCAGCGTCAATGCCGCTAAAATCCAGGGCCAGGGTGTCGTTTGATTCGCTGACTTGAGGACGATGGAGGAAGCTGCCGGGGATGAGCCGGTGTGCGAAGAGCGCCTGGTTCATTTTGTTGGCCAGCGGTGCCACGGCTTCGACCGTCTCGGGCACATTGTATTGCGATGGTAGGGTCCAGAGTGGATCGGAGGGCACGAAAACGCGCAGGCTGGGGCGGTCGGCTAAAGTGAAATCCCAGATATGGAGGAGAAGGGAAATGGCGGCCACAGGCTGCTCCTGCACCGTGACCGTGAAGGTTGTGGTGAAGTCACCGGCCGGCCAATCCGCAGGGATGGCGATATCCACCCACAGGGCCTGACTGCGGCCGGCAGGGATGTCGAAAGGCGCACCGACACGATGCGCGGGATCGTATGGATCCACGAAGGGGATCAGGGGATCGGGGATAGCACCGGGGGCAAGGATGGCGACGGGAATGCCGGCGCCCCAGGGATCGGAGTTGGTCTCGACGGCATAATATCCCTGACGATAAAGGATGATGGTGGGCGTAGCACGATCGCCCGTACCGGAGAAGGCGCCGGGGATAACGTCTACGTTGCGCAGGGGGGCAGAGGTACTAAGGATGAGCTGGAAGGCGGCAGTTTCATTGCGCGCAGCACGCAGCGTCACCTGCTGCCTGTCTGCATCCCAGACGGTGTTATGGGTCTCGGGAACAGCATCTGGCAGCACTTTGCGTGCATCCCCGGCGGCCCACAGGGTGAGCGCATCGTCCATCCCCGGTGTGGTGGCCGCCGGGGGCTGAGAAAGCGCAGATGGCACATAGGCACATGTCGCCAGCACAGACAAGAGGATGAACAAAAATAGTGCTGTTGCCGCCCGCAGGGGACTATTCGTAGCATGGTTCATTTTAGCCCACCTCCTTCTTAACCAATGATGCCAGAAAAAAAGCCACGGAATAACACGGAAAGGCACAGGAAGGATGAAAGACAAGCACATTCCGTGTCATTCTGTGTTTTTCCGTGGCTAGCAGCTTGTCGGAGAAGTCGCACCAGGGTTGAAAACACCCCTGATTCGAATGCCTTTAGGGCTTGAACTCAGGGTGTTTTGAGTGTGGAACCGGTGTGGAACCGATTCCAAAATACTTTTCCGATAGGCTCCTTGATCAGATTTCATATGCTTTGCTGGATTACACATCCTCTTCGAGAAGATTGTGTCCTGCCGTTAGCGGGCCTAAATTCCGCAACCGCCCCAATAGTTCCGCTAAGCCACTTTCAATGGAAAAAAGGGGCCGCCATCCGAGCTGAGCGAATGCCGCTCCCTCAAGCTCGAAGGAGAAGTGCGTCAGGGCATCTTGATCGGTATAACGCACCTGCACATCCGGTTTCGAATAACGCACTGCTTCCCCCAAGTCTAGCACCGAGACATTTTTTCCCACAACGTTCAGAATGCGTCCGACCGTCAAATCTTCGTGCTTCAGACAAAAGCGAATCGCCGAGCTGGCATCGCGCACGTGCACCACAGGGCGTCGCTGCCGACCGTCACCATAGACAGTCAACGGCTTGCCCACCCCAGCCAGATAAGCGAAACGGTTGGCTACAGCCGCCACGCGCACACCAGGAGCGTAACCGAAAAAAGTTCCCAGTCGCAACACGGTACCTGCCAGACCTCGTTCATTGGCAACACGTATATTCTCCTCAGCTCGATACTTGGACTGAGCATAAGGCCCAATAGGATGACAAAGGTCTTCCTCGTGGAAGGGGCCACCTGGTCCGTACACGGCAGCGCTACTGGCAAAGATAAAGCGCTGTACACCGGCCTCCAGACAGGATTCCACCAGCCGAGCCGTACCCCAATGATTCACTTGCTCCACCCAAATAGGGTCATGACCAAAGCCCATGGCTGTGCTGACAATTGCCGCCAGATGCACCACAACATCAACGCCTTCTAACGCATAGCGGAGGGCAGAGGTATCCAAGATATCACCCTCGATAAATTGATAGTGGCCTTTCTCGGGTAGATCCATGAGCGCCTGTAAACGGCCTGATTGCAGATTATCAAGAACTCGAATAGTTATCGCATTGGTTTCAGTGTCAAGCGCCAGATCCCGAATCAGTTGGGAGCCCAGGTAGCCACAGCCACCAGTAACCAGAATTGTGTAATGTTCCATTCTATCTCTCCTCTTTTGTCTCTTTTGGAGTCAGCGAAAAAACCGGAGAAAGAAGCATTGTATGCAGGCCACATTCGGCCTTTGCCTGTCCAGACCACCGACCGGCTCGTTCATCTTCGTCTTCCCCGACAGGACGCGTGCAGGGCGCACACCCCACGCTCAAGTACCCTCGTGTAAGAAGAGGATGCTCCGGCAAGTCATAATCGGCAATATATTTCCAAACATCACGTCGTGTCCAGGTTACCATGGGGCAAATCTTATAAATGCCGTTATCCTGCAGGCTCACGACGGGCGTGTGACGACGTTCTGGCGTCTGGTCGCGACGAATACCGCTGATCCACGCCTTCAGTCCCCGCATGGCTCGCCGCAACGGCTCCACCTTATTGATATAGCAGCAGCGGTCAGGGTCTCGCCGGTATAGATCACCAAATCGTCTCAAAAAATCGTCATGCCCCATTCCTGCCCGCAACACTTCGACATTTAGACCATATGTAGCGATCAATCTATCTCGGTACGCCAACGTCTCAGGGAAATGAAAACCAGTATCCAGAAAGAAAACTGGCAACTGCAGTGTCACTTCAGCGATCATGTGTAATAATGGAACACTCTGTGTCTGAAAAGAAGACGTCGCCGCAATACGTGGCCCAAACGTCTCCCAGGCCCAAATCAAGATGTCTTGCGGCGTTAGCGTTTCCAATCGCTGATTGATCCGATCTATGTCCATGCTCATAGAAAAATCATCATATCCTGTAACTCATCCACCTTTCACTTCTATTTGGATAACGATCAAACTATCTCTTTCGCAGCAACCAGGGCAGTAGAAAGAAGAATTGTTGCAAATGATACCAGGCAATTCGCCTGGGTTTGCCAATAGCTTGCAAATGGACGGGAACTTCTTCGAGCCTTCCCCCTCGGGCAAGAACCTCCAGCGAAAATATACCACATATACATGCCCCCTTCAAAGTAAGCTGCCGAGCAGTTTCTGCACGTATCGCCCGGAAGCCGGTGCCGCTATCGCCCACCGGCGCTCTAAAATTTGCCAGCCACGTCAGAAAGCGCTCCGAAGGACGAGGTATAGAGTCGCGATGGCCCTGAACCATATCAGCCTCGTCGTTCAGGATGGGCTGAACCAGTGTCGGAATCTGCTCTGGCGGGAACTCTCCATCTGCATCAATCGTGACGATAATCTCGCCAATAGCCTCGCTAAAACCACGTTTAATCGCGGCGATGTATCCCCGGTTTTGTTTCTGCCGAATCACCCGCGCCCCTGCCTGCCGGGCTTCTGCGGCCGTTTTATCAGTACTGTCGTCATCCACGACCAGGACTTCATCCACATAAAGCGCCACGGCTCGCACCGTTTCGCCAATGCGCCCCGCCTCGTTATAAGCGGGAATGACGGCCGTAATCCCCGTAGAGATACTCATCCTAACACAGCCTCCGATAAAACTTCTATGGCCAGCAGAAACTCGGCTAAATACGAGTGGAAGAAACGGCCGTGACCAATGCCATTCAGCTTTCTTTCTTCATGGTCAGCCTTTCTCAGCGCTTCCTTCTGGAATGCCGAGAGGAATCGCCCCATGCGGGCGTCCTTGACTTGAAAGCCTACTTCCGAGGTCTGTATTACGCCTCTGAAATATTGAAAATGCTTCCGCAAAAACCGGAGCCAATTTTATTCCAACGCATTACTTGCTTTATCGCCACCTTGGGCAGCATGCACAGCCCGCCTCTGCGCATCCGAGCTGCCTCATTGGCGAAGGTATTGACAAAGGACACAAAGAAATAACTGTTTCATAGGACAATACGACGAATGCCTTCTTTTAGATGCGGCACGTTGAAGTTTCTGGATCACTTTAGAGATACCAGGCATCCATGCCTTATGTTGAGTGCGTGAGGGGCGACACAGAAAATGACGCCTGTTCTGGCCAATCATCGCCAATTATCGAGTGCCTTCATTCAGAAACCTTGGGCAGATACCATTCCACTGTCTTACGCAACCCAAGTTCAAACGGCACCTTCGCCACAAACCCAAACAACTCCTGCGCCCGGCTGGTATCCAGTTTCCGCCGCGGTTGACCGTTGGGCTTACTCGTATCCCAGCGCACTTCCCCCTCAAACCCAACCACCCGGGCAATGGTTTCGGTCAGATCCTTGATACTGATCTCGAAGGCGCTGCCTAGATTAACCGGATCGCTGGCGTTGTAGCGCTCTGCGGCCAGGACAATCCCTTCGGCGGCATCCTCTACATAGAGGAATTCCCGGGTAGGCGAGCCGTCTCCCCATGCCATGATGTGATCATCCCCTCGCTTCTTGGCCTCTATAAATTTGCGGATCAGGGAAGGGATGACGTGGGACGACTCTGGGTCGAAGTTATCGCCCGGGCCGTACAGGTTGACCGGCAGCAGGAAAATGGCGTTAAACCCATACTGCTGGCGATAGGTCTGGGACTGCACAAGCAGCATTTTCTTGGCCAGACCGTAGGGGGCGTTGGTCTCCTCGGGATAGCCATTCCACAAATCTTCCTCTTTGAAGGGCACAGGCGTGAACTTGGGGTAGGAGCAGACCGTGCCAATGGCCACAAACTTGCCCACACCTGCTTTCCAGGCCTCGTGCATCAACGGCGCACCCATCATCAGGTTATCGTAAAAAAACTCAGCCGGGTGTGCGCGGTTGGCACCGATGCCACCGACATGGGCGGCGAGGTGGATAATAATAACGTTGGCAGGTTCCAACGTGTCGCGCAACAAGCGGCGGATGGCGTTGATGTCCCGCAGATCATAATCCTTGCTGCGGGGGACGATGATTTCGGCCACACCCCGCTCGCGTAGTTTTTCTACAACCAACGAGCCGAGAAAACCGGCGCCGCCGGTGACAATAGCTCGCTTATTCCGCCAGAAAATTCGACCGTCAGGCCAATGATCACTCATGAAGTCTTCTCCATCGAAACGATCTGATCCTCCCAGCAATGCCAGGAGTCAAAGTATTGCAGCATCCGCTGCCCTTCGCCGGGCAATTCCAAAACAACTAACCCCAGATCTGCGTCCAACATGATATGCACCAATTCCTGGAAACAAACCTTGGGTTGCCAGTCCAGCACTTCTGGCCACCTCCCGGATGTCACAGTGAGACCCCATGAGCTGCGGTGGAGCCTCTTTCTATTCCGTAAAAATCCGGATGAATCCGTGGCAAAAACACCAGACTGCAGTTCCTAATACTGCCGGTTCCTGAGCGGCCTTCCCCGGCCACGCGTGGTGCGGCCTCGCCGCCGCACCTGGCTCGCACGCTCAATCGCCGCCAGTTCCATCTCCACCTCATTCTGCTGTCCCAAAAAACTCAACAACACGATCACCCGTTCTTTAGCAGGCAGATGGCGCACAAACACGGCATGAAGCCCCTGCAACGGCCCTTCCAGCAAACGCACCTCCTCGCCGGGCTGATACAGATGCGGCACCCACCCCCCGCGAGCGTTCAACCGCCTCACCTCCAGCCGTATCTGCTCGACCACGTGTGCCTGCAAGGGCAGCGGATGGCCTTCACAAGCCACCAGCCGCAAGACACCCGGGGTATAGTTGATCGCTGTCATCTGTAATTGTTCCGGGTCTGCCTGCACGAACAAATAACCGGGAAATAAGGGCCGCGGCTGCATCTTGCCCCGATATTTTTGCAAAACCTCCGGCAAAAACACATTCATGTGCAAGAGTTGTTCCAGGCGGTCGGCGGCCAGTAACTCCTTGTGGGTTCTGGCATGCACCACATACCATAAGGCAGATAATCTGTTTGTAGTCATGGGGCTCTCTCTCTCATTCTTTTGTTTCCCGTCTCTCGAGAGTTGGGCAAGATGCGATATGGGGCCGCTCGATGGGCTTTGCCTCGGAGCCGTCACTCGTGAGGACGGTCGTGGAGCCCAAGCGCTGCCCTCCTGACGCCGCTGGAAATCAGGATCGAGAGCCGGGAGATGGAGCGTCTGTCTGGAGCAATGGCTACAACAAACAGACGCATTGAATCGAAGTACAAAAAGGATAGCACGCCAGGACGTGATCCGCAAGAAGACTTGTAAAGAATCCAGCAGGCAACTGTGCCCATAGCAAGTCATCACTTTTCACTGCCATACCATTCTCTCATCCTTGAGGAAGGCCGCGCCCAGGCCGGTTCCCCCTTGTTCCTGTGTTTATCCGCATCCAAAAACTTGACCATTTGCTATCATTTTTACCCTCCAAGCTATCTGGCCCAGGAGGTGCATTCAGGTACGTACCAGCCCCCAGCAGAATCCTGCCCCGGCGGCAGTGGCTCGCACCAGCAGCAGCGGCAGTGTCACCGCCAACACCGGTGGATCGTGGCGGACCACCAGCAGCAGAAAGGGGATGGCACTGACTACAAACAAAAGCGCCAGCACCAACGCCAGCCATCCCGCCCCCGACCACAGGCCCCAGGCTGCCAGACTCAGCCACAACAAGCCTGCCAACCCAATCTGAATTTTCACGCTCTGCGTCATGTGCGCATCCTTGAGCATATAGCCCGGATGCTGGCGAGCCAAAAACGCCTTCCAATAGCCAATGCGAAACTTGCGCCGGGCATAGGCTACCGCCGAGCACACATGCCAGTGATACACCATGGCCTGGGGCACAAAGCGAAACACGTGCCCCGCCTCGGCCATGCGGTACGAAAGTTCGTGATCCTCGCCCGCAGCGCTGGCAAAACGGTCATCGAACCCGCCGGCGTCCACAAAGGCCTGACGCCGATAACAACAATACGAGGTATCAAGGGCATTCACCGAACCCTGTTGGGCGGCAATGTGGGCAATGCGGCGATAACGTTCTTCGTATTCCAGTTGGATAAAGCGGGCGACCAGCTCCTTCTGCCGGCACCGATACACGCCCCGGGCGCCGCTCACATCGGCATCGGCCAACGGCTTCAACAACTGCGCCAAGAAATCGGGAGCCGGTTCGCAGTCGGCGTCCGTAAAAACCACCACGGGCGCCAGCGCCGATGCCACACCGGCATTGCGCGCCGCCGCGGCTCCGGCATGGCGGCCCCGCACCACCCTCGCCCCGGCCGCCTTCGCCACCTGCGCCGTATCATCACTGCTGCCATCGTCCACGACTACTATCTCGTAAGACTCATCGGGCAGTGTTTGTTGTTGTAGGGCTGCCAGGCAACGTGGTAAAATTTGGCTGGCGTTATACGCCGGCACGATCACGCTCACACGCAATAGAGATGCTGGAGATGGGGCTTCGATGGGGGGTGTTGATGTCATGGGTACCTTACCGATGGAAATGATGTCTGTGTTCTCTGCGCTTGTCCGCGAATCGAATTCGCCGGCTCACAGCGCCAAGACCCCGCAGGGTCTTCGCTTCCCGTCTAACCACTGAACACTGATCACTTTCTTCCTGCCTCGGCGTCTTGGCGTTGATTAATCTCTGCGCCCTGGCACCGGGAAGGAGCCAACGTTTCGGGGATGTGACCTTGCCGCGCCCAGGCCCAGATCGCCTGGTACGTCCGGCGTTGGGCAGCCGCGCGGGAAGCGGAGATGATGGGGAGTCGATAAATAAGGAGCTTGATCAGGGCAATGACGCCCATGCCCAGACGATGCAGCCGCGCCGCCTGGGGCCCGACCCACAATCGCAAATAGCGTTGGGCTGCGTCTACGGCCAGCACCGCTGCCAGGGTTGATTGTTGCCGGCTGCTCTGCCCCCCCACATGCGTGATCACGGCATCACCTACCAGCACCGTGGCAAAGCCAGCTTGCTGCACACGCCGACATAGGTCCACGTCTTCGCCATACATGGGAAAATCAGGATTCAGGCAGCGCAAAGCAGGGGGGAGATGGGACGAAAACAACAAACAGGCACCTGAAAGTACGGGAACAGAGGCTGTCTGACGGCGGTCGAAGTTGGAGCGAAGATTGGCCGCAAAATAGGGATGGTGCGGAAAACGACGACTGAGGCCCGACCAATCCGCTAGCTCGGAGCCGGCGCTGGGCGGATACCGCCCCGTGCGCAGATCATCCTGCCCGTTTGCATCCAGGATGCGCGGGCCTAATAGACCGGCCCGGGGATGCGTATCGGCGTAATGGATGAGACGCGCAACACTGTGGGGATGAAGAAGGGTGTCGGGATTGAGGAGCAGCAGGTGTCGGCCTCGGGCCCGCAGCAGTCCTTCGTTTGCTGCTGCAGTATACAGCCAATTGTGCGAAAGCGCAATCACCTGCACGTGGGGAAAATGCTGCCGCACGAAGGTGGCGCTGCCGTCATCCGAGGCATTGTCGACCACAATCACCTCAGCGCCGTACAGATCCCCGAGAGCAACCGGCAACGAAGCCAGACAACGGGCCAGATGCGCCCGCACATTCCAGCTCACGATCACGATGCTGACATCAATCGCCGACATCAGTCCCTCCCCGCCCCGGTCATAAGGCGTTGCCAAGTCGCAACCAGCCACGCCCGCTCCCGCGGCCGCAGGATGCCCAATCTTACCAGACCGCCGGCATACAGCACGACAAAGATCGCAGCCAGCACAAGCAATTTCCCCAGAGAAACACCCCCCCACCAACGCTCAAGCCCTGCCAACAGCATCCCCGCCATACCCGCCCAGGCCAACGGTGGTGCGACCGACGACCACAGTTCCTTGCCTTTTGCCCCGATCAAATGCGCATACACCCCCAATGTCAGCAACGAAGTGCCTGCCACTGCCGCTACATTGGCAGCCACCACGCCCCCCAGACCCCAACGCGGGGTCAGCAACAGGATCAGCAACCCATTCAGAGCCAGATTCAGGGCCGAAAAGAAAGTTGGCCAGCCCGGACGTCTCAGGGCCAGAAAACCCACCGAGGCCACGCTGGCCATGGCGGCGATCCCCCACGCTGCTGCCAATGCCTGCAGCGTGCGTCCGGCTGTCCACACGTCGCCCTCGCCCAGCCACACCGTCATAAAGGGCAGTGCCAATGTCATCATGCCCACCATCACCGGCGCCATGCCCATCACCAGCAGGCGCAGCGCCCGCGAATACAACCGCCGCACCTCTGCCATACCCCCCTCCACCTGCGCCGTCGCCAGCGCCGGATAGGCCGCTCGTGCCCATGCCAACGCCAGGGCAAACATCTGCAAAGCAATGACAGTGGCCAGTTCATAATAAGCCAGCGGCTCCAACCCCACCCATCGCGCCAGCGCCACCTTGTTCGTGGCCGTAAAGGCCAGGGCGATCAGTCCCACGGCCAGCACATTGGCGCCAAAGCGGTGATCCGCCCATCTCAGGCCCCCGAATTTCGGCCCCAACCGCCAACGCACCCCTGCCAGTACCCGCCGCACTGCCAGCCACAAAACCACGGCCTGCACGCTCACCGACAGCACGTACGCTGCGGCGACGCCCGCCAGCCCCAGGCCCGCCAGCACTGCGACCACCGCTGCCCCGGCAAATATCAACCGCGCCAAAGCCTGGGCGGCGCTGCTGAAAATCATCTGTTGCATCCCTTCCAGCACCGCCGACCCCAGCAAACTCAATCCCACCGGCAAAAAAGCCAGCACCAGCCAGCGCCCGGCCACGGTGGCCGCGGGTAGCCAGCGTAGCGGCGTGCCCAGCGCCGACACCAGCCCTGGCGCCACCCACATCCCCACCCCCACCAAGCCCAGCCACATCACCAGCAGCGGCCATAACATACGATTCACATCGTCCCCCACCGCCGCCAATTGCCTGCGTGCCCGCCGTTGGGCTACGTGCAACACTAATGCGCGCCCCAATCCCACATCCACCAACTGCGCCAGAGAGATGAGCACCCCCAACAAGGCCCATACCCCAAATGGCGATTCTCCCAAATGCCGGAGCAAAAACGGCAGCAATAGCAGGGCCGCCAGCGAGCTCACGGCCAGGCTGAGGGCATTGAACCCGGCATTCCCCGCCACGACACGCACACTGCTCCAGGCAGGTGCTGACGGCACGGAAACAATCTCGTTGTCTGGCATGGATGGACGAATGAGCAGGTTGGGGAATCAGTCAACGGGCGGGATAGGGACGTTGGCGGCAGAATCATGTCCATTATCCTCCAAAATGCCTGACAGGGCGAATGTGATAAAATGCAAACATGATTTCGGTCTATTTGCTGCGCTCCAGCCGCCATCTGGGCGGAGTCGAGCGCCAACTGCTCGATCACGCCCTGCGCCTGCGGGATGCCGCCTGGCAGCCACACCTGCTGTGCCTGTATCGTGCCGGCGGCGAACACCCCCTGGTGGTCGTGGCCCGGCAACATGGCCTGCCAGCCACCACCGTGCCCGACCCCAGTCCCTGGCACCCCGGCGCCTGGCGCCAGCTCCGGCGCCTGCTGACCCCGCACCCCGCAGGCATCCTCCACACCTGCGATTATCGCAGCGATACCCTGGCCTGGGCCATACGCCGACCCTGGCCGCAGGTAGCCGAATCGCACGGGCACACGGCCGAAAGCCTGCGCATGGGGATATGGAATCGTCTGGATAGCTGGGGGCTGCGCCGGATGGCGGCCGTAGCCGCGGTATCACCGGCCTGGGCCCAGACGCTGCGCCAGCAGGGTATCGCCGCCGGGCGCTGCCACGTGATCGGCAACAGCCGTGCTATCCTCCCTACGACATCCCCGCCCCCTCCGGCCGCCCTGCCGGCGCCGGGACCACACATGTTGTTTGCGGGCCGGCTCTCGCCCGAAAAAGGCCTGCATGTGCTGCTGGCGGCCTGGCCGACCCTCCGCCGGCACTTCCCCAATGCCCACCTTTGGGTGCTGGGCCCCGCCCCGGCCTCGACTTACCGCCGCCGCATCCGTCCTCACCTGCGCCAGCCGGGCATTCACCTGCTCGGCTATCAGGCTGATATCCGCCCCTGGCTACAAGCGGTGGAGGCTGTCATCATCCCGTCACTGCGCGAGGCCTGGGGGATGACAGCATTTGAGAGCCTGAGCATGGGTGTGCGGGTTTTGACCACCGGCGTGGGTGGCCTGCCGCTGCTGTGCCGGTCTGCACCTCATGCCCACCTCGTGCCCGCGGGCAGCCCCGCCGCCCTGGTGGCGGGCGTGCAGCACATCCTGGCGCCCGATTTTCCGCATGGTACTGAACTCGGGCGCCAGTACTGCGCCCGGCCCGCATTCGATCCCGGCCGTCGTTTTGCGGAGTGGCTGCGGATTTATGAATCGGTGCTCCCGTAGATTGGTACATCATGGCCGCCGTACCACGGCCGGGAGCCCGGGAGAATGAGGGCGGGAGCCGTGAGTTATCCAAGGCCGCGCCCGCAGGCAAATCCGTGATTCGCCGTTGGCACATCTTCGGTCACATCCTCTCGCCAAATTCCGGCGATGCGCCTGCTTCCTGCCGATATTTGGCAGCACGGTCATCCGCTGGCATAATGGCATTTCCCAGCCACCCCGGCAAATCGCATTTGCCTGCTCAAGTCGCCAAGTTCCCGCAGGAACTTCGCTGGTCTGGTCACTGATCACAGATCAGAAACTCACTTTGGGACAATCCCTTATGTCAAAAACACACCTGCTTTTACTTCCCATCCTTGTTATCCTGGTCGCAGGGCTGCTGTCATGCACCGC
Source organism: Chloroflexota bacterium (assembly GCA_013152585.1). GTDB lineage: Bacteria > Chloroflexota > Anaerolineae > J102 > J102 > JAADGC01. The sequence continues at coordinate 35,909 of JAADGC010000105.1, forward strand.
TGCGATCCCCATTCCCATCCCCGAAACGCCGGTGTCCACACTCGCCCTGCCTTCGCCCACACCCACAAGCGTGCAGGCCACCCCCACCCCTACCTCCACCCCCACATCCACGCCCAGCCCCACAGCTACGCCCACACCCACGCCCGTTCCCACGGCCACGCCGCGGCCACAGCGTAGCCCCACCCCATCCACGCTGTCCTACGACATCAGCGAAGCCGATATTAATCGCCTGCTGCAGCAACAACTGCAAAACCAGCCCGATCTGCCCGTACAAAATCTCAGCGTAGATCTGCGGCCGGGAGCAATCGCCCTGCTGGGGCAAGTGACGGTCGGCTTTTTCAATCTCGATACCGAAGTCATACTCACTGTCACCGTGACCAACGGCAAAGCCATCCCGGCGGTTGCCAGTATCCAGGTGGCGGGGCAAATAGTAGGCGGCATCGTCGAACAGCAAATGATCCAACCGTATCTCGACCAGTTTCTCAACGCCGACATCGGCATGGAGATCGACAGCGTTGACATCAGCGACAACAACATCCACATTGAGGGCCGGCCGCTTGAGTAGCACGCCCCCAACTCGTAGCGCACCCTTTTCCGTTTCGCTCCTCTAACCCTTACATGATGACAATCGCCCTCGGAATCGACACCGGCGGCACCTACACCGACGCCGTCCTCCTGGCCCAACCCGGCGATCAGGTGCTGGCCACAGCCAAATCACTCACCACCCACCACAACCTCTCTCTGGGCATCAACGCCGCCATCACCGCCGTATTTGAGCACCCCAGCCACGACATTCGCCCTCAGGCCGTCGACATGGTCTCGCTATCGACCACCCTGGCCACTAACGCCATTGTCGAAGGCCAGGGCAGTCCCATCTGCCTGATCCTGATCGGCTACAGCCCTGATCTCATCCGTAAATTCGGCTTCGAGAAAGAACTGGGCACGGCCAACATCGTCTACGTGGCCGGCGGCCACGATATCCTGGGCAACGAAGCAGCGCCGCTCGACGAGGAAGCCCTGATTCACACCATCGTCGCGCAGCGGGATCAGGTCGAAGCCTTTGCCATATCCGGCTACTTTGGTGTCCGCAATCCGGCCCACGAACTGCGCGCCCGGCAACTGGTGCAGGAGCTCACGGCCAGCGATGAGCACGATCCCCTGCCCGTCACCTGTGGGCACGAGCTCAGCACCCGGCTGAATTCGGTGCGCCGCGCCACCACCGCTGCCCTCAATGCCCGCCTCATCCCGTTGCTCATCGACCTCATCTCCACCGTGCAGGCAGCGCTGAACCAACTGGGGGTTTCGGCACCCCTGATGGTTGTCAAGGGCGATGGCTCGCTGGTGCGGGCGGGTTGGGCGATGGACCGCCCCATCGAAACGATCCTCTCGGGACCGGCGGCCAGCGTCATCGGCGCCTGGCGTCTGGCCGGGGAAAAGGATGTCTGGGTTGTGGATATGGGCGGCACCACGACCGATATTGCCAGTCTGCAAAACGGCCTGCCCCGCGTCAATCCCGATGGCGCCCGCGTGGGCCGCTGGCAGACGATGGTCGAGGCCATCGATGTGTTCACGGTGGGGCTGGGCGGTGATAGCGACGTACGCGCTTGCAGGCGCACGCAGCGCTATGATCCCCTGGCTATCGGCCCCCGTCGGGTGATGCCGCTCTCATTGCTGGCCCACCAATACCCGCAGATCACGGCCAAATTACGCGCCCAGTTGGCTGAACCCGAACAGGGGGACGAATCCGGGCGCCTGGTATTGGCCCAACGCAAACATCTGCGCCATCTATCCGAGGCCGAGGCCGAACTGGTGGCGCAATTGCAGGCCGGTCCGCAAACGACGCACGATGTGCTGGGCCATTATCGGGTGACCGCTCCCGCCTTGCGACGCATGGAGAGGCTAATCGACGAACGCAAGCTCATCCTCTCCGCGTTCACGCCCACCGATGCCCTGCACGTATTGGGCTTGTTGGCTGTGTGGGATACCGAAGCCGCGCGGCTGGGGGCCGAGCTGCTGGCCCGGCAACTGCACCTGGACGTGCAAACCCTGTGCGAACGAGTGCTGTTGGGCGTATCCAGTCGCATTGCTCAGGCGCTGGTCAGTAAAACCCTGTTGGATGATGGCATCATCCCCCAATGGGATCAGGAGCCGACGGCAGCGGAACTGCTGGCCCGGGCATTGTACCAACCCCAGGCTGTCGATCTCGATAGCAGCATCACCTTGCGTCGCCCCGTGATCGGCATCGGTGCGCCCGCCGCGGCTTTCATGCCCCGCACCGGCGCCCAACTGCACACGCACGTCACCATCCCCGAACACGCCGAGGTAGCCAACGCCATTGGCGCCGTAGTGGGCAGTGTGGTGCAGCACCGCACCGTCGAAATCCAGCCCGTTGAAATCCGGCTGAGGGCTCGCTTCCGCTCCTATCTGCCCGACGGCATCCACGACTTTGCCACTCTCGGGGAATGCGTGCGTTTTGCCGAAGCAGCCACGCGCCAGACCATCATTGCCCAGGCACGTCAGGCCGGCGCCCAGCAGGTCGAGGTACGCATGCAACGCCTGGACCACACCGCCCCGGTGCAAGAGGCATTTGGCGGCGAACTCTATCTGGGCACAGACTTGATCTTCACGGCAGTGGGCCGCCCCAGTTTGCGGGCCGAGGGGAATCGTGGTCACCCGCCACGGCTCACTGATAACTGATTACACCCTTGCGTTAAAAAAATGGTTCAACCGCATCTCAGAGGGTCTCCCCGTGACCTCTGGGGGGTGGTCAAAAACACTCTGTTTGGGCAAAAATCCTGGCCACCTCCCGGAGGCCCGAATGGCGACCCCCACGAAATCTAAAAGAGCCAAAAACATCGGTGATCGCCGGCGGCCCGCCGGGCCAGGGCACGTTATGACGCATATCATTGCATATTTTCGGTGATTTTGCTATCATGCAGGAAGTAATGCTAGTAAATATCCCGTTCACTTGACGCAAAAAAGGAGACTCATATGTCTGACACACACGATAATCTCAAGAACGCCTTCGCTGGCGAAAGCCAGGCTAATCAAAAATATCGCGCCTTTGCCAAACAAGCAGAACGAGCGGGTTTTTCCAATATCGCTCGCTTGTTTCGTACCACGGCCGAGGCAGAAAGAATTCACGCCGAAGGCCATCTCAAAGCCATGGAGGGGATTGGCAACCTGGTCGAAAATCTGCAAGCTGCGATCGCCGGTGAAACCTACGAATACACCGAGATGTATCCTCCCATGCTCGAACAAGCGCAGACAGAAGGCCATAAGGCCAAGCGCATGTTCGCATACGCAGTGAAAGTCGAAGAGGTACATGCTAAACTCTATCAGATGGCCCTGGAGGCAGCATCGCGCGGTGAAGATCTCGCCGTGACTGAGTTCTATCTATGCCCGGTTTGCGGCTACATCGAGTTCGGTAAACCCACCGATCCCTGCCCCATTTGCGGTGCGAAGCCCAATAAATTTGTCCTGGTTTAGGACGTAAATAACAACGCATCTTGCACAATACCTGGCAGGGCAAGCAAGCCTGTCAGGTATTGTGGCGTTCGTCAGTGTCCTCTTTTCAGGACAGACGCACGGCACGACCAAGGAATCAAAAAGAGCCAAAGTGGTTCAGGCTCATTCGAACTCACGCCTGGCAGTGATGCGAATCCCATTCTCCACCTCGCAATCCGCCACCAACACCAGATAACCGCCTCCCCCGGCGCCGGAGAGCTTGTAGCCCAAGGCGCTGTCTCGATAGGTTTCCAACAGGTCAAGGACAGTCGGGGTGAGCATGTTGGGAAACATGGCGGTCTGGGCCTCGAACGAGCGGCGCACGGCAGCGCCAAAGCCGGTAGCATCCCGGTGCAAAATCGCCTGCCAGCAGTCCGTCGTGGCCTCGGCCAGAGCCTGGGCGTCCGCCCGGGTAATGCGGGTGTTGGCCAGCACAGCAAAGCCATCGCGACGGGGCCCCAACGGGATCAGGTGAAGCAGGTCTTCCACAAAACGTAAAGCGTCCTCATCGGGCAGATGTTCGATGTGATGGGGCCAGTAGTCGCCGTCATAGTCGGAGCGGGCCAAACCGGAGAAAACCAGGCCGATCGTGTCCTGGGCTCCGGATATCTCGGTGGTTCCGGGCGGGTTGTCGCAACAGAAGAGCATGTAGGCCAGCTTGTGGGGATCTTCCACGGGCAGGCGATTGCCCCATAGCCTCATGGCCGTATGCCGGGTGCTGGTGGCCATGCCACTGCGCTCGTTGAACTCGAGGGTCGGTTCGACGGAAAGCGTGATCACCGAACCCGGATGATGTTTGGAGACGAAGGGTTGGTCGAGCCAGCCGCCGGCGAGGTCAATGCGGTAAGGAAGACGGTCTATGGTGCGCAGCGCTGTGGTGGAGCGGGGATGCAGGCCGTTGTGAGGGGTGCGTCGTAACACCACGTATTCGATACCCAGGCTTTCCACCAGCTTGCGCTTATCGGGCGTATTGCCGTCCTCGTTGACCACGAAGACGTCGGGGTGGAGGGTGCGCAACTCCGGCTCGAAGTCGAGATACCCCGAGCCGCTGGAGATCAGCGCCTGATGCACGCAGCTCACATTCTGCACCATGAAACGACGCTCCTCCTCGTTGTTGATGGGAGGCCGGCCTTTGAGATCGAAGACGGTCTTGTCAGAGCCCAGGGCAACGATCAACTCGTCACCACAGGCGGCCGCGCGTTGGAAAAACTCCACATGGCCGCTGTGTAACATGTCAAAACAACCACTGACTAAAACCTTCTTCATAACCACATCTGCACCTCACTCAAGCTGAACGCCGGTGGCTTTAGTCCTGACATGACTCTTCTCTCCAGTAACGTAATATTGATCTCTATCATGCCATATCCAGGCTTCTTTGACCAATCCCGTTAACCAGCACGCGAGGGCGTCAATAGATGGCTTAGCAACGCATTTTTTGACACGAATTACCCGAATTTCACGAATTATTTGCCCCATTTTTCGTGAAATTCGT
>JAADGC010000244.1 GCA_013152585.1 Chloroflexota bacterium
AGTCGGCCTTCGCCGACTCTCCGTGTGGCGAAGACCGGACGGCGATGGCCGATTCCCGGCGCAAAGCGTCCAAAGAGCCCGAGCCTGCCATCGAGTGCTGTGAAGGGTACCCTCGGTCAGCGTCAGCCCCAAAAAGGAAAGTTATTCCTGGACGTGTACTTAGGGGTCTCAATTCAGACCTCCGGGAGGTGGCCAAAATCACTCTGTTTGGGCAAAAATGTCCTGGCCACCTCCCGGAGGGCACGGCGAGACCCCTGAGATGCGGCTGAACCACAGTTGTTCATGAAGGTTGCCCTCCAACTGAAACGCGCCCGGCGCCAAGTGTGTGATTTGTGTTTACCACGAGGAGGGAAGTGGCCACCCCCCACGCAACTGTGCCCCGACGCATGACAGCAGATCACTTTGGTGCGCCAAACAGTGTGCGGTATAATGCCAGCGTCCGGCGAAGCCGGTGCTGCAAACTGGCGTCTGGCGAAAAGGACACCTGCAGCTTAGCAACGCATCTTTAGCCACAGCAGCCACAGATCACTGATAGCTCTCTCACTTATTGCCCACCCATGATCAAAAACACCCGGCTTTCTCGCATCCCCGCCGACACTTGGCTGCGGTATCTTGTGCTGATGGGCCTGCTGGCGTATTTGCTGGCCCAGTTCGTGGCCTCGCTTTCGTGGCGCATGGTACACGATACGCCGTTGCTTTCGTACATGGCCTTCCTGATCGACCGCTACGGCGCCGTGCCCTATCGCGACATTTACACCACCGACTATCCGGGCGCACTGGCATTCCACTGGCTGATCGGACGCTTGTTCGGCTATGGCGATGTCGGCTTCCGCGTGGTCGATGTGCTGTGGCTGACTGCACTCCTGGCCGTGACCTGGGGCATCATGCGCCGTTTTGGACACGCTGTTGCTGGCGCCAGCATGGTGCTCTTCGCCCTCTCGTACTTTCAGCATGGCCCCAGCATGAGCCTGCAACGCGATTATGTGGCCATCCTGCCGGTAGCGGCTGCGGTGCTGTGGGCGCTGACCACGAAACGAATGCCGCTGTGGCTACGCGGTGCCGGGGTGGGACTGCTCTTTGGCCTGGCCATGACCATCAAACCGCCGCTGGGCATCGGCCTGCCACTGGTGTGGGCAGCGCTGGTTGCTGATGCCGAAGCAACGTGGCCAGCGCGGCTCGGGCGGGGAATCCGCCTGGGATTAGCGATGGCGGTGGGACTGGCCGTGCCGCTGACAGTTACGTTCGCCTGGCTTTATGCAAACGGCGCCTGGCCGGCGTTCCTGGATATGACGTTGCACTACATGCCATTGCACTTGGGAATGACCGGCGAGCACAAAGTGATTCGCGGGATTACGCGGGATTTGTATTTATGGCGCTCGTACGGACAACTGGGAGGATTAGGGATCTGGCTGGCGCCGGCCGCCCTGGGGCTCTATGTGGCGCTCTTTGTGCCCCGCCCCACCCCTGCCCGCAAACGCAAATTGTGGTTGATGGCAGCGATGGCTCTGGCTTATAGCATCGAGCCGGTCTTCAGCGGTCAGTTCTGGCCCTACCATTGGATGCCCTTCCAGTATTTCATCGTGATCCTGGCCGGATTATCGTTCCGGCCTCTGCCCGCGAACACCTACGCTTGGGGACAACGTTTGCTACCGCTGGTTCTGGTGGCATTGGTGGCGATGATGGCATTTGCTCCGCGCAACGAATTCTTTCGCCAGATGACCGGTCAGCCGCCCGATGCCCCCAAAGGGGGGCGAGTAGATGAAATCGCGGCCTATCTGCAAGCACATCTGACCCCCGGCGACACCGTGCAGCCACTGGATTGGACCGGAGGGGCCGTACACGGAATGCTAATCGCCGAAGCACCTCTGGCCACGCCCTACATTTATGACTACTACTTCTACCATCATATCTCCAGCCCCACCATCCAGCAGCTCCGGGCTGATTTTATCGTCCGGCTTAAAGCGGCAGCGCCGCGTTTCATCATCGACGTGCAGAAATCACCCCGGCCCAGCGGCCGCGATACCACCACAGAATTTCCGGAGCTGCGGTCGTTTATGGCTCAGCACTATGCACCGGTGCAAAGCGGCGACGGCTATGTCATTTATGAACGGCAGCAGTGAAGGTACTGATCAGGGAGCGCCACCTGTTAGCAGAGGATGAAACAGCACGTCGTCGCCAGCGATAGCGGGCACTGAGGTGCTGGTCACGGCGCCAGCCTGCACGTCCACGACGATGCGGTTGGTGGCAGTGCTGACGAAACCGGGAGGCAGGAAAATGGAAAGTTCATACGCCCCCGGCGGCACCTGGGAGATCAGGTAGTAGCCGTGAATATCGGATGTGGTTTGCCATTGCCGCGTAGCCAATGCTGACGGCAGTTGGGGCGCCAGGGCAAGCGTGGCACCGGCAATGCCCGGTTCGTCGCCATCTTGCATGCCATTGCCGTTGCGATCATGATAGAGGAAACCGGAGATGTTGCCGCTGTGGGGAGCAACGGTGGGCGTAGGCGTGAAAGTGGGCGTTGGGCTGGCGGTGGGCGTAGAAGTGGGCGTAGGAGTACTGGCAGGGGTGGGGGTAGCGGTGACCGTGGCTGTGCGTGTGGGCGTGAAAGTGGGGCTTGGTGTAGCGGTCGGGGGTTGGGTAGGCGTCGCCGTGGGCGTGTGAGTAGGTGTTGCCGTGGGCGTGGCCGTCGCCGTGGGCGTGGCTGTGGGCGTATGGGTCGGAGTCGGTGTGGACGTGGGGGTGGCAGTGGGGGTAGGCGTTGGAGTCGGTGTGGAGGTGGGGGTAGGCGTCGCCGAGGGTAGGATGTAGCGGAGCAGCAGCATGGGCCGCCGATCGGCGTGGGCGTATTGCTGGCTAGCCAGGCTGTAACGTACCGGGCCGGTGCCCTGGCCGAGGATAAAAAGGCCATAGTTGGCCGCGGGTTGCTGCACCCAGCTCTGGGCAGCAGCTTCGAGAGGAATATCGGCCCAGCCGGAGGCGGGGAGATCGACAGTAACGAACGGAGTGGCAGAACGATCTCCGGGGCCACTGGCGAAGGGTTGCTCCCAGGCATCCGCATTGGTGGCCTGGTTATAGGTGGTCTCCATTTCCAGCCAATGGCGCTTGAGGGCGTAAAACTGCGCCTGCATGGAATTGCTGTTGCTGCGATCGAGGACGAAGAGGCGCAGGGTGGCGTCGATGATGGCCGAGCCCGGGGGGATGGCAGACAGGTCGAAGCGCATGAGAGCGGCTTCGACATCCTGATAACGCAGCCCCAGGGTGGTATCACTGCCATGGTTTGTGTCGGGAGACCAGCCGCTGATGCTGGTGTCGGCAACCGGGTTGAGGTTGAGGGCAAAGGTGGGAATAGGCGTGGGAGAGGGGGTGGAGGTGCGTGTGGCTGTGGGCGTAGATGTTGCGGTAGGCGTGCGGGTTGGGGTAGGGGTGATGGTGGCCGTGGGGGTGGCCGTGGGGGTGCGTGTGGCGGTTGGCGTTGGGGTG
>JAADGC010000141.1 GCA_013152585.1 Chloroflexota bacterium
TAGTCGGGCAGAATGACGGTTTTGTCGTCCTTGTTGGGTACGATGCACAGGAACTCGAAATCGTCATCGCCGATGTTCTTATACCAGTGCGGCACTTCGGCGGGAATGAACACGACGTCGCCCTGTTGCACGGTGGTGACCTGATCGCCAATGCCGATACGGGCGCGGCCGCCTAGCACGAATTGCTCGTGTTCGACCAGATTGGTGTGCCGGGGCATGCCGCCGCCCGGGCCCATCACAAAACGACGCATGGCGAAATGCGGGCCTTCTGCGGCGGAGATGAGCACCTGCTTGCGGGTATGGCTCCCCCCGGAGACGATTTCAGCCGGTACATCGGCTGTGTGTTTGACAGACATGAGAAAATCCTCCTGAGTTTTTGCGGGGTTTGCGGTTAATCAAACAGCAAAACCTGGACAGGGAAGTGCGGGGGGGTGTGGTCGTATTCTTCGGGGATGACGGCCAGGCCCTGCGCCTGCACCATCGACAGTAAGATACCCGAGCCCTGGTCGCCGGTGAGGTGGGCGTATGTGACATCCTCTTTTTCTTCTAGCCATACCCGCATAAAATGACGGCGGTTGTCTTTGCGGCGGATGGGATCGACCAAAATGGCGGGGCGCGTCGGCAGCATGGTGGGGCTGAGTCCCTGCATTTTTTGCAAGGCCGCCCGCCCAAAGAGCAGGAACGAATTCATCGACGAGACGGGATTTCCGGGTAAGCCCAGCAGGGGAACGCCCTGAATTTGTCCAAAGGCCAGGGGTTTCCCTGGCTTCATGCGCACCCGCCAGAAGTGCATCTCGCCTTCGGTTGCCAACACCTTCTTCACCACGTCAAAATCCCCCATAGAAACACCGCCCGAGGTGACCAGCATATCGACGCCGGCGTCCAGGCCGAGGCGGAGTTTGGCGGTGAGCTCTGCGATGGTATCGCCGGCAACGCCCAGGCGGACGGGTTCACCCCCGTAATGACGCACTAACGAGGCGATGGTATAGCCGTTGGCATCGCGAATCTTGCCCGGCTGCCAGGGATCGTCGACGTCGATAATTTCGTCGCCGGTGGAAAGCACCGCCACCCGCGGCCGGCGATGTACGGTCACACGAGCATGACCCAACGCCGCCAGCATACCGATTTCCTGGGCACGGAGGTAGGTGCCCGCTTTGAGCACGGTTTGCCCCGCCTGCACGTCTTCACCGGCGGCCCGCACGTTTTTGTACAGGGCAATGGGTTTGAAGACCAGAATCTCGTCTCCTTCCACCTGCACATTTTCGAAGGGGATCACGGCCTCGGTGCCAGGTGGCACGGGGGCGCCGGTCATAATGCGTACGGCTGTGCCGGGGGCAATGGCTTCGCTGCGCACATAGCCCGCTGCCAGATAATCGATCACATGTAGGCGCCGCGGCTGCTCTGGTGTGGCCCCTGCGGTGTCGGCCACGCGCACGGCATACCCATCCATCGCCGTGTTGGCCAGCGGCGGGATGTCCATATCGGCAACGATGTCGGCTGCCAAGACGCGATCCAGGGCATCCAGCACCGGCACTTGCTCGGTCGGCAGGGGTGCGAACAGGATCAGTATTTGCTCCAGAGCTTTTTCGACGCTGAGCATGGGATAGTTTTCTTGCATGATTCAGCCTCTCCAGTAATCGGTCACAGTGCAAGGAGTGTGGGCCTGACTTGCACGATTGTGTGTAGACTCGTAGATCAGAAAGCATGGTAACCAGGCCTTCGGTTCATTGTTTGCCGTCGTTTGGGGCGGCGCAGAGAGGAAGGCGTGAGGGGCAGGGATGGATGTGTGCTGCGATAACCCCTCACGCTTGCCTGCCCTATTTTATCACGAATGCCCGTCTTCTCCCCAAGTTTTCGGGGCCCGTGGGTGTGCGTCAAGCTTTTGGATGAGCTTCTACCGCATCAACTCCTTCGCAGGCGGGCAGGCCTCGGCAGCGGCGTCCACCATGGCGGCGGGAACGGGTTGCAGCTCGTGCTGGAAGTAGCGGCGCTGGAAAACGAAGGCGACGTTAACCAGTCCGATCATCACCGGCACCTCGATCAGCGGGCCGATGACGGCGGCGAAGGCCGCCCCTGAGTTGATGCCAAAGACGGCCACGGCCACGGCAATGGCCAGCTCGAAGTTATTGCTGGCGGCGGTGAAGGCCAGGGTCGTGGTCTTGGAATAGTCCGCACCGATGCGCCGGCCCATCCAGAAGCTGACCAGGAACATGAGCACGAAGTAGAATGCGAGGGGGATGGCGATGCGCACCACGTCCAGGGGAATCTGCACGATCAGGTTGCCCTTGAGGCTGAACATGACCACGATGGTAAAGAGCAAGGCGATCAGGGTCAGAGGGCTGATGCGGGGTACGAATTTGGTTTCGTACCACTCCTGGCCCTTGGCGCGCAGCAAGAAGAAGCGAGTGGCAAAGCCGGCGATCATAGGAACGCCCAGATAAATGAAGACACTGTGGGCGATCTCGCCGATGGTGATATGCACCACGGCCCCTTGCAAGCCCAGCCATTGGGGCAGAACCGTGATGAAAATCCAGGCATAGACGCTGTAGAACAGCACCTGGAAGACACTATTGAATGCTACGAGCCCGGCCGCATATTCCGTGTCCCCGTGCGCCAACTCATTCCAGACGATAACCATGGCAATGCAGCGGGCGAGGCCGATCATGATCAGGCCGACCATGTATTCGGGCGTGTTGTGCAGAAAAATCACGGCCAGCACGAACATGAGGATGGGCCCCACAAGCCAGTTTTGCAACAGCGAAAAGCCCAGGATTTTGGTATTGCGGAAGACCTTGCCCAGCTTCTCGTATTTGACTTTGGCGAAGGGCGGGTACATCATCAGCACCAGGCCGATGGCGATGGGGATGTTGGTCGTGCCCACGGAGACGCGCTCGTTGAGGGTTTGCACGGCCGCGGGGAAGAGATAGCCCAGGCCTACACCCACGGCCATGGCCAGAAAAATCCATAGCGTCAGGTAGCGATCGAGGGTGGAGAGCTGTTTGGGTGCGCCTGCCGGACGGCTTGCTACAGAGGATCCTGCTGCGGACATGATGCGTGTCTCCTTGGGGTCAGTGGTGGGATCGATGAACTATGGGCAGGTGAGGCATGGGACTGGTGATGTGGCCACAGGTGCTTGTTGGTCAGGCGTACAGGGTTACGGGTTCACGTTGACACTGGGGGCAGACACACGCTGTCGCGGTTTCGTGACGGCCCAGTAATGCCACCGGTACAGCGCCCAAAACAAGGTCGAGCCAGGCCAGCATCTCGGGGTCAGACACCCGGTAGAAGGTGTTTTGGCCCAGTTTTTCGCTTTTTAGCACGCCAGCGCGGTGCAGCATCCGTACCTGCTGCGAGATGTAGGGTTGTGGCCGCCCCAGTAACGCTTCCAGATGGCACACGCACTCCGGGTTACGGCGCAGAACGTCGAGCATGCGCAGACGCTCGGGGTGGGCCATGAGTTTGAGACGCTGGGAAAGGTGCTTGTAATCAGTCATGTGATGATTCCGTGCGATGGATAGTTTCGCGCAACATTTCTCAGCAGGATATGCCACATGCCGTATTTATGCAAATTTTTGCATGTAAGATGTCCCGGCCCGTCAGCCTGACGGGCTCTCCCCCGGGCGCTGTAAGCGGCGACTGCGTAAAAGCGAAGCCACTATGGCCGTTGTCAGCACAAGGGCGATGACGGCCAGCGACAACGCCACCGGCACATGAATCCATTCCGTCACCAGCATTTTCAGGCCCACAAACACCAACACGACCGAAAGTCCGGCCTTGAGATAGTAGAATTTATCGGCCATGCCCGCCAGCACAAAGTAGAGCGAGCGCAGTCCTAAAATGGCAAAGATGTTGGAGGTGTAGATCAGGAAGGTTTCGGTCGTGACCGCGAAGATGGCGGGGATAGAATCCACGGCAAATAACACGTCGGTGCTTTCGATGGCCAACAGCACAAGAAACAATGGCGTGGCCATGAGCCGGCCCTGCTGGCGGACGAAAAATTTCGCCCCGTGGAAGCCTGGCGTCACCGGCAGAAAGCGCCTGACGCCTTTAACAAACGGATTATCTTCCGGCTCTACATGGATTTCTTTTTGCAGCGCCATGCGGATGCCCGTCAGGACGAGGAAGGCGCCAAAAATATAGATAATCCAGTGGAACGATTCCAGCAGAGCCGCACCGATGCCGATGAAGACGCCACGCATCACCAGCGCCCCCAAAATCCCCCAAAAGAGCACCCGGTGCTGGTAAACGGCGGGCACGCCAAAGGCGCTGAAGATCAGCACGAAGACAAAGATGTTGTCCACGCTCAGGGATTTTTCGATCACATAACCGGAAAGATAGGCCAGGGCTGCCTCGCTGTTGCTGATGGCACTCTGCGGCACCATATCGGACCACCACACGAAGATGACCAGGGCAAAGAGCAGGGCGCTGGTAATCCATACAGCGCTCCAAATGGCAGCTTCGCGCACGCTCACGGCGTGGCTGTTCCGGTGAAACACGCCCAGATCCAGGGCGAGCAGGGCCAGTACCAGGACATTGAAGCCGATCCAAAGCCAGATAGTTCCGTCGAACATAATCAAAACCTCCAGAGGTTTGCACCGTGGGCCCAAAAAAAGACGAGACTTCCCACGGTCGTTGGAATCGTGGACGTCTCGCCAGTAGTGTTTACACACGTACGCTCAGCCGGGAACAGGGGTTCCGTAATGACGACTGAACGACCCGCCAACAGCGGGTGGCTACTCCCGTACCATATGTTGATGGGGCATCTTAACAGAAAAGGAAGTGGGGGGCAAATTTCTGGGAGGAATTGGGTGCGATTCATTGGCAGGTACGCCCGCAGGGTGACCCGGGTGGACGCTTCATTGACATTTGGCCTGTCAACATCGACAATAACGCTAGCGAATATCACTCCATCCCAAACAGTCATGCGTATTCTCATCGACGCCCGCACCATTCAGGATCATTTTCCCGGCATTGGGCGCTATGTCTACAACTTAATCGACGCCCTCGCCCCGCAAGTGGATGGCGAGCTGTTGCTGCTGGTGCACGAACGGGTGAAAAATACCCGCTATAGCCTGTCGCCTCTGGCCCGGCACGCCAACATCCAACTCATCCCCACGGCTATCCCCGTTTTTCACTGGCAAGAACAGGGTGCCCTGCCCCGGCTGATCCGGCGTCTGCATCCCCAGCTCGTCCATTTCCCCTACAACGTGCGTCCTTTTTGGCTGGGGCTGCCCTCGATGCTCACCCTGTACGATGCCATCCCTCGCCGTTTCCCCCAATACTTTGGGCGTTTGCGGCGCTGGCAGATCGAGATCGTCCAGCGGTTGGCCATTCGCCGCAGCGATGCTTTTGTGGCGATCTCGCAGACCACGGCGCACGATTTCACCACGTATTACCATATTCCCGCCCGGCGCATCACCGTCACGCCTCTGGCCCCTGACCCCATATTTCGACCGCAGCCCCCCCCCATGGTCGCGGGCCTGCGCCAGCGCCTCGACCTTCCCGAGTCTTATATCCTCTATCTTGGCTCCAACAAACCCCACAAGAACCTCCCTCGCCTCATCGCAGCCTACGCCCAACTCCGACAGCAGCGCTCGTCAGCGCCCCCTTTACTCATCGCCGGACACTGGGACGAACGCTATCCGGTTGCCAGACGCCAGGTGGCTACCCAGAAGCTGGGGCACTGTGTGCACTTTCTGGGGCCGATACGCAATGTCGATCTGCCGGCGCTGTATGCGGGGGCGATGATTTTCGTCTTTCCCAGCCTTTATGAAGGAGTTGGCCTGCCCGTGCTCGAAGCCATGGCCTGCGGTGCCGCAGTCGTTTGCAGCAACACTTCCAGCCTGCCCGAGGTGGCTGGCGACGCCGCCCTGCTGTTCGACCCCACCGACACCGCGGCCATGAGTGCGGCCATGCTACGCCTGCTGCAGGATGAGGGATTACGGCGGGATTGCGGCCAACGGGGCGTTCGTCAGGCTGCCGGTTTCCGCTGGTCCCACACTGCCGCCGCCACCCTGGCCGGTTACAGACGGCTGCTCGAGGATCAAGGCTGATTTTGCGCCAGTCAGGGCAGGTGCGACGCACTTCAAAAACGCGTCGCACTTGTTGATCCATGCACCGGCCCCGGCATGGTATAAAATCCCAAATCATGATAAAGTGAGTGCCCGACGTAAGGTTGTGGAATCGTTGACCATCGCTTTCCTGCCCGTTTTCGAACCCCCATGCGTATTCTCCACATCTATAAAGACTACCATCCCGTCATAGGTGGCATCGAAAATCATCTGCGCTGGTTGGCAGAGGGACAGGCTGCGCGCGGGCACGATGTCACGGTACTGGTGACCAATCCTGCGGGGATGAAGACCATCGCCCGGGAAGAGAATGGCGTGCGGGTGATCCGGGCCGCCCGGCTGACGACCCTGGCTTCGACTCCTCTCAGCGTCTCCTTTCCGCTTCTGCTTTATCGTCAGCACCCTGATATCGTCCATTTACAATTTCCATACCCCCTGGGCGAGATAAGCCAATGGTTGATGCACCGGGGCAAAGTCACCATCATCAGCTACCAGAGCGATGTGGTGCGACAGGCCGCCATTTTGCGCTTTTACAATCCTCTGCTACGACATGTGTTGCGGCGAGCGGACAGAATACTGGCCTCAAGTCCCCACTACATCCGCAGCTCGCCCTATCTACAGCCCCTGGCCGACCGCTGCACAGTCATCCCGCTGGGCGTCGATGTCGAACGCTTTGCCCGGCCCAGACCGCGGCAAGTGGCTACGATTAAACGCCGCTATCCCGGACTCCTGTTGCTTTTTGTGGGCCGCCTGCGTTATTACAAGGGCCTGCGTTATCTCATCGAGGCCATGCGACAGGTGCAGGCGACGCTGCTGATCATTGGCACCGGCCCCGAAGCCGCGGCGTTAGGCGATCAGAGTTACCTGGCCGGCGTGGCCGATAGGGTGCATTTTTTAGGCGATGTCAGCGACGCGAACCTTCCTGCTTATTACCAGGCCGCCGATCTGTTCGTCCTCCCTTCCGACCACCGCAGCGAGGCGTTCGGCATTGTCTTGCTCGAAGCCATGGCGGCAGGCACCCCCCTCATCTCCACCGAACTGGGCACGGGCACGTCGTGGGTGAACCAGCACGGAGAGACAGGCTTGGTCGTCCCGCCCCGCAACGTGGCAGCGCTGGTAGCGGCCATCCAGCAATTGCTGCATGATGACAGCCAACGCCAACGCATGGCACAGGCAGCTCAAATACGGGCACGCACACAATTCGACCTGCCGGTGCTCATCGACCGCGTCATGCAGGTGTATCAGGAAGTGCTAAACGCCTCTCCCCCCCGGGCGCGCTCGCTCAGGGATACTCTTTCTTGCCGGAAATCGTTATGACCTCACGAATCCAACAGATCTGCGACGCCGTGATGGAGACGATGTGGCTTGCCGTTCTCGTCATCGCCCCCCTCTTCTTCGACGTCTACTCGCAACGCGTCTTCGAGCCCGACAAAATCAGCCTGGTGCGCACACTGGCCGTGATCGCGGTGGTGGCCTGGCTGATCAAGCATATCGACCGCTGGGGCGCGAGCAGCCCGGGCACAGAGGGAACTGCTGAGCCAGCGACGCCTTTATGGAAACAGCCCTTTGTATGGCAGGTGGGTCTGCTGGCCGGGGTCTATTTGCTCAGTACCCTGCTCTCGGTCACCCCCCGTCAGAGTTTTTGGGGTTCGTATCAACGGCTGCAAGGCACCTACACCATGTTCAGCTACATGGCGTTGTTCCTGGTCACCATCGACACCCTGCGTTCTGCCGGTCAGTGGCGGCGGTTGCAGTACACCCTCATTCTCACCAGCCTGCCCATCGCCCTTTATGGCATTTTGCAACATTTTCATCTGGATCCTTTACCCTGGGGGGGCGAGACATCGGAACGCGTGGCTTCGAATATGGGCAATGCTATTTTTGTGGCTGCCTATTTGATTATGGCCGTGGGGCTGACTGTGGAGCGTTTCATCGATGCCGCCCGACACATGTTGGACCCCGAAGCCGGCAACACCGCTGATGCGCTCACCACTGGCGCCCTGTTGTTCATCCTGGTTGTGCAAATCATCGCCATTATCTTCACCCAAAGCCGCGGCCCCTGGCTGGGGCTGGCTGCCGGTTCGTATATCTTCATCTTTCTCACCCTCACCAGCCTGCGCCAGCGCGCCCCGCAAGGTGGCGCCTTACGCCTGGGCGAAGTGGGCACCGGCATCGGCATGGGGGTGGCGGGCTTAGCCGTGGTCGGAGCCGGGGGGCTGGCGCTTCTGCGTTTGGGAGGAATCGGGGGGGCGTTGCTTTTCGGGCTCAGCCTGCTGGTGACCCTGGCGTTTTATCTGGTGCCTCTGCTACGGCGCACGGGCTGGCGCTGGCTGTGGCTGAGCGTATTCACGCAAACCCTGCTCATCGGCGCCGTCCTCATCGTCATCAACCTCCCCAGTAATCCTTTCCCCGGCATCAAACAAGTCCCTTATGTGGGACGGCTGGCCCGCATGATGGAGACACAAGGCGGCACCGGACGCGTGCGTACCCTTATCTGGGAAGGTGTCGTGGATATGATGCAACCCCACGCTCCCCTCACGTTTCCCGATGGCCACACCGACAGGCTCAACCCCATACGCACGCTCGTCGGCTACGGCCCCGAGTCGATGTGGGTGGCGTATAATCGCTTCTACCGTCCCGAATTGGGAGATATCGAAAGTCGCCGCGCCTCACCCGATCGCTCGCATAACGAAACCTTCGACAGCCTCGTGATCACGGGCGTGATCGGCTTCCTCAGCTACATACTCCTCTTCTCCAGTGCTTTTTATTATGCCCTGAAATGGTTGGGCCTGATCCAACGCCGCCGCGATGCGTTGTCATTCGCCTGGCTGGCCGGGGGCGGTATTCTGTTGGGAATCCTGATACCGGTCTGGTTGGGGCAGGCGCGTTTTGCGGGTGTGGGCGTGGCCCTGGGCTTTATCACCGGTGTCATTGCCTACATTACATTTGCCGCTATCCGCGGCGGCACCAGCATCCAGGAACTGGACCGACGGCAGATGATCATCATCGCCATCCTGTCCACCATCGTGGCGCACTTTATCGAGATCCATTTTGGCATTGCCATCGTCTCTACCCGCACGTATTTCTATATTCTGTTGGCTGCGTTGGCTGTGATCGGCACTTCAGCCGTCGACCTGCACGCCGAAGCCGCACCGGCCCCGGTTCCCGTCGGTGCCACCCGCCTCAAACGTCGGCGACGCGGCAAAAGCCGCCGCCCCCAGGCGCCAAAGCCACGCACCAACTCCCTTTGGCGCCAGATCGTTCCTTACGCCCTGATTACGGCCCTGATCCTGCTCGTGATCGACTTCGACTACGTGTCGAATCAAACCGGTTTGCAGGATACGATGACGATTTTCATCCGCTCGTGGACCACACATCTGCAGGCGGGACATGCGGTGGCCGGCCCCGGGGCATTGTGGCTGGTCTTGTTTACGGTGGTGGTGGGCCTGGTGCTGGCCATGGGCGAAATCTGGCGCTCGGCGAGTCGGAATCAGCATGTGACCGCGGCCATGGGCATCTACGGGGGGCTGACGCTGGCAGCATGGTTGTTTTATGGCCTCGTACAAGCCGCTCGCCTGCTGCCGCTCTCGGCAAATATTCCTCTGGCCCAGCGTGCCGATCACGTGGCCGGACATATCGGTGCTTTTTGGGTGTGGCTGTTCATCACATTGCTGGCCCTGGCGATGGGCTTGCTATGGCATCAACACCCCCACGCAGCCACCTGGAGCCTGACCGCAAAGCCGGTGCGTTGGGCTGCGGTCGTGGTCATCCTCCCCATGCTCTTTCTGCTTCTGCCCATCAATCTGAATCTGGTCAAAGCCGATATTTACTTCAAGCTGGGCCAAAGCACCGATGCCCAGGGCAACTGGCAAGCTTCGCTGACCTTTTATGATCAAGCATCCCAGCTTGCCCCATACGAAGACTATTATCAACTTTTCCGCGGCCGGGCCTTACTGGAACGCGCTCGCAGAGAAAAAGACCCTACTCAGCAAAAAGTGTTCTTCGACCGGGCAGAAGAAGTCTTACGCCATGCCCGCGAGCTGAACCCACTCAACACCGATCACAGCGCCAATCTTGCCCGTTATTACGCCACGCGCGCCAGCAGCGAATCCGATCCGGCCCAAAGCAGGCTCTGGCTAGAAAAGTCGGCAGCCACCTATCTCGAGGCTACCCGGCTTAGCCCCAATGTCGCCCATCTGCAAAACGAGTGGGGCTCGGTTTATTTACAGATGGGAGAGATCGAGAAAGCGCGCCAGCGCTTCGCTCACTCGTTAGAGCTGGACCCGAGCTACAACGACACCTATCTACGTCTGGCCCAACTGGAAAGCCGACAGCAAAACTGGCAGGCAGCCCTGGACGCTTATACCCGCGCCGCCCAACTGGCTCCCAAAGACGTGCGGGGCTACAGCGGTCGCGGCTATGTGCTGGCGCAATTGGGCCGTACCGATGAAGCCATCGCCGCCAATCTGGACGTGCTGGCCATTGCCCCTACCAACGTCAGTGCCCTGCAAAACCTGGCTATCCTTTATCAACAGCAAGGACAACTACAGCAAGCTCTCGACTACGCCCAGCAGGCCAAGGCACGGTTGCCCGAAGCCAATCAGGCTGGCGTCGATGCCCTGATCCAGCAAATTCAGCAACAAATGGGGGCAAGCTGAGCCATGCTCGTGCAAGTGATCCTCATCTTTGCCGCAGCCCTCATCCTGGCCCTGGGTGTGACGCCGCTGGCCCGACGTCTGGCCTTTCGCACGGATATGGTCGACCGTCCCGACCAACGCAAAACACACACCCAGCCCACCCCCTTGTTGGGAGGCGTGGCCATCTATGCCGCCGTTATCCTGGCTCTGATCTTGCTGGGGGATCGATTTTACGTGCATCAGGTGGCGGGCATCTTCATCGGCGCCACCTTCATCTCCTTTTTGGGATTATGGGATGACCGCGTAGCCCTGCCGGCAAAGCTGAAGCTGCTGGGACAAATTCTGCCGGCCATCGCTCTGATCCTGACCGGAGTGCAGATCACGATCTTCGCTCTGCCCCTGCTCAACCTTCTCCTCACCCTGCTGTGGGTGTTATTCATCACCAATGCGGTCAACTTTCTCGACAACATGGATGGCCTCTCGGCCGGCGTGGCGGCCATTGCCAGTGCTTTCTTCATCCTGCTGGCCGCACTCTCCGGGCAGTATCTGGTGGGAGCCCTGGCTGCCGCCATGCTGGGCGCCTGCATCGGCTTCCTCTTCTACAACTTCAATCCTGCCAGCATCTTCATGGGCGATACCGGCAGTCTCTTTTTGGGATTTGTGTTGGCCGCTATCGGCATCAAACTACGTTTTCCCACCAACATCCCCGCCGTCACCTGGATGATCCCGTTGCTGGTGATGGGCGTGCCCATTTTAGATACCAGCCTCGTGATCGTATCCCGGCTGCGTCGCCGGGTCAACCCTTTCGTCACCCCTGGCAAGGATCATCTTTCGCATCGACTGGTAGCCATGGGGGCCACACGGCGTGAAGCTGTGCTGACTATTTACCTGCTGGGCGGCATATTTGGTATGATTGCTATCTTCGTCACGCAAGCAACCTTTTACGAAGGCATCGCCATCGCTGCCGCCCTGGCGAGCGGTTGCCTCTATATCATCTTCTGGCTGGAGCGCCATTTCAGCCCCCAACCAGGCGTCCCACCGTCCGTTTCCTCTCACTCACCCGCTGCGAGAAATTCATCTTGAAAACTCGACATCTCCTACTCACACTGTTCGTCTTACTGTTGTCCATTTTTGTTCTCAGCGCCTGCGCCACCCCGGCCGCACCCGCGGCCACCGCTACCCCCGTCCCGGCCACAGCCACCTCCGCCCCCGTGGCCCAACCCCCGGACGATGCCGTACATGCCGGCCTCCTGTCGTGGGATAGCCCGCCTCCGCTCACCATCGATCCCAACGCCATTTACGACGCCACCTTCAAAACCGAAAAAGGTGACATCGTCGTGGAACTCTTTGCCGACAAAGCCCCCAACACCGTCAACAACTTCATCTTCCTGGCTCGTCAAGGCTTTTACGACAACACCACTTTCCACCGCGTCCTGGATGGCTTTATGGCCCAGGGTGGCGATCCCACCGGCACGGGTGCCGGCGGCCCCGGATATACCTTCCCCGACGAAATCGATCCTGACGCCCACTTCGACCGGCCCGGGCTGCTGGCTATGGCAAACGGTGGTCCCGACACCAACGGCAGCCAGTTCTTCATTACATTTGCCCCGGCGCCCTGGCTCGACGGCAACCACACCATCTTTGGCGAAGTCATCTCCGGACAAGAGGTGCTGGATCAACTGACGCGTCGTGATCCGCAACAAAACCCCGACTTTGCCGGCGACGCCCTGCTCACCGTCGAGATCAACGAATCAACGGCTTCCCTGCGCCCCACCGCCACCCCGCAGCCCACACCCTTTGCCCCCGACCCCGCCGCCACCGATCACTTTATGAGTGACATGGATGCAGCCGAGCGCGTGGGCTACTGGAACACCGCCCCCGAGAGCACGCTCGATAGCAACACGATCTACTTGGCCACCTTCAAAACCGACGTCGGAGAGATCAAAGTCGAACTCCGGCCCGACCTTGCTCCTCAAAACGTCGCCAACTTCGTGGCCCTGGCCAATGCCGGCTACTACGACGGCACCCGCTTCTATCAAGTGATCCAGGATCTGGTCGCTGTCGGTGGTGATCCACTCAACGACGGCAGCGGCTCCCCCGGCTACACCATGCCTGCCGAAATGCACAGCGACGTCTTCAACGCCGCGGGCTGGCTCGGCAGTGCTCAGCAGGGCGGACAGGGCGGCGGTCAAATCTTCTTCACGCTGGCCGAAGCCTCCTGGCTGGCCGATCGTTTTACCCCTCTCGGTGAAATTGTCGACGGCCTCGACGTGCTCAAACAATTTGTCATTGCAGATGCCACTGCGCCCACCGCTGAACCCGGCACCCTGTTGCAAAGCGTCGAGATCAGCAGCAGCGACAAATCACTCCTGCCCGAGCCCACACCGACCCCCACCCCCTTCCCGCCCATGCTGCCGCCAGAAGGCCAGCGTCCCCTCGACGATGTAGAGCCCGCCGCCCGCAACGGCATCTACAACGCCCCGCCTCCCATGCAAATCGACACCACCCAGGATTACGTGGCCATTCTGCGCACCGCCGTAGGCGACATCACCGTGGACCTGTACGAAAAACAGACCCCCATCACCGTCAACAACTTTGTGGTTCTGGCCCTTAACGGTTTTTACGATAACACGACCTTCCACCGCGTCATTGCCGACTTCATGGTTCAGGGCGGCGACCCCACCGGTACAGGCACCGGTGGTCCCGGCTACGAATTCGCCGACGAAATCGTGAACGAACTGCGCTTCGACAAACCCGGCAAGCTGGCCATGGCCAATCGTGGCTTCGACACCAACGGCAGCCAGTTCTTCATCACCCTGGGCGACGCCCCCTGGCTCAACGACCGTCACGCCATCTTCGGCGAAGTCATCGAAGGCATGGATGTGGTTACAGCCATTCAGTTGCGTGACCCCGACACCGCCACCGACCCTGGCACCACCCTCATCCGTGTCGACATCGAAACCCGCTAATCCCCACCCCCATCCTTCATCATTCACAATTGACAATTAATATGGCCCGCTACACCTCACCTCCTTCCTTGCAAATTGATCCCACCAAGAGCTACACAGCCACCGTCAAGACCAGCAAAGGCGACATGAAGCTGAAACTCCATGTCGACAAAGCGCCGGTCACCGTCAACAACTTCGTCTTTCTGGCCCGCGAAGGCTTTTACGACGGCACCACCTTCCACCGCGTCATCAAAGACTTCATGGTCCAGGGGGGAGATCCCGCCGGCAGCGGTCGCGGTGGCCCCGGATACAACTTCCGCGACGAATTCGATCCCCAGCTCAGGCATGATGGCCCCGGCGTCCTCAGCATGGCCAACGCTGGCCCCAACACCAACGGCAGCCAGTTCTTCATTACCCATGTGGCCACGCCCTGGCTGGATGGCAAGCACACGGTGTTCGGCAAGCTCATTGCCGGCGAAGACGTGCTGTTCGCCATCGAGCAGGGTGACCTCATCGACGCCATCGAGATTGCCGAAGACTGAGGCCTGAACTGACAACGAAAGTGAGTCACCGTCAACAAATCTGGCTCAGGATCGGCATTGTCCTGCTGGTGATCCTCATCTCCGCAGGCATCCTGCTCTTTGCCGACCAGCTTTATGCCCTCAGCCACTATGGTTATGCGGGCGTGTTTCTGCTCAGCATGGCCGCCAATGCCACCCTGGTGCTCCCGGCGCCAGGGTGGCTGATCTCGGTGGCCGCCGGGTCAACGCTGAATCCGTTTTGGGTGGGGATCTTTGCCGGGGCGGGGCAAGCACTGGGCGAGTTGACCGGCTATGCCGCCGGGGCCAGCGGCAGCGTCGCCCTCAAAGAGCGGAGGCGCTATCAAAAGATGCATGACCTTGCTCAGCGGTATGGACTCTGGATTTTTACAGTCCTCGGCTTTTTGCCCAACCCTTTGTTCGATATCGCCGGCCTGACCGCCGGCATGTTGCGGATTCCGGTGCTGCATTTTCTGGCGGCCACATTCGTGGGCAAGACCCTGCGCGCCATGCTGCTGGCCTATGGCGGTGCCAGCGTGCTGGGCCACTGGCTGGGGAGATAAAGGCGGCGCGGGGTGTTTTGACAGGCAAACGAATTCGGCGTACAATAGAGCCCTAATTATAAAGATAACGACTTCGATCCGGAGGAGTAGGTGAGAAACGCTCGTCAGAGAGGCAGGGTCATCGGCTGCAAGCCCTGCTCGACACGCCCCACCGAAGGTCGCCGGTGAGTCGAGAGGCCCAATACTGATCACTAAGCCTCTCCGGGTGAGCCCGTTACAGCGTACTGAGTGGGCGACGGCATCAGGCTCGTCGTCAATCAAGGTGGTACCACGGAACCTTCCGTCCTTGCGACGTGAAGGTTTTTTTATTTTGGATTTCGAATTTTCCTGGACGCGGACGAACACGGACAAGATTTGATTTCAATTCCATGCCAACTCTATTCTGAACTGTCGGGAGCCATCCGCGTCCAATCCTCTTTTTCCTTTTCTGCAATCAAGTCACCGAGGTAAGATCATGCCAACATTTACTCTCCCTAAAACCTACGACTTTGCCACGACCGAGCAGCGACTCTACCGCTGGTGGGAAGAAAACGGCTGGTTCAAACCCGAAAACAGCCGCAACCCCGATGGCAAACCCTTCGTCATCTCCATCCCCCCGCCCAACGTCACCGGCGTCCTGCACCAGGGCCACGCCCTCACCATGGCCCTGGAAGACCTCATGATCCGCTATTATCGCATGAAAGGCCGAGCAGCGTTGTGGGTGCCTGGCACCGATCACGCCGGCATCGCCACCCAGCTCCAGATCGAGCGCAAACTGGGCGCCGAAGGCACCAGCCGCCAAGAAATCGGCCGCGAGCGCTTTTTGCAGGAAGCCTGGGCCTGGAAGGAAAAATACCACGGCCGCATCACCGAACAGGTGCGGCGCCTGGGTGCCAGTTGCGACTGGGATCGCGAGCGCTTCACCATGGACGAAGGCCTCAGCCGCGCCGTGAACGAAGCCTTCGTGCGCCTCTACCGCATGGGTCTGATCTACCGCGGCGAATACATCGTCAACTGGTCACCCGGCCTGCAAACCGCGGTCAGCGACGTCGAGGTAGAATACTCCGACGAGCAGGGCACGCTCTACTACTTCAAATATCCCATCGCCGGACACAGCCTGGACGAAGGCCCGGGCAAGGGCTACATTCCCGTGGCCACCACCCGGCCCGAAACCATCCTCGGCGACACCGCCGTGGCCGTGCACCCGGATGACGAACGCTACCGGCATCTCATCGGCAAGACCTGCCTTGTGCCCATGCTCAACCGGCCTATCCCCATCATCCACGACACCTACGTGGATCGCGAATTCGGTACCGGCGCCCTCAAGATCACACCCGGGCACGATTCTCACGACTTCGAGATCGGCCAGCGCCACGGCCTGTCCATCATCAACATCATGAACAAAGATGCCACTCTCAACCGCGAAGCCGGTGCCTACGCCGGCATGGACCGTTTCGCGGCACGCAAAAAACTGTGGGCCGACATGGTCGCCGCCGACATGGTGATCAAAGAAGAACCTTATCAAATGCAGGTGCCGCGGGCACAGCGCGGGGGTGAGATCATCGAACCGCTGGTGAGTATGCAATGGTGGCTCAACACCGATGGCATGGCCCAACTGGGGCTGGCTGCCGTGCGCTCGGGCCGCATCAAGATCGTGCCCGAACACTTCACCAAGGTCTATTACCACTGGCTAAAAAACCTGCGGCATTGGTGCCTGAGCCGCCAACTGTGGTGGGGGCACCGTATCCCCGTGTGGTACGGCCCCGAGGGTGAGGTCTTCGTGGCCCACGATGCAGCCGAAGCCCAGGCCATGGCTGCCAAGCATTACGGCCACGCCGTCGCGCTGGAGCAGGACCCCGATGTACTCGACACCTGGTTCAGCTCCGGACTCTGGCCCTTCAGCACCCTGGGCTGGCCCGACAACACCCCCGACCTGCAGCGCTACTACCCCACCGACGTTATGGAAACCGGCTACGACATCCTCTTCTTCTGGGTGTCGAAAATGATCATGTCGGGGCTGATGTACACCAACAACATCCCCTTCCACACCGTCTATTTGCACGGTTTGGTGCGGGATGAGCTAGGCCGCAAGATGTCCAAGACCTACGGCAACGTGGTCGATCCCATCGAGATCATGGATAACTTCGGCACCGACGCCCTGCGCTTCACCCTGCTCACCGGCTCGACCCCCGGCAACGACATGAACCTGAGCATGGACCGCATCCGCGCCAATCGCAACTTTGCCAACAAGATATGGAACGCGACCCGCTTCGTGCTCGGCCACCTGCCGGACGACTTCCAATTCAGCGGCGCCCCTGATCCCCACCAACTCGATCTGCCCGACCAGTGGATACTGCACCGCCTGAACCGTATCATCGAGACCGCCACCCGCCTGATCGATAGCTATCAGTTTGGGGAAGCCGGGCGCCAGGTGTACGAATTCCTCTGGGGCGAGTTTGCCGACTGGACCATCGAGGCCGCCAAACCCCGTCTGCAAGGTGATCATCCCGGCCCCGTGCACCAAACCCTGGTCTATGTGCTCGATCA
This sequence comes from Chloroflexota bacterium, assembly GCA_013152585.1. Taxonomy (GTDB): domain Bacteria; phylum Chloroflexota; class Anaerolineae; order J102; family J102; genus JAADGC01. The sequence goes on from JAADGC010000141.1 coordinate 17,282, forward strand.
GACCCTGCGCCTGCTGCATCCCTTCATCCCCTTTGTCACCGAAGAGCTGTGGCAGCATCTGCCCCATGTGAAGGACGAGGCGCCCGCCCTGATTATCGCTGCCTGGCCCGAAGCCAACCCTGCCTACGACGCCCCGGCGGCGGCGGCGAGCTTCGAGCGCCTGCGCGAAACCGTCCATGCCATCCGCAACGCCCGCAGCGAATACAATGTCGATCCCGGCCGCAAGATCGCTGCCTTCATCAATGCCGGCGCCCACACCCAGGTATTCCAGACCCAGCCTGCGGTGCTGGCCACCCTCGCCCGTCTTGACCCCGCCCGCCTGGTCTTTGGCCCCGCCCCGAGCGGCGAAAAAGGCGTCACCCTCGTGGTCGGCGACATCAGCATCTTCCTGCCCCTGGGCGGCATGGTGGATGTCGAGGCCGAGTTGACGCGCTTACGCAAACAACTGGCCGAGACCGAGAAGCGCCTGCATGGCGCCGAAGCCCGCCTGGCCAACGAGAACTTCGTCGGTAAAGCCCCGGCACAGGTGGTGGAGCAGGCTCGCCAGACCCTGGCCGACCTGCATGCCCAACGCACCAATCTTGAGGAACAAATCGCGGCCCTGCGCTAGATGGCTTGAAGGACAAAAGATATAGCAAATGAGCCGTCCCGCCGATTGAAATCGGGCTTTTTAGGCGCTTCGCGCCGGAGGTCGGCCTCCGCCGACCGATCTTGTCAGCAGCGGCCCGTCATCGCAGCGGCCTGTCCCCGCAGGCCTGTCCTAAGGTAGCGTCCAGGAATAACTTTCCTTTTTGGGGCTGACGCTGGCCGAGGGTACCCTTCACTGCACTC
>JAADGC010000221.1 GCA_013152585.1 Chloroflexota bacterium
CATCTGAAGTCGGGTTCACCCGGCGCCGTTTTGGTGCCCTGCGGTTCACCGCCGGGCGGTCGGCGGCCACCACGCCTCCACACCGGCAAACGCGCCCTGGCTCCCCGCTGCTCACGAAGCGTTAGCCGCATCCGTGATGCGGCGGGTTAAAACGCACCGGGCCCTTGTTTTCCCCGCAGTTCCGTGCTATAATAGTTTTGCTCCGTGGGGATGAAAGGTTTCGACGGGGCAGAGTCCGATTGCGGACTGCAAGCCGAGGCGCCTGACCTCGTAAAAACGGGCAAACCACAACTGCCAAAAACACTGGCAACGCCTTCAGCTTTGGTTTCGCTCGCAGCAACGCAGTTGCGCTTGCTGCCTAAACGGACCTGAGTTTACAGGCAAAGGTCATTTCAGTATGACCACGGCCCTGAGCATGGATCCCAACAGCGTATTCAGTCAGCCGTCATAATCTGTAGGGTGCTGCCGGAACCACGCCGATAAAATCCGGCCTAAGAGACATCGGCTAGCCTATGATGGAATGTGGCCTTTGTCATTCCTTAGGCGAAACAACCTGCAGAGGCTAAGCTTGTAGATGTTCGTGAAAGGCTGTTCCGGACCGGGGTTCGATTCCCCGCATCTCCACCTTTTTTAAGCCCACCTCAGGTGGGCTTTTGTTTTGCCCACAATGTGCACGAAATGCAATTAGCTGCTAAGATAGTAGCCGCTTCTCCCACACTTCATTTCAAGCTCAAACGGAGGTGTATCATGGATCTAGGATTGCAAGGACGCGTCGCTGCTGTGGCCGCCGCCAGTACGGGGCTCGGCCAAGCTGTGGCTCGGCAATTGGCTCGCGAAGGCGCCGGCATAGCCATCTGCAGCCGGGATTCGCAGCGCATTCAGGCGACCGCGGCGGAAATCGAAAAAAATACTGGCGCCGAGGTCTGGCCCATCGTGGCAGATGTCAGCACACTGGCGGGCTGCCGGCAATTCATTGCTGAGACCACTGCGCACTTTGATCAGCTCGATATTCTTGTCACCAACGCCGGGGGGCCCCCCTCTGGCCCCGCCCTGAGTTTTAGTGACGAGCAGTGGCAGGCCGCCATAGAGCTCAATCTGCTCTCCACCATCCGCATGATCACGACCGCCATCCCCCACCTGCAGCAATCCGATCAGGGCCGGGTGATCGCCATCACCTCGATCTCGGCCAAGCAGCCGTTGGAGAACCTGATCCTCTCCAACACCACCCGCGCCGGCGTCCTTGGATTCATCAAATCCCTGGCCAACGAGCTGGGCCACACCGGCATCACCTTCAATGCCGTACTTCCGGGCTGGACCCAAACTGCCCGCGTGGATGAACTGTTAAACAGCCTGGCTCAGGTGCGCCAAAGCACTGCTGAAGCCGTGGCCGCCAGTATCACCGCCTCCATTCCCGTCGGGCGTATGGGCACGGTGGCGGAATTTGCGGCAGTGGTGGCTTTTATTGCTTCCCGACAAGGTGGTTATTTGAATGGTGTGGCTTTGCAGATTGATGGTGGACGTAGTCAGGGTTTGTTGTAAAAGGTATAGATAATTGACTATACGAATAATGAAATTGCACTCAACACTTGCCGCCGTAGAAAGCCTCGTCCGCGAAGCCGGCCAAATCGTCCAACACTATCACGATCTTCCCGACGACATCACCTGGAAGGGTGCGAACGATCCTGTAACCGCCGCCGACAAAGCCGTCAACGACTTCCTGGTTAGTCGCTTACACGAACACTTCCCCACGGATGGCATATTGGCCGAAGAATCCCGAGACAGCGAGCAGCGCCTGAACAAGGCCCGCATCTGGTGTATCGACCCCCTGGATGGCACCAAAGAGTTCATTGCTCGCAATGGTGAATTCAGTATCATGGTGGGCTTGGCCATCGATGGCGTCGCCATACTGGGCGTCGTCTATCAGCCGATCATGGACATTATGTACAGTGGATTGCGCCACGAAGGCGCCTGGATGAGTACGCAGCAAGGGCGCCGGAGCCTGCATGTCAGTTCTGAGAATGAGCCCTCGCAACTGCGGCTGGTGGTCAGCCGTTCCCATCGCAACCCCATTGTCGATACCATCAAAGCGGCCATCGGCATCCAGCAAGAGCGCATTTCAGGTTCTGTGGGACTCAAATGCGGGCTCATCGCCCGTAACGATGCCGACTTGTATCTGCACCCGGCCCCGGGCACCAAGGAATGGGATACCTGCGCCCCGGAAGCTATCTTGTTTGGCGCTGGGGGCAAAATGAGCGACTGTTGGGGTCGTCCCCTACGCTATAATCAGGTCGATGTCCACCGGCACAGAGGGCTTGTTGCCTCCAACGGACTTTGCCACACGCGCATCATTACTTTGCTGATGCCGGTATTGGATAGTGCTGGCATTGATTCAGAGACAGGATGGCAAACATAGTCATTCACTACACGAAAAGCTTTTCAAGGAGCGCTTTATGACCCATTCAGTTCGCATCGGCGTTATCGGAGGCAGCGGCGTTTACGATTTACCCGGCCTCAGCCACGCCGAAGAAGTCAGCCTCGACACTCCCTTCGGCTCCCCCAGCGATGCGTATATCGTGGGGGAAATCGACGGCCAGGGCGTTGCCTTCCTGGCCCGACATGGTCGTGGCCACCTCATCAACCCCACGTCGCTCAACAGCCGAGCCAATATCTGGGGATTCAAGCGTCTCGGCGTCGAGTACTTGATCTCGATGAACGCCTGTGGTTCGTTGCAGGAGTCCATCGAACCCGGCCATATCGTTATCCCCGACCAACTTTACGATCGCACGCGCCTGCGCCCACTCACCTTTTTCGATGAGCCGGGCCTGGTTGTGCATCCCTCGGTGGCCGATCCGCTGTGCCCCTATCTCTCCGACATCCTCTACGAAGCCGTGCAAAGCACCGGCAAGACCGTGCACAAAGGCGGCGACTTCGTCATCATCGAGGGCCCCCGTTTCAGTACCAGGGTCGAGAGCCGGGTTTTTCGACAGGCGGGCTTCGCCATCATTGGCATGACATCCATCCCCGAGGCTTTCCTGGCTCGGGAAGCCGAGATGTCCTACGCCATCATTGCCCATGTCACCGATTACGATGTGTGGCATGAAGAGGAAGAACCGGTCACCGTGGAAATGGTGATCAAGACCCTGCTAGGCAATGCCGCAGCCGCCCAGCAAGCCACGCTGGCAGCTATCAAGGCCCTGAAAGACGCTCCCCCCAGCCCGTATGCCTCGGCCATGAAAGATGCTCTCATCAGCAATCGCAGCAGCATCCCCGCCGAGCTGGAAGCCAAATATCAACTCCTGTTGGGCAAATACCTGTGACATAAAAGGGGGCGCCTGGTCGTCGGCGCCCCCTTTTTGCATCAAGCTGGCTCTTGCAAAAAATGCAGATAATCACCTTCGCCCTGGCCGCTGATCGACAGGTCTAAACGCTCCAGGATTTGGGAGATCATCTGCGCTT
>JAADGC010000218.1 GCA_013152585.1 Chloroflexota bacterium
TTCGCACACACCCCATTGACACCCACCCTGCCATCGGGTACCATACAGGCACCCCTCCCTTTCTCCTCCCCAAGGCCAATACCATGTGCGGAAGATTCACCCTCGCCGTCGAACCCGAAACCCTGAAGACCCTGTTCGATCTCGCCGCAGCGCCCGAACTGTCCCCCCGCCACAACATTGCCCCCACCCAGCCCGTGGCCGCCGTGCGTTTCGATCCCGAACACCAGCAGCGCCAATTCACCTATCTCACCTGGGGCCTCATCCCCTCTTGGGCTCAAGATATCAAGATCGGCGCCCGCATGATCAACGCCCGCTCCGAAACCGCCGCCGACAAGCCCGCCTATCGCTCGGCTTTCAGATATCGACGCTGCCTCATTCCCGCCGATGGTTTTTACGAATGGCAAAAGCGTAAAAGTGGCAAACAACCCTACTACATCGCCCTCCAGCGCCATCAGCTCTTTGCCATCGCCGGCCTGTGGGAACGCTGGCAAAGCCCCGATGGCAGCGTCATCGAATCTTGCACCCTGCTCACAACCACACCCAACGAACTCGTCCGTCCCCTGCACAACCGCATGCCCGTCATCCTCGCGCCCGCGGCCTATGCCGATTGGCTGGCCCCGCGCACCCCGGCCAGCCGCCTCAAATCTTTGCTGCGTCCCTATCCTGCCGATCACATGATCGCCTATCCAGTCAGCACCCGCGTCAACAGCCCCGCCTACGACACCCCCGACTGCATCCAGCCCCTCCCTTCCCCACATCCCTGACAATCACCCATCCCCTGTGCTATACTGTCCCCCACCATCACCTAACGGAGATCCCAACCCATGAGCATCAATCCTGACTTACTTGAGAAACTGCGCTGCCCGGCCTGCGTGCAACAATCTGACGAAGACAGCCGTCTGGACTTGGTCAACGAAGTCTGGCTGGTATGCCAGCACTGCGACCGCAAATACCCTATTCGCGACGACATCCCCGTGATGCTCATCGACGAAGGCAGCCGCTGGCAAAGCACCCCCGTGGCCGAATTGCCCGCCGTCCCCCCCGAACCTGCCGTCTAAGCCACCCCCCCCGCTCCCTATCAGCGCCTTGATGCTTGTGCCATCGAGGCGTTTTTTTATTGGCTTTCGTGGAGCTCCCAGTGAGACCCCTGAGATGCGGTTGAATCTTTTTATTTCACCTCAAACCGATCAAAATCATTGGCTACCATCGTATGGGGGAAGATCGCCTGCGCCTCCGTGAGCACATCGCCGCCTCCATAGCGCCGCGAAATATGCGTCAGGATCAACTGCTCAACCCCCGCTCGCTGGGCAAACCGCGCCGCCTCTGCCGCTGTCAGGTGCCCAAACTGCTGCGCCATCTCCTGATCCTGTTCCAGATACGTCGCCTCCACCACCAGCGCATTCGCCCCCTGCACCCATGGCATTAAGCGCCGCGTGCGGGCCAAATCCCCAATAAACGCCAGCCGTGTCGCCGGGCGTGGCGGCCCCAGCACATCTTCGGGCATGATCACGCGTCCGTCTGCCAATGTGACGGCTTCTCCCGCCACCAACTGCCGGCGCTCTGGGCCAGCGGGCACGCCTAAAGCCTCCGCCTTTTCCACCAAAAACACGTGTTTGGACTTCTCCGCAAACAAAAAACCAAAACAATCCGCTCCCCGATGTTCCACCGGAAACGCCTGCAACTGCAAATGTTCATCCTCGAACACGACACCTTCGTGCAGTGTGTGCAGGACGAGGGCCGGCGGCAGGGTTCCGCCGCCAAAAACCACCTCAAACAAACGTACAATGCGATTCAGCGCCGAAGCCCCGGCATAAATATCCACATGCTCCATCATCTCCCAGCGTGCCATCGTCGAGATCAGTCCTCCCAGGCCCAAGATATGATCCAAATGACCGTGCGTGATGAGAATCTTGTTCAGACGCCGAAAGCCCAGCCCCGAGCGCAGCAACTGGCGCTGCGTGCCTTCGCCGCAATCCACCATAAAACGATGATTCCGAAACTGCACCAGTGCGCTGGACAAACCACGGTGTACCGATGGCGCCGAAGCCGATGTTCCTAAAAAGGTCAGTTCAAACATAAAAAGTTCCTGTTCCGTCAAGAGCGCTCGTAAAGAGGCCAGGAGTGCAAAGAGGCAAAGAAGAAAAGAAAATTTTGCCTCCCTGGCGCCTTGGCGAGATATTTTCGTTCTTCATGTGGTGAGCGCTCGCTCATGGCGACTGCTTCTATTTCGGTTGTGTTTCTGTGCGTGGCGACGCCCACCATATGACAAATGCACCCAAAGCCAACAAGGCCAGCAGTGCACTCACCTTGGCCAGTGTGCTGGCAGCCATCAAGCTGATTAAGCCAAACAGCATACAAAAAGTCCCATACCCCAGCACGATTTGGCGCTCGCTAAAGCCCTTGGCCAGCAATCGAAAATGCAGATGATTGCGATCCCCCTGTCCCAGGGGTCGTCCGTGGCGCCAGCGCCAGAAGATCAACCAGGCCACATCCAGCACCGGCAGGCCCATCACCAACAGCACCGTTGCCACCCTGGCCCCGGCAATCAATCCCAATGCTGCCAGCGCATAGCCCAAAAAATAGGCGCCTACCGAGCCCATAAACACGCGCGCCGGAGGGAAATTGAATACCAAAAATCCCAGAGCACTTCCTAACAGCGCCAACGCCAACAAGGCCACACTCTGCTGGCCCGTACGCAACATATGCACCGCCAGCACCAGTGCCACAATCACGGCCACGGTTGTCGCCAGCCCATCGATGCCGTCCAGCCAATTGATCGTATTCATCGCCCCCATAAACCAGAAAATGGTCAGGAGCCAGATCAGAAGGGGGGGAAAGATGATGGGGGTGGGGCCAAAGGGGTTATTCACGCGTTCGATAAAAATGATGAAGACGATACTGATCACCGCGGCGCCCAATTGGGCGCCATATTGGGGCCAGGGGCCGAATTCGAAGCGGTCATCCAGCAGGCCAAACAGCGCTACAAACGTTATACCCACCAGCAGCCCCAGCCAGCGCTGCGCCTCCTTGGGGTCCGAGCTGGTCGGCAGCCAGGCAGCCGGCAACCACCGCGTCAGCGCCATTGCTACCACGAAGCTGCCATAAAGCGCTATGCCACCAATGCGGGGAACCGTGTCGTGATGCTGTCGGCGTCCGCCCGGCGTATCCAACAAACCCCAGCGTCGGGCTAACCGGATGCTGATCGGAGTCAGGATCAGCGCCAGGATAAAGGTGACCACAGGAATCAGAACCAGACCGGGCATGATGCGCTAAGGGGTGAGACGGCCCAGTGTGCGCGGAAATGCGATGGCCTCACGTAGATGGCTGATACCGGTGAGCCAGCTCACGGTACGTTCCAGGCCCAACCCAAAGCCACTATGCGGGACAGACCCGTAGCGCCGCAGTTCGATATACCAGTGATAGGCCTCTTGGGGAAGTTTTTGTTTCTCGATGGCGGCCAGGAGCATATCCGGATCGCTCATGCGCTCGCTGCCACCGATGATCTCACCGTAGCCCTCCGGGGCCAGCAGATCAGCACTGCGGCAAACCTCCGGCCGACCCGGCTCTGGCTCCATATAAAAGGCCTTGCACACGGTGGGATAATGCGTCACAAATAGCGGTCGGTCGAACTGACTGGCCAGATAAGTCTCGTGGGGTGCGCCGAAATCTTCGCCCCACACAATGTCGGCCAGGGCTTCATCGTTCGGGGGCACGGTCACGCCTGCCTGCACAGCCGCATGGATCTTCTCCACGGCCTCATCATACGAGATACGCGGGAAGGGAGGCTTCACATTTTGCAAAAGGCCTGTGTCGCGCTCCAGCAACTGCAGCTCCGCGGCGCATTTTTGCAGCGTTGTCTGCACTACATACGACACAAATTGTTCTTCGATCTGCAACAGCTCTTCCAGTTTGCAAAACGCAATCTCCGGCTCCACCATCCAGAATTCCTGCAAATGCCGGCGGGTTTTCGATTTCTCGGCGCGGAAAGTGGGGCCAAAGCAATAGACCTTGCCGAAGGCAAAGATGTTGGCTTCGTTGTACAGTTGCCCGGTCTGAGCTAAAAACGCCGGCACCCCATGATAATCGATCTCAAACAGGGTGGTTGTGCCTTCCCCCGCCGCCGGGGTCAGGATCGGCGTGTCTACATTCATAAAACCGCGATCATCCAGCCAGTCACGGATAGCCCGGATGACCGTCGTGCGCACGCGGGCAATCGCCCATTGCCGATTCGACCGCAGCCACAAATGTCGATTGTCCAGCAAGAACTCGATCCCATGTTCCTTGGGCGTGATGGGATAGGGTTCGGCAATTTGCACGATTTCGATATCGCACACATCCATCTCATAGCCGCCGGGAATGCCAGGGGCCCGTTCATCTGCTTTGATGACGCCGGTCAATAGGAGCGATGATTCCGTCGTGAGTGACTTCACCTGCGCGAAAAGATCGTCGCCAAGTGTGGGCCGAAATGCCACGGCCTGAAAACTGCCGCTGCCATCCCGCACCCGCAGGAAGTTGATCTTGCCCTTGCCGGTGCGGCGTTGCAGCCAACCACGCACCTGTACGGTTTCGCCGATATACTCTTTGACATCACAAATACGAATCAATGGGGTCATTTGCTACCTCCTACCTTTTGACCAATAGTATAACATGGGATAAAGAGGGATGCGGAATCAAGCCGCCTTTCGCACCGGCTTCACCCGTTTATGGTGCATCATGCCGCCTCGGGCCTGATGTCCCTGCCCGATCACCACAAAAGCCGTGGGTTCGGTGTCGGCTACAATACTTTCCAGTGTGGCCACATCGGCCCGACTGATGGTACAAAACAACACCGTGTGCTGGCGCTGCATGTACATCCCTTCTCCTTCCCAGGACGTGACGCCAATCCCCAACCGATCCATCAACTCCTTCGCCATCTCCCCCGGGGCATCGCAGATAATAAACGCCGTTCGGATCACACTGGGGCCTTCCAGCACATAGTCGGTGGCCAAACCCCACACAAACAACATCACCATCGAATACAGGGCATTATCCCAGCCAAAGGTAAAGCCCAGGGCAGTAATAATGCCTCCATCGATAAGCAGATACAATTGGGCGAGGGGGATGCCCGTCCGCAATTGCAGAATGCGACTGATAATCCCCGTGCCGGCAAAAGTCGTACGCGAACGTAACACCAAGCCCGAGCCAATCCCGCCCAGCATGCCGCCGAACAAAGCATTCAGCAGGGGGTCTGTGGTAATTCCTGCGGAGGGCAGCCAGGGTGCCAGCATATCCACTGCTGTGGTATACACCAGCGTCAGGAAGGTGATACGCACCAAAAATCGAAAGCGCCCCAGAAACTGGAACCCCAGCGCCAACATCGGCACAGCCAATGCCAACTGCGTCAGCCCCAGTGGCGTAGAAATAAAGCTGTGAATGATGATGGCCAGGCCGGAAACACCCCCCGGCGCCAGACGGCTGGAGGCTAAAAACACATTGAACGTAATGGCTTGTAACAGAGCTGCTACAAACAAAGTCACATAGACCTGACCATCGGTTTTCCAGTTGAACTGACGCAAAAACAGGCATAATTGCTTTTTCATGAGTCGCATGGCTCCGAAAGATGAGTGGTAGGTGAGTAAACGCGCGCCATTGTACACCGCTAAACCGGCAGATGAAAATGATATCGATTGGGTGCGGCGACCTGCCCAACTATCCTTCCATCGCGGCAAAGCTTTATGCTATACTCCCCCTACACCCGACGCATCTCACTTTTTGCGCATACTCATGTCACCTCGCACCCGTCTTGTCCTTATGCTCATTGGTCTGGCCGTTCTTCTGACCGTGGTCAACCTGCTGCGTAAGCGACGCTTCAAAGAAGAATACGCCCTGCTGTGGTTGCTGGCAGCACTCGCCCTTGTCGCCGCGCCCCTGTTGATCGATCCTCTGGATCGGCTGGCCTACTTCCTCGGTGTCGAATACCCGCCTGCTCTGTTCTTGGGACTGGGCATTGTGGGGCTACTACTCATCATTTTTCAACTTTCCTTCAACATCTCGCGTTTCAGCGATGCCATTCGCGTCCTCACACAAGAGATCGCCATCTTACGCCAACGCCTGGAAACGCTGGAACATCCTACAGACCCTCCATCTTCATCCTCCGAACCCCCTGAGCCCTAAAATGAGAAACCTTCCTCGCTCCCAACTCAAAACATTTTTGCCGCCCGCCTTCATCGCCCTCATCACCTATCTGCTGCGGCTCGACTATTCCCATCTGCCCCGCACCGTGTGGGGCGACGAACCCTTTTATCTGTGGCTGGGGCGCAACTGGTTCCAGGGCCGCGGCTACAGCTTCGCCTTCACCGGCCATTGGGATTACCACCACACACCCGGCTACCCCTTCCTCACGGCAGTGCTCACCCCTTGGGCCGGCAGCATGCAGCGCGCCAGCGAATGGAACTTCATCCTCTTCAGCGTGATTTTGGCGCTGGCTGTGTACGCACTCGCCCGCCGCATCTACGGCCCCCGCAGCGCCTTGGCAGCCGGACTCATCGTCGCCCTGGCGCCGGCCACAGCCCTTATGCCCCTGTATTGGGGCACCATGACCGAGCCCCCCTATCTGGCCCTGGCATTTGTCGGCCTCTATTTCGCCCATCGTGCCTTGCATCGTTTCACGGTTCGAGATATCGTGCTGGCGGCCATTTTCCTTGCCCTTTCCTACTACATCCGCCCCGAAGCCGTTGTCTATTGGGGTGCCATGGGGCTGGTGTTGGGGATCAAAGCCCTCTCCCAGCCACCTCGTTGGCGCCGCCTGGCCTATCCCGCCCTGCTGGGTCTCGTCTTCTTGTTGATCCTTTTCCCCTACCTCAACCGCGTACATCAGGCCACCGGCACCTGGGCTATCAGCGAGAAGGTCGGAGCACACTTCGCCACGGCTGCGGGCCTGGCCAGCGGCCGCTTCCAGCAATTCGATATCGAAACCTGGGGTCTGGATAGTACCGGTCTCGAGGTGCGTTTCTTCAGCCGCGAAACGGCCGATACCTCGGCCATGGCCTATATCATGGCCGACCCCATCGGCTATCTCAAAACCATTTACGGGAACCTGCTCAAACTCCTTTCACTGATCCTCTCGCCGCATCTGCTGCCCGCATTCGCCTTGCTATTCATGGGGCTGGCATGGTGGCAGCAGTCCTGGGATAAACGCCGCTTTTGGGATGAGCTCTTCCTCGTCGCCACCCTGCTGCCCGGGATCAGTTTTATCCTTTTCTTTGTGCAGGAGCGCTACATCGCCACCCTGCTTCCCCCTTTGTTCATCTGGTTTGGGCACGGGCTCATCCTCACTGGCGATTGGCTGCGTACCACACTCACGCGGCTGCTTCCCTCCCGCTCGACCGGGCAACGTTGGGCCCGCCATCTCACATGGGCGCCGCTGCTCATCCTGCTGCTCTTCTTTGTCTGGTGGACTCCCCGTCAGATCGGAACCGCCACCAATCCCGGCTCCACTCGTCCCATTCATGATCAAGCCGCGGCCGCGCTCGCACCCATGGTTCAGCCCGGCGACATTGTCATGGCTCGTTATGTCTCCATCGCCTTCGAAGCCGGCGCTGAGTGGGTTCCCAGTCCCGCTGCCACCATCGCAGAGGCCATGGCCTTTGCCCGCCACAAAGGCGTCCGCTACTGGGCCATCGATGGCTTCGAAGCCCACAAGTTACGCCCCCAATATGCTCCCCTGGTCGACGATCCCCAGCATCCTCCCCCCGGCCTGGAATTTGTCACCGTCATTCAGCAGGGCGATGATGAGCCCGTCGTTATTTATCGCTTCCCCTGAAAACATATGCCCCCAACTTTGCTTCTGCTCAACGCCCCTTCTGCTGCCGCCACCCTGCCCAATCGTGAGGGCACAGCCACCTTTGGCACCCTCTCCACTGGCTTTCTCTATCCGCCCCACACCCTCGCTACCACTGCCGCCTCCTGCCGCGACCGCGGCATCGACGTCAGCGTGCTGGATGCCGTCGCCACCCGCCTGGACATCGACACCTGCATCGCACGCCTGCGCCACTTGCCACCGGACATCATCGGTGTCCTCAGTAGTTGGGGCACTCTCGACGCCGATCGCACGGCCATCGCTGCCATCCGGCGGGCATTTCCCCACACGCCCCTCATTGCTCTGGGGGCTGGCATCCGCTACAGCGCCGACGAACTCCTGATTGCAGGTGCCACGCACGTGCTGCTGGGAGATCCCGAACTGGCCCTGGCCGAGATGTTGCAGCAGCCCCTGCCGTCGCCCGGCTTGCTGCGGGTACGCGACATTCTGCCACAGGCCCATAATCATGCCGGTCTCCTCCGTCATCCCCAACAGCTCCCTCGCCCCGCCTGGGAGCTGGTCCCCTGGCAAAAATACGGCTTCCTCACCGTGTTTGGCAGCCGCGGTTGTGATGAACGCTGCAAATACTGCGCCTACGTGGTGGCGCACGGGCATTCGTATCGTCCCCGCCCCTCTGCCGCTGTTGCCGACGAAATGTTGTGGTTGCAGCAAACCTATCAGCCTGCGCGCATCATGCTACGCGATCCTGTCTTCGCCGTCGATCGCACGCACACCATGCAGCTTCTGAAAATGCTCCGGCAGGCCGACTTCCACACGCCCTGGGAATGCGAATCCCGTCCCGAGCATTTCGATACCGACATGCTCAAAAAGATGGCTGCCACCGGCTGTACCGTGATCAAACTCGGTATCGAAAGCGCCGATCCACAGCAATTGGCTAGCCTGGGACGGGTGCTCAGTGCCAACGAGGCCGCACACTATCTGGCCTACACCCGCCGCGTGGTTGCGGATGCCAGCCGTTTTGGCATTCGTACCCGCGCCTTTGTCATGGTGGGCCTGCCTGGCCAGACCCTGGCCCAGGTGCAAGTCACCGCCGACTATCTGCGCCAACTGCAACCCACCTTTGTCCACGCCCGCCCTTACGTTGCCTATCCCCACATCCCCCTGGGCCCCGCCCAGCCTGATGCTGCCACCCGGAAATTGCTGACGCCCTTGCAGACAGTGGCCGACGAGCGCCATGCCATTGCCCAACGGCGCCCTGGCATCCTCCAGCGCCTGCGATTGCGCCTCGTACGCCTCTGGCTGCGCCAATTCGCCTGACCCTGCCATGCCCACTGCTTTCGTAACGGGTGCCAACGGTTTTTTGGGCGCCCACTTGGTACGAGAACTCCTGCACCGGGGCACTCGCGTGCGTGCCCTGATGCGGCCTCACAGCGATGATCGTTTGCTGCAAAATCTTGTCATCGAGCGCATTACGGGGGATGTTTTACACCCCGATACATACCGCCCGGCGCTCGATGGTTGTGACACCGTGTTTCATGTGGCGGCTGCTTACACCCATGATCCAGCCCACATCGCCGACATGGAACGCGTGAATCGCCACGGCGCCGAGGCAGTGCTCATGGCTGCCGTGGCTGCGGGTGCCAGCCACATCGTCCACACCAGCACCATCGGCACCATCGGCCAACCTCCGCCGCCACAGGTGGCCACCGAAGACAGCCCGTATCCCTTGCCCGACCCCACCCCTTATGCCCGCAGCAAGCTGGCTGGCGAGCAGGTCGCGGCCCAACTGGCAGCCGACGGCGCTCCCATTGTCATCGTGCACCCGGTGGCCATGCTGGGCACCGGCGACTGGCGACCCTCGGCCAGCGGACGGCTGGTTTTGGCGTTTTTGCAAAAACAAACGCTCTCGTATCTGCCGGGCGGGATCAACTGGTGCCCGGTGACAGATGTGGCCCGAGGCATGATCCTGGCAGCAGAACGCGGTCAACCCGGCCGTCATTACATTCTGGGCCATGCCCACGGCAATCTGGACGAAGCCGCGTTCCGAAACTTGCTGAGCCAGGCAAGCGGCCTGCCCCCCTATCCACCGCAGCCCCGGAGCCAACGCCTGCGCCGGCAGCTTGGCCGCTGGCGACGGCGGCCGCAAGCGCCCTCAGCCCCGGCGACAGGACATCCCCCTGCCCGCCTCACTTGCGATCCCAGCCGCGCCGTCACCGAGCTGGGGATGCCGCAATCTGATCTCACAGCCGCTGCCAGCGCCGGCATTCGCTGGTATCGCCAGCATGGCTTCGTCTCATGACAAAAACACAGCTATGAAACACCATCTTTTGCGCCTGATCCTTCCCCTGACCCGCCTCCCTGGCGTGGGGGGGCTCTTTTTGCGTCTGGCCATGTCCCTGACGGGCCCCTACAAAGCCCGACGCCTGCTGGTGAATAGGAGTGGCCGCTCCTTCATTTCGCCCCGGGCCGATATCCACTGCCGTCACCTGCAAGTGGGACAACGGGTTTTTGTCGATGACCATGTCACCATCTACAGTCATCCTGACGGCGGCGAAGTGGTGATCGGCGATCAGGCTTCGATACAGCGTTATACGATCCTGGAAATGATTCGGGGAGGGAGCATTCGCATCGGTCGCGAGAGTCACATTCAGTCCAGTTGTCATCTCACGGCCGCACTGGGCAACATCATCATTGGCGATCACGTGCAACTGGCTCCCCGCTGTGCCCTCTATCCCTACCAGCATGGTATATCCGACCTGGAAACACCCATCGCCCGCCAGCCGATCATCAGCAAAGGTGATATTGTGATCGAAGATGATGTCTGGTTGGGGGTGGGCGTGATTGTGATGGATGGGGTCACCATCGGTCGCGGGGCTGTGATCGGCGCCGGCGCCGTGGTCACCACCGATATTCCGGCCTATGCCATCGCCGTGGGTGTGCCGGCGCAAGTGGTTGGCGACCGTCGCACCTTGGCCGTTTAGGGGGCGCCGAAGTCGGCAATAAAGTAGAACCCCCCCCATTGATCACCGGCCATACCAATGCCGATTTCGGTGTAGTGGGATGAAAGCAGGTTGCGACGATGCGGATCGGCGTCGGGGGGTTCGTCGTACCACCAGGTAAAAGCCAATTCCGGGGCCTGGGCATAGACCCAGTTTTCACCCTGCCAACTGGCCTTGTATCCCAGGCGCTGTAGCCGCTGGCTGAGATCGGCAGCATCGGAGGTGAAGTGGCTGCATGTAGCGCTGGCGACACAGTCATCGGCATGAGCCTGCGCCGCCTGCGCCAGCACCGACGACCACCGCAGCGGCGGCAGGTTATGATAAAAGCGCTGTTGGTTGATCATGTCGGCCAGATATTGGGGCCAGTCGGCCAGCCGGGGTGGGGGATTGACTGGCGGAGGGGTGAAGGGCACCGGCGTGGGGGTGAAAGTGGCCGGTGGCGTGGGCGTGCGGGAGGGTGTGGGTGTGCGGGTGGTGGGAGTGTAGGTGGCGGTGGGGGTGACCGGGATGAGCAGAACATCGCCCACAGTGAGCAGCGATGGATCCTGAATGCGATTGACCGCAATCAGAGCGTCGACGCTGATGTTGTGCAGGGCGGCAATCGTCCACACGGTGTCGCCGCTGCGTACGGCGTAGAAGACGCGGGGATCAGTTGTGGGCGTGGGGGTGACGGTTCCGACGGGGGCCTGCGCCGTGGGGGTGGGGCTGGCTGGTGCCGCCGTGAGAGTCACGGTGGGTGTTGGTGTCACGGGAATGATAATCTCGCTGCCTACTTCCAGGGCACTGGGGTCGAAGAGACGATTGGTGGCGATGAGTTTATCCAGATTGACTCCCCAGGAGGCCGCGATCGTCCATAAGGTATCGCCGGACTGGACGGTGACCCGCGGGCGCAGGTCGGGTGTTGGTTCCCAGGTGGGGATGGGGGTGGGCGTGGGGGTGGGCACTGCGGTGAGGGCGAGGGTAGGCTTGAGATTGATTTTCTCGGCGATCTCGGAGCCCACAGCCTGACTACAAGCCGAAAGCAGACTGATCCCTAACAGCAGGAATACCAAACGGAGTCGATTCATGGTGTTTGCCAACAAAGATGGGGGGCGTTGCCGATGCAGGACGGCAGCAGCCGGGGTGTGTGTTCCCGATATTGTAACGAGTATTGCCCTTTTCTCTCAAAGTGCTGATTTGCCATGCGGCACGGGAATCGGTAACATGAAGTCGCGAACGTCCTTGATCTTGTTCTTTTTCCGGTCATTCATCTGTGTCCAAGCCTACTCTTTCACCCGCACTGCAAGCGAAATTAAAAATGCTGCCCACGCAACCGGGCTGCTATTTGATGCGCAATGCTCAAAACAAGGTGATTTATGTGGGCAAGGCCGTGAATTTGCGCTCACGCGTGCGCTCGTATTTTCAGGATCAGGCCCAGCACACAGCCAAGACCCGGCGCCTGGTGGCGGATATTGTGGATCTGGAATGGGTGGTGATGGATACTGAGCTTGAGGCGCTGATCCTGGAAAATGAGTTCATCAAGCGGTATCGGCCCCGATATAATATCCGCCTGAAGGATGATAAGCAATATCCTTACATCAAGGTGCTTTGGCAGGACGATTTCCCCAGGCTATCGGTCGTGCGGCGCATGTTACCTGACGGGGCCCGTTACTATGGCCCTTTCACCAGTGGCTATGCCGTGCGCCAAACTCTGGAGGCGTTGCGGCGGGTGTTTCCGTATCTCACTTGCCAGCGCCTGATCACCGGGCAAGATGCGCGTCCCTGTCTGTATTATCATATCAAGCGCTGTGCTGGCCCGTGCATCGGTGCGGTCGATCAGGATGAATACCGCAGCATCATCGACGGGCTGTGCCAGTTTTTGGAGGGCAAGACCGAAGAGACCGTGGGGGAGCTGAATCGGCGCATGATGCTGGCGGCCGGGCGCCTGCAGTTTGAAAGAGCGGCCATGTATCGCGATCAGATCAAGGCGGCCGAGCGCATTGTGGAACGGCAGAAAGTGGTGTCGGGTCGGCAGGAAAGCGAAGATGTGATCGCCTTTGCCCAGGACAAGGGCAATACCTGCGTGCAGGTCTTTTTTATCCGCCGTGGGCGCCTGATTGGCCGGGAGACGTTTATGCTGGAGGGTGCCGGCGAAGAGGATAACAGTGAGATTCTGGCCTCATTCATCAAGCAGTTTTACAGCGATGCTGCTTATCTGCCCCCCACCATTCTGCTGCCCCGCGAGCTGGACGAGATCAACATCATCGAGCGTTGGCTGCGCAGCAAGCGCGGCGCCGGCGTGGCCTTGCGTGTGCCCAAGCAGGGAAAAAAGAAGGCCCTGGTCAATATGGCCACCGAGAACGCCCAGAGCGCGCTACAGGCTATGCAGGCGCAATGGGAGGCCGACGCCCATCGCCAGACAGAGGCCATCGCTCAATTGCAAAATGCGCTGCATTTGTCCCAACCCCCGACGCGGATCGAGTGCTTCGATATCTCTACCCTGCATGGCACGAACACGGTGGGCAGCATGGTCGTTTTTGTGCGTGGCACACCCCGCAAAAGTGAATATCGGCGCTTCAAAGTCCGCACCGTCACCCAGATCGGCCAGCCCGATGATTATGCCAGTATGCGCGAGGTATTGCGCCGCCGCTATCGCCGGGCGGTGGAGGAAACGGATGAGCAACCCGGCCAGACGGTAGATCCCGTGTGGAAGGCTCTGCCCGATTTACTGATCATCGATGGCGGCAAAGGACAGCTCCATGTGGCGGTGGAAGTGCTGCGCGAATTGGGCTTGTTCGAGGTCGTGCCTGTGGTGGGTCTGGCCAAGAAGGAGGAATTGCTGTTTCAACCTGAGCGTTCTCAACCTGTGCGTCTGCCCCGCAACAGCCCCGGAATGTATCTGGTGCAGCGTATCCGCGACGAAGCCCATCGTTTTGCCGTCAGCTATCAGCGGCATTTACGCAGCAAAGCCATGACGCATTCGCGGCTGGAAGATGTGCCCGGCGTGGGCATGAAACGCCGTCAGGCCCTGCTCAAGCATTTCCAGAGCATCGATGCGATTCGCAACGCCGATATGGACGCAATCGCGGCTGTGCCTGGCATGACTCGGCAGGTGGCGCGTCGTATCAAAGAAATGTTGTAGGCCTGCCATTCCCGACACGGCCCGATTCCCCCCTTTTTACGGAGAAGAACTTGACCCCATCTGAAACCTCATTCAAATATCCCCGTCGCCGGCTGATCCGCTGGCTGATGAGCCGCGCCGCCCGTCTGACACTGGGCACGCTGGCTGATTTTCGTATCGAAGGCCAGGAAAATTTACCCAAAGAGGGCCCCCTGATTGTGGTGGCTAATCACTTTCATTTCATCGATGTGGTGACGATCGTGGCCTCGATGCCGTGGCCACTGGATTTCTTGGGCGGATTTAATTTTATCGATGCCCCGCGTTTCGTGACATGGCTTCCTCAATTGTGGGGATACTACCCTGTCCGTCGCGGCTCGGCCTCGATGCTGGCGATTCGTGCTGCAAAGGCCGTGTTGGCGCAAGAAGGCGCCTTGATGGTGTTCCCTGAGGGCGGTTCCTGGGCCGAAGTACTGGTCTATGCCCGTCCTGGTGTGCCCTATCTCACAGCACAGACCGGAGCCCCCATCCTGCCGGTAGGCATCGACGGCAACCCCGACATTTTCTCGGCCCTGCGTCGTCGGCGCCGTGCTCGGGTCACGGTGCGTATTGGCAAGCCTTTTGGCCCCTATCGGATGAGCGACCGGGGGCGAGCCCGTCGGCAGCGCCTGGATGAAATCGGGCACGACATTATGCGGCACATTGCCGAACTTATCCCCCCATCCAGACATGGGGTTTATTCCCAGGATCCGACCCTACGGGCGGCAGCCGAGGAAGTAGCTGCTTTTCCCTGGGAGTACGCCAGCGAGGTGGATGCCGGCGCCAAATATCCTCAGCCGCCGGCATCATCCAAGGGGTAGATGAAGGTTCGTTGAGAGTTGAGGACTATGACACATAATTTTTTCTGTTATGCTCATGGTTGGTGCTAGAATGGAAGGCTGGATTTATATTATTCCCATCTTCAGGAGGTAGGAAGCCAACTTTCATGTTAGCTGAATCATTATTTCGACAGACGCGTATGCGTCGGCTTTCAAGAACGTTGAGTCGCCTGGTTGACCGCTATCAACCATCCGAAACAACCATTTTACTGATCACCGCCATTCTTATTGGTCTTGTTACGGGTCTGGCCGCTGTCCTCTTTATCAAACTTATCGGCTGGATTACTTTATTTAGCTTTGGGACAATCCCCAGTGCCCTGCCAGCATTGGGACGGTGGTGGTTATTGTTGATTCCCATCCTCGGCAGCTTGATCAGTGGTCCTATCATCGCCTTTTTTGCGCACGAGGCCAAGGGGCATGGTGTCCCCGAGGTCATGCAGGCCCTGGTGTTGCGGGGCGGACGCATCCGTCCACGTGTTGCTGTGGCCAAAGTGATAGCCTCTTCCGTCTGTATCGGCACCGGGGGTTCTGCCGGGCGTGAGGGCCCCATCGTGCAGGTCGGGTCTACTTTCGGTTCGATCATGGGCCAATTGTTGCGCTTGTCGGATGCGCGCATCAGCAACCTGGTGGCTTGCGGGGCGGCTGCCGGTATCGCCGCCACATTCAATGCTCCCATTGCCGGTGTCGCCTTTGCCATCGAGATTCTCAGCGGAGATCTGGGGATTAGCCTGCTGAGCAACGTGGTCATTTCGGCTGTCACAGCCAGTGTGGTCAGCCGCGTCTTCTTGGGCGCTGATTCAGCTTTTTTGGTGCCAGGTTATGCGCTGAATAGTCCGGTGGAATTGATCTTTTATACTATTCTGGGGGTTTTGACCGCGTATGTGGGTATTGCTTTTATTCGGACTTTGTACGCAGCCGAAGATTTCTTTGATAATTGGCAACAGGCTCCCATGTGGCTGAAGCCCGCCATCGGTGCCGCCATGTTGGGGCTGTTGGGTTTAGGCTCTCCGCTATTGTTCAAACTGGTCGGTATCGATCCGGAACTGACCTCGTTCGGACTCCCGCTTATCAATCATATGCCGCAGATATTCGGCGCCGGATTCGAAACCATCGGAGTCGCTTTGACGGGACCGCTGCCCTGGTTTTTACTGATCAGCCTGATTATTCTGAAGATGCTGGCCACAGCATTTACGCTTGGTTCCGGGAACTCGGGTGGCGTTTTTGCGCCTGCTTTGTTCATGGGCGCCATGCTGGGGGGGCTGTTCGGTATCATGATCAATCAGCTCTTCCCCGCCATTGCCGTTCACCCCGGCGCCTATGCTCTGGCTGGCATGGCAGGCGTTTTTGTGGGCGCCGCTCGGGCGCCGCTCACAGCCATACTCATTGCTTTTGAAATGAGTAATGATTATCAGGTGATTTTACCTCTGATGATTGTCACCATCATCTCGGTTGTCGTCGCCCATCATCACTTCCCGGAATCGATTTACACCCTCAAACTGGCGCGTCGCGGCTTACGACTGCGCTTTGGCCGTGATGTCGATGTCCTCGATCGTGTACTGGTGGGGGAGATCATGGATACCGATCCGCCCACGGTGGCTGCGGACCTGACGGTGGCTGGCCTGGAAGAGTATTTTGCCGAAACGCATCATCATGGCGCCGTTGTCCTGGATGAAGACCAACGGCTGGTCGGTATTGTCACCTTGCAGGATCTAAGACGGGCCAAACAGCAACCGGGATGGGCCGAAGCCCCCGTGCGCTCCTGGATGACCAAAACCATCCTTTCGGCCCGCCCCGGCGAAAGCATAGGCCTGGCCTTGCAACGCATGGCTGCCCGTGACGTGGGCCGTATGCCTGTGGTCGATCCGGATGATCCGCAACAAGTCGTGGGCATCATTCGCCGCCAGGCTGTGATCCGTGCTTATCGCTTGGGGATTGTGCATCGCCAGCAACTTTATGACCGCGCCAGCCAACGGCGTACCAGCGCCGACTCCGGCGTCGAATTCCTGGAACTACAGGTGGCTATCAACTCTCAGGTGGCTGGCAAACACGTTTCCGAATTGGCTCTACCCCCCGACATTCTCCTTACCACGCGACGGCATGGTGCCCGTCGTCATCTGTTGCACGGGGATGATGTTTTGGAAGCCGGTGACATCGTCATGGCGCTGGCTGAGCCCGACAAAGCGGAACTGTTGCGCAAAATGTTCTCCTCCGGCTCCCAAGACAGCGCGCCTGCCGACTAACCGGCACCCCGCGCCCTTTTTACCGCTCACTGATCACGGCTTTTCCACTCACCCGGAGTTTCTCATGACCCGAGACCTTTTCACCTTGTTAGCATCCAGCCGCTTTTTGGTTGGCGATGGCGCCATGGGCACCATGCTGCAAAATGCAGGCTTGACCGGCGGTGGCGCCCCCGAGCTCTGGAATGTGAAGCGGCCCGATGTTATACGAAACATTTACCAGGGCTACATCGACGCCGGTTCGCAGATCATCGAGACCAACACCTTTGGCGGCACCCGATTCCGACTGCAACTGCATCACCTCGGGGAGCGGGCGGCCGAGCTCAACCGCACCGGTGCTGCTCTGGCCCGCGAAGTCGCGGGCGATGACGTGTTGGTCGCCGGCTCCATGGGCCCCACAGGTGAGCTCTTTGAACCCATGGGCTCCCTCACCTACGATGCTGCGGTTGCCGCCTTCGCCGAACAAGCTGCCGCCCTGGCCGCGGGAGGCGTCGATTTCTTCATTATCGAAACCATGAGCGACCTGGACGAGGTCAAAGCCGCGGTCGCCGGCTGTCAGCAGGTGAGCGATTTACCCGTCGCTGTCACCCTCACCTTCGACACTCATTACCATACCATGATGGGCGTTGCCCCGGCAGATGCCATCCAGAAACTGGCTGCGTGGGGCGTGCGCATCATTGGCGCCAACTGCGGCAATGGCCCCGACGAGATCCGGCGGGTGATCGGCGAGATGCGTCGGGTCAGGCCCGAAGGCGTCTACCTGATGGCGCAGAGTAATGCTGGCTTGCCGCACTTCCACGGTGACGATATCGTCTACGATGGCACGCCCGAGGTCATGGCCACGTATGCCCTCGACATGGCCGCCATGGGCGTTGATATTATTGGCGCCTGCTGCGGCAGTACTCCCGCCCACATCCAGGCCATTCGCACCGCTCTCGAAACCCAACCCATTCCCCTCTACACCGAGCCCCCTGCCCCGGCGCCGGAAAAGCCGCTCCCGCCTCGGCGCTCCCGCCGCCGTGGCTAAGT
>JAADGC010000165.1:0-9717 GCA_013152585.1 Chloroflexota bacterium
GGCAAACGCCCCCTGGCTCACCGCTGCTCACGGATGCGCCGAGCGCTCGACAACCCTCCTATTATTCAGGCAGTCGTGTACCAGCTTGTGTTATGCCTGTAGCACGTCTTCCACGCTTTCCCCTTCTTCTCTGTGTTCTTCGCGCCTTCGCCTGCTTTCCCGCCTTGGCGTTAGCCACCGGCTGTTTGGACAGCGAAGCTGCGCCTCAAACCGACGGGAAGCAAACGCTGATCGAGCGTTCATCTAAAAAACTGTCGCCAACAGGGGGATCTCCATCTCATCGGCGCTGAGGCCGCCGTGATGGCCGTAGCATTTTTGCTCGAAGCGATCTTTTTCATACCACCACACGGTTTCGTGCTCCCGCCCCAGGATGAGCAGGTTGCCAACGCGACTGAGGAAGGCTTCCGAGACGGGTTCCGGGCCGAAGAGACCGGCAGCGATGAGGTCCTGCGTGAGGTACACATCGGCGCGATTGCCGAGCGCATCCGTTAGCAGAGCCTGGGCATCGTGTAGTGCTTCGTT
This sequence comes from Chloroflexota bacterium, assembly GCA_013152585.1. Lineage (GTDB taxonomy): Bacteria > Chloroflexota > Anaerolineae > J102 > J102 > JAADGC01. The sequence goes on from JAADGC010000165.1 coordinate 523, forward strand.
CTTGACATAAAGGAAAATATCGCGCGGAGAGCCGCCCGGCGCCAGCAGCTCACCTTTGCCATTACGGCGCAGCCACGGTTCCAGAGTGGCGTACGCGGGCAGTTGGTTGAGATAGATGGTGCGGGCCGGATCGACGTAGGTCTGGCCGTGGTCGGCGCTGAGGAGCAGCAGGGTTTTGCCGGGGCGGGATGGACGCTTTTGCAGGAAGTGACGCCCGAAAAGGGTGAGAAAACTGTCTATTTCGGCTTCGGTTTGGGGAGCATCGGGCCCGTAACGGTGGCAGATGCTGTCGATATTGGGATGATAGAGATAGTAGCAGGTGGGGCCGCTGTTTTGGGCCAACTGCTGCCTGAGATTGACCAGCGCTTCGGGAAGAGTTTGATACCCAATACTGCGGGCGCCACGGCCCATGACGTGGTTGAAAGAGGTTTGCAGATAATCTTCAGGGATGAAGATGGTGGAGGCGATGCCCTGATCGGCCAGGGTTTGATAAAAGGTGTGGTCAGGCATGATCTGAGCGGCATCGATACCGGTGCTTCGCAGCAATTCTGGCTGGCGTTCGCCCGAGAAGGTGAACAACAGCGGCACGATCATGGCGTCCATTTGGGGCTCGTAATACTGCCATTCGAACATGCCATGCTGGCCCACAACGTCGCCGCTGGCAAAAGTGGACACGTGCGACGTGGTGGTGGAGGGGAATTGAGAAGTGATCGGGAAGGCGACGCCCTCTTGCATCAGTTGCCGGAGCGTGGGATGGCTGGCAAAGCGCTGCACGAAATTCCAGCCGAAGGCATCGGCCAGCACGAAGACGACGGCGTCGACATCCTGTGACATGTCTTCGATGCGTTCGAACAGGGGCGGATATGGCTCGTGAGTGAGTGTGGCCTGGATCAGAGAGGGCAGTTGGGCGAAGTTGCCGTTGCCATAATCGGGCTGTACGCTGGCAGGGGGGAGGGTGAAACTCATGGATGTTTTTTTAGAGTGTACGGGAGTGATGGCGGTGGGAGTATCATAATGGGCCTTATGCAGCGCATCGCGCTGCTCATGGCGCCTGCAGGGTGGCGATCGGCCGGCAAATGTCTGTCACGTGAGCCTGGGTGCCCCGTCGCAGTTCCGGCGGGGAAACGGCGAAGACGGCGTTGGGGGTGCCTGCGGCGGCCCAAACTACGTCATATTGCATCAGATCCTGGTCCATGAGTAATGCCATCTGTCGGGGATAGCCAAAAGGCGCTACGCCGCCGATGGCATATGCGGTGGTCTGGCGCACCTGTTCGGCGTCGGCACGCCTGACCTTTTTTCTGCCCACACCCATCCACGCCGCCAGTTTGCGTTCATCCAGGCGGTTACGGCCCGAAACCAGACAGATCACGGGGTCGCCCGCCACCAAAAACACCAGCGTTTTTACGATCTGGCCGACATCGCAGCCGACGGCAGCGGCGGCAGCAGCCGCGGTGCGGGTGCTTTCGTTAAATTCGACAACGGTGATGTCCAGGCCCAGGTCACGGCCGAATTGCTGAACACGGAGGGCGGTGGGATGTGTTGTGGGTTGCATAAGTCAGGCATGGGAGAGCAGAAGATGTGGGAGATCAGCACTCACTGTTGCCATCCAGCAGCGCATACTCCAGGCCATCGGCAAGCGCCTGCCAACTGGCATCGATGATGTTGGCACTGGCCCCCACGGTGGTCCAGCGATGTTCGCCATTCCGAAAATCGATCAGCACCCGGGTGATCGCCGCTGTGGCCATGTGCGTATCAAGAATACGAACTTTGTAGTCAGAAAGGTGCACGCTTTTCAGTTGGGGGTAGAAACGCTCCAATGCTTTGCGCAAGGCCAGGTTCAGGGCATTGACCGGGCCATTCCCTTCCGCTACTTCGTGGAATATCTTCCCACCAATCCGTACTTTGACGGTAGCTTCGCTGAATAGCCCGCGTCCCCGGCGATGTTCCACATTGGTGGTGAAGTCGATCATCTCAAAACGAGGCTGGTAATCGGGCCGGGTGCGGCGCAGCATGAGCTCGACCGAAGCATCGGCGGTTTCGAAGGCATATCCCTGGTATTCCAGCTCCTTGATCTGGTTCAGAACCTGTTTTTCTTGTTCCCGCGAGATGCCGGTAAGCTTGAACTGACGGCGTTTGGCGGCGATGTTGTCTTTGCCCGAAAGATCCGAGACCACGATGCGCAACTGGTTGCCAACAAGGCCGGGATCGATGTGCTGGTAGCTATCCACGTTTTTTAGGATCGCGTTCACGTGCACCCCACCTTTATGGGCAAAAGCGCTCTTACCCACAAAGGGCGCATGGTCGTCGGGCGAAAGGTTGGCGCGTTCACTCACATAATTGGCCACCTCGGTCAGGCGTTGCAACTGGGCCGGTGCCAGCGTCGGTTTGTCCATCTTGAGATTGAGATTAGCGATAATGCTGATGAGATTGCTATTGCCGCAGCGTTCGCCAAAACCGTTCACCGTACCCTGCACGTGCACGGCCCCGGCACGCACCCCGGCCAGCGCATTGGCCACGCCCACATCTCCGTCGTTATGGGCATGAATCCCCAGCGGCGTCCTGATCCCGGCCGCCTGTACTTCGTGCAGTACCCGCTCGATATCCCATGGCAGGCTGCCGCCATTGGTGTCGCAGAGCACGATGCAATCGGCGCCGGCTTTCTGGGCCGCCAGCAAGGTCTGCAGGGCATAATCAGGATGGGCGCCGTAGCCGTCGAAGAAATGCTCGGCGTCATAGATCACCTCTTTGCCGGCCTCCTTCAGGTAGGAGACGGTATCATAGATCATGGTCACGTTTTCAGCCGCTGTGGTGCGCAGCACTTCAGTGACGTGCAAGAGCCAGCTTTTACCAAAAATCGTGATCACATCGGTGCCGGTGGCCAACAGCGTTTGCACCTGCGCATCTTGATCGACAGGAGTCTGCGCCTTGCGAGTGGAGCCAAAGGCGGTGATTTTGGCGTGTTCCAGTTCGAGCCCGTTGCGGACGCGTTGGAAGAACGCCATATCTTTGGGATTCGAGCCCGGCCAGCCTCCTTCGATATAGTCAACGCCCAGCTCATCCAGTCTGCGGGCGATGCGCAGTTTGTCTCCCACCGAGAAGTTGATGCCTTCGCCCTGAGTGCCGTCGCGTAGGGTGGTGTCGTATAGTTGTATGGTCATGAGAGCCTGAGATTAAATGAGTTGTGAGAAAGAAAGAAATGAGTTAAACTAGTCCGAACGATGATTCCATGAGATTGATTATGAAATTGCCTGATGACGCCATCATTGCCGAAGATAAAATCAGATGCTACTTGTTGGTCTGGCGACAAAGAAATGACAAGTCTCGTTGGTTGGCGTCTGGCGGATATTTCGATGAAAATTGGCGTCAATTGGAATCAGACATTCGAAAATTACTGCAATCGTCATCCGCAATATTTGTCAAAGAAAATCGATGGGGGCGACTTTACGAGATTAAAGGCGTACTGAACGCTCCAAATGGCAAGACGTTTCCGGTTTGCAGCTATTGGATGATCGAATTTGAAGGCGGATTGACCAAGTTTGTTACACTCTACGCTGACAAGGTGCAGAAGTCGTGAAGTTTAAGTTATTTGATGATATTGTTCTTTCTAGAGACATCCCTGAAGAAATGCTGAAAGTTGGCGATATTGCCACAATTGTTGAATATCACCCGGTAGGACATGATGAAGATGGCTACACACTGGAAGTTTTCAACGCCTTGGGGGATACGGTCGCGGTCGTGACCGTCCCTGCTTCAGCCATTCGCCCAGTCAGCGAAGAGGATATCCCCGCGGTGCGGAGTATTGGAGATTCTGTGCATGCGGACACTTTTTTGGCTGAAAGAGGATTAGGATATAAGACTGGCGGAGAAAATTGAGATTACGTGAGATGCGCCTGAAAGTCGGCAGAAAGTTGATCCAGCACCTCCCGGCTGTTGTGGCATCGTCCAAATCATAGATGGTGGGACGATGGGCTTTGCTAAGCCCCAGCACTTTGTAGGGATTAGGTTGATCAATGTCCATGATAGCGAGCACGAAGTCATCTTCGTATACGACGCTGGCCGCCGCCTTGCCGGAAACGATTTGACAAAAGATGCAAGAGGACATAAGATTTGCATAGAAAATTACGCTTACGGGTAGCATTGGAGGTAAACGCCATGCAAATAGAAGATTATTTTGATTTCCAAGCTCCGAACGACATACGCATCAAGGGCAGTCGTATCGGCATCGAGACGGTGTTATACGATTACATCCATCGCAGCATGTCGCCGGAGGAGATCGATCAGCGCTATTGGAGCATCAATCTCGAACAGGTCTACGCCACTATCCTCTACTATCTGCATAACAAAGAGGAAGTCCATCAGTACCTGACCGAGTGGATCGAGCATGGTGAGCGCATGAGAGAGGAACAGGAGAAGAATCCAGATCCTGTGATCTTGAGATTGCGGGCGCTTAGGGAAAAGTATGGCAAAGATGCCGCTCGTATCGTTGCCGCGCAGCGAGGATTGGCGTTGGCTGAACCCGCTCCCAAGTACGATGAAAGCGATGAGTAGCTTTTCATTCCTTCTGGATGAGCATGTTAATCCTCGACTTCAACAAGGCCTACGTCGGCATTGGCCCGGAATTACAGTTTGGCGGATTGGTGAGCCAGGTGTGCCTCCGCTCGGTACATTAGATCCTGCGATTCTTGAGTGGTGTTTTGCTAATGGTGTCTTGTTCGTTACCAACGATCGTGCATCTATGCCGGTTCATCTCAAGGAACGTCTGCGTGAAGGCAAACAATCCAACGGCATAATTGTGCTGAATGATGATTTCTCGATGGGCAGGACAATTGATGAATTGGCGACGATTTGGGCGGCAACAACACTGGATGAGCATATCAATCTGATTCGGTACCTTCCAATTTCTAACTGGGAGTAGGACGCAAATACCCTCGTACAATCTCGGCCATGGCTTCTGTGCCCACGACTTCGAAGGCTGGGCCAGACGGTGTGGTGGCCGCCAGATCGGGCGTGCGGTACCCGGCCGCCAGGGCTCGCTCGACCGCGATCTCGATGGCCTGCGCTGCCGCTTCCTGCCCCAGCGAATGCCGCAGCAGCATGGCCGCGGAGAGGATGGTGGCCAGGGGGTTGGCAATGCCTTGGCCGGCGATGTCGGGTGCGGAGCCGTGGATCGGTTCGTAGAGGCCGAGGGAGCTATCGCCCAGGCTGGCTGAGGGCAACATGCCCATCGAGCCCGCCAGCATGGCTGCCTCATCCGTGAGGATATCGCCGAACAGGTTGCCGCTGACGATGACATCGAAATCGGCTGGCCGCCGCATGAGGTGCATGGCCATGGCATCCACCAGTTGGTGCTCGATCGCCACATCGGGGAATTCGCTCGCCATCAGCGCCATCGTCACCCGCCGCCATAGCCGTGAGACGCCCAGCACGTTGGCTTTATCCACCGAGACCAGCTTGCCCCGGCGGCTGCGCGCCGCCCGCGCTGCCACACGCACCACACGTTCGATCTCAGCCCGGGTGTAGCTCATGGTGTCGAAGGCGGCCTCGTCGCCCTCTTCCCGCCGCCCGAAATAAATCCCGCCCGTCAGTTCTCGCACCACCAGCATGTCGACGCCGGTCAGCACAGCAGCTTTGAGGCTGGAAGCGTCGACCAGTTGCGGGAAGATTTTGACAGGCCGCAGATTGGCGTAGAGCCCCAACCCTTTGCGGATGGCCAATAGGCCCTGCTCGGGGCGGACTTTGGCGCTGGGATCGCTCCATTTGGGACCACCAACGGCGCCCAAGAGCACGGCGTCTGCGGTCTGACAGGCGGCGAGGGTTTCGGGGGGCAGCGGCTGGCCGGTGGCATCGATGGCGCAGCCGCCCATGAGATGGGTCTCGAATTCGAGGCTAAGCTCGTACGCGGGCGCGAGTTCCTCCAGTACCTGGCGGGTGGCCGAAACCACTTCCGGGCCAATACCGTCGCCGGGGAGTAGGACAATGGTAAATTGTTGTGTCATGATGTTGTTTCGTTGTGAGTCGTAGGGTCGTGGGCCTTCAGTCTTCAGTCGTCGCTATCGTACTGCTGAAAAAGCAGTGAATCAGGGCAGCGTTATACCCTGGCGAATCCGTGATTCGCCTCCAGCTCGTTTTAGACTGATTACAGATGACTGCTTTACTGCTCAGCGGGCATCGAAATAGCTGTCGAAAACGTTGTGGGGTACGCCCCAAAAGGGGCTGCACGATTCGGCTCTGTGGCTATGTTCGTTGCCCAGAAAATCGTGCCCGGCCTGACTGTCGTCGCCCGCCTGGGCGAAGAGATGATCCCAGTCTGTCTCACTGCCTGGGAAGGCAAAAGGGTTTTGGGTGGAAGCTGCTGACGACATGATTTCCTCCGTTGGGGATGGAATGAGGTTTAGGCCCAAGGCATGGGATGGGCCTGTTCGTACGCGGATATGGCTGGCCCTTGGGCGAGGAGATAGCTGAGATCATCCAGGCCTTCGAGTAAGCATTGTTTGCGGTAGGGGTCGATATCGAAGTTTGCCTGTTGGCCATCGGGCAGGATCACAGTTTGCGCTGGCAGATCGATGAGGATGTGGGTTTGGGGCTGCTCCTCCACCAGATCGAGCAGCATATGCACGATGTCTTCGGGCAGGGACACGGGCAGGAGTCCGTTTTTGAGGGCGTTGTTGTAGAAGATGTCGGCGAAGCCGGGGCTGATCACGGCCCGGAATCCGTACTCTGTCAGGGCCCAGACAGCATGCTCGCGGCTGGAGCCGCTGCCGAAGTTGCGGCCGGCGATCAGGATTTTGGCGCCGGCGTATTGCGGTTGGTTGAGCACGAAGTCGGGGGTGGGTTGGCCGTCGGGCAGGTAGCGCCAGGCAGCAAACAGGCCCTCGCCCATACCGGCTTTGGTGACGGCAGTGAGAAAACGGGCAGGGATGATCTGATCGGTGTCCACGTTCTCGGCCCGTAGGGGCACGGCCGTGGCATTAAGAGTGATGAATGGATTCATAGTTTTCGTGAAACGAGAAAGGGGAGGGATTGTGTGGCTTGGCTGAAAATGGTAGAATGAAACCAGGTCTTTTGTTTTCAGCCAGGAGGTCAATCATGGAGAAAGAAAGTAACACAAGCGGATCTAACATCGTTGATTCGGCGTGTCGAGGCGCTGGAGGAAGCCGTACGGGCGCTGGAAGCCCAACCGGCATCTCCGAACGCACCATCGGCATTGCACGAGGCTAAACCGGCTTATCGCAGCGAGGGAAAGAAATCGGCCGGCGGAGAAGGAGTTACCGTGCCTGCCAAGATTCTACGCACCTCGGACCTGACGCCGAAGGAATTGCTGGTGGAGCTGGCGGAAGACAGAGAAGACATCCAGATCATGCGGGCAGCAGAAACCGAATATCGGGCGGGTGATGCTGTTTTGTTCGAAGAACTTGTTACTGAGATTCTGGACGAAACAGAATGACTTACCGGGTTGAAACGGTGCGCTCTCGTGTTAAAAAACAGCTCAAACATATACCGAAAACTGAACTGAAACGAATCGCTACAGATGTCAAGGCGCTTGGTGAAAATCCGCTTCCGCCGGGTGCAGTGCAGTTGGAAAAGAACGTGTACCGCATTCGGGTAGGGGATTATCGGATCATTTATAAGATTTTCGAAGAGGAGAAACTTGTTCTGATCGGTCGGGTTGCTCGTCGGAATGAGGATACTTACAAAAGAGTTCGCGATTTATTCTGATGGTGAGGTATGTCGTTTTGGAAATCTCTATAACATCTCCCGTACATCCACGAGCCGGCCGTGCAGGGCGGCGGCCGCGGCCATGATCGGGCTCATGAGCAGGGTGCGGGAGCCGGGCCCCTGGCGCCCGCGGAAGTTGCGGTTGCTGGTGCTGGCCACATAGCTGCCGGCGGCGGCCTTGTCGTCGTTCATGGCCAGACACATGCTGCACCGGCGCCATTCGAAGCCCGCTTCGCTGAAGATGTGGTCCAGGCCCTCGGCCTCGGCCTGCGCCTTGATGATCTTGGAGCCAGGCACGACGATGCCCCACACGTTGTCGGCCACGTGCTTGCCGCGCACGATGTCGGCGGCCGCGCGCAGGTCTTCGATGCGACTGTTGGTGCAGGAGCCGATGAAGACGATGTCGATGGGCTGGCCTGCCATCTTCTGCCCGGGCTGCAGACCCATGTAGTCCATGGCGCTGAGCAGGCTGCGGCGCTCGGCGAGGTCGGTGAGGACGTCGGGGGTGGGGATGGTGCCTGTGATGGCTACCCCCTGGCCGGGGTTGGTGCCATAAGTGACCATCGGTTCCAGGGCATTGGCGTCAAGCGTCAGTTCCCGGTCGAAAGTGGCGTCGGCATCGGTGGGGAGCGTGCGCCAATAAGCCACGGCTTTGTTCCAGTCCTTGCCCTGGGGGGCATAGGGACGACCCCTGAGCCAGGCAAAGGTGGTCTCGTCCGGGGCAATCATCCCCGCCCGCGCCCCGCCCTCGATGCTCATGTTGCAGATGGTCATACGATTGGCCATGTTCAGGCTGCGGATGGCGCTGCCGCGGTATTCGAAGACATGTCCGCGGCCACCGCCGGCGCCAATGCGGGCGATGATGGCCAGGATGATGTCTTTGGCCGTGACGCCGGGGCCAAGTTGGCCTTCGACATGGATGGCAAAGGTCTTGGGTTTGTATTGCAGCAGGGTTTGGCTGGCGAGCACATGCCCGACTTCGCTGGTGCCGATGCCAAACGCCAGAGCTCCGAAGGCGCCGTGGGTGCTGGTGTGGCTGTCACCGCAGACAACAGTCATGCCGGGTTGGGTGATGCCCATTTCGGGGCCGACCACGTGCACGATCCCTTGCACTGGCCCTTCGATGTCAAAGAGTGTGATACCGAAATCGTGACAGTTCTGGCGCAGGGTACGCACCTGCGTGGCTGCATCATCCGGCCAGAGGCTGATGTCGACCGGTCGCGTGGGGATGGCATGGTCCATGGTGGCGAAGGTGCGATCTGGCCGCCGCACAGATAGTCCACGCTGGCGCAACATGGCAAAGGCCTGCGGCGATGTAACTTCGTGGATGAGGTGGGCGTCGATGTACAGCATGGCCGGGGCGCCAGCGTCCTGTTGGACGACATGGGCGTCCCACACTTTTGCGAACAGGGTTCGGGGTGAGGTGGTAGGTGGAGTCATGGGGCAAGTGGCGGGTGGCTGAGGGCGTGAGGCGTCCTG
>JAADGC010000165.1:9724-29253 GCA_013152585.1 Chloroflexota bacterium
AATAGGGGGGTGGAGCGCTAGCCGCATCCGTGATGTGGCGGGGTTTGAGCCGGTTGGGGACGAAGTTTCGTTAGGCGGCCACGGTGTCGTTGTTGTCGATGTGGACGGTGGCGTTATTTTGATCTTGGGCAGCCAATAGCTTGTTGAGCGCCTGCATGTAGGCTTTGGCACTGGCGACGACGATGTCGGTGTCGATCCCGCGGCCGGAGAAGAGGCGACGGCGGGGACGGCCCTGGGCGGTGTGTTTGTAGCCGCGGCTATCAGGCACGGCAATGCGGATGGTGACATCGCCGTTGGCGTCCATGCCCTCGGTGATGGCCTGCACCAGATATTCGACCAGGCGATTGGGCGCGCCCACGATGCGATTGATCCCCTGATACACAGCGTCGACGGGACCGGTGCCAAAACCGGCATCTGTGATCTCGACGCCGGTCTTGAGATTGCGCAGGGCCACCACGGCGGTGGGCACCACCTGGATGCCGGTCTGCACCTGCACATTCACCAGCTCCCACGTTTCTTGCGGCTGATACACCTCATCGCCCACCAGTGCTTCCAGATCGACGTCGCTGATGGTTTTCTTCTTGTCGGCCAGGGCCTTGAAACGCTGAAACACCTTGTTGAGTTCGTCCTGGCTGAGGTGATAGCCCATTTCCTGCAGGCGCACGCGAAACGCATGGCGGCCCGAATGCTTGCCCAGCACCAGTTTTGAGTGGCTGAGGCCAATGGTACTGGCGTCCATAATCTCATAGGTGCGCTTGTGTTTGAGCATGCCGTCTTGATGGATACCGGCTTCGTGGGCAAAGGCGTTGGCGCCGACGATGGCCTTGTTGGGCTGGATGACCATGCCGGTGTAGCGGCTGACCATGTCGGAGCTGCGGTGGATTTCCGGGGTGATGATGTTGGTATCGAGTTCGTAAATCTGTTGTCGTACATACAACGCCATCACTAGCTCTTCCAGGCTGGTGTTCCCCGCCCGCTCGCCAATGCCGTTCATCGTCACCTCCACCTGGCGGGCGCCATCCTGCACGCCGGCCAGCGTGTTGGCCGTGGCCAGGCCCAGATCGTTGTGGCAGTGTACCGAGATGATCACATCTTTGGCGCCGGGCGTATTTTCGCGGATATCGCGAATCAGGCGTCCGAATTCGTCGGGCGTGGTGTAGCCCACGGTGTCGGGGATGTTGATGGTGGTGGCGCCGGCAGCGATAGCCACACCCAGAACGCGATAGAGGAAGTGGGGTTGACTGCGGCCGGCGTCTTCGGGACTGAATTCGATATCAGCGCAGAACGATTTGGCATAGCTGACCATGTCATGCACAGTTTGCACCACCTCGTCGGGACTCATGCGCAGTTTATGCTCCATGTGCAGCGGCGAGGTGGCCAAAAAGGTGTGGATGCGGGGATGGTTGGCTGCGCTCACCGCTTTCCAGGCAGCATCGATATCTTTTTTATTGGTGCGGGCGAGGCCGCAGATGACGGGGGGCTCGGCAGGTTGGCCGGCTTTATCCTGACGCGGCTCCTGCCCCACGGTTTTGGCGATGAGCCGCACTGCTTCTAGATCGCCGGGAGAAGCCGCCGGGAAACCGGCTTCGATCACATCGACACCGAGACGAGCCAACTGACGGGCGATCTCGAGTTTTTCCTGGGTGTTCAGAGTGGCGCCGGGGGATTGCTCGCCATCGCGCAACGTCGTGTCGAATATCAGCACTTTGTCGGGGCCATTGTTGGTAGGAATTGACATAGATGGACTCCTTTGGGTGTCGGGTGTCGGGTATCACATGACGCTTAAACTTCCACGGGGTCGAGCCACGGCATCATGCGACGCAGATCTCTGCCCACGTGCTCGATCAGATGGTCGCGTTCGGCAGCCCGGCGGGCGTTGAAGTTGGGGCGGCCTTTGGCGTTTTCTTCGATCCATTCTTCGGCATACGCGCCCGACTGGATGTCTTGCAGGATCTCCTGCATGGCCGCTTTAGATTGTTCGTTGATGACGCGGTTGCCGGCATGGTAGTCGCCATGTTCAGCGGTATCGCTGACGCTGTAGCGCATATAGGTCAGGCCACCGCGATAGAACAAGTCGACAATGAGCTTGAGCTCGTGCATACATTCAAAATACGCAATTTCGGGCTGATAACCGGCATCCACCAGGGTTTCGAACCCGGCTTTGACCAGGGCGCTGACGCCGCCACAGAGCACGGATTGTTCGCCAAAGAGATCTGTTTCGGTTTCTTCTTTGAAGGTGGTCTTCAATGCACCGGCGCGGGTGCCGCCAATGGCCTTGGCATAGGCCAGAGTCTGGTCCCAGGCATGGCCGCTGGCGTCCTGATAGACGGCGACGAGCACAGGTGTGCCCACGCCCTCGACAAATAGCTCGCGCACCCGGTGGCCGGGCGCTTTGGGCGCCACCATGCTGACATCGACGGAATCGGGGGGGATGATCTGGCTGTAGCGAATGTTGAATCCGTGCCCGAACATAAGGGTGTCACCGGGATTGAGATGCGGGGCAATGTCCTCCTGGTAGACTTTGGCCTGTTTGGTGTCGGGGATCAGCACCATGATCGTATCGGCTTCCTTGCAGGCCTGGGCAGTGGAAACAACCCGCAGGCCGGCGGCTTCGGCTTTGGCCCATGATGGCGAGCCTTTGTACAGGCCCACACGTACATCCATGCCGCTGTCCTGCAGGCTGAGGGCGTGGGCATGGCCCTGACTGCCGTAGCCGAGTACGGCGATTTTGTGGCCCTGCAGATAGGCAAGGTCGGCGTCTTTATCGTAGTAGATAGTTGCCATGAGATGTGAGTTCCTTGACGAGATGAGTGAGAGGGGAGAGTTGATGCTAGAGGGCAGCACGGCGTTTGTGTTTGCCATTGCCATTGCGACCGACAAGGCCGCGGGTCATGGCGACGACGCCGGTGCGTACCATCTCTAAAAGCGGATAGTTGCTCAGTAATTCCAGTAGGCTGTCGATCTGTTCCTGGCGGCCAACGGCCTGCACGACGACCGAATCCATGCTGACGTCGACGATGCGGGCGCGGTAAATATCGACAAGTTGCATGACCTCGCTGCGGGTGCTGCTATCGACCTTGACGCGCACCAGGGCCATTTCGCGCTTGATGGCGGGCTTGTGGGTGATGTTCTCGACCTTGGTGACATTCACCAACTTGTACAGTTGTTTCACGGCCTGATCGACCATGTGATCATCGCCATCGACGACAAAGGTGAGGCGGCTGATGCCGGGGGTCTCGCTGGGGCCCACGGTCAGGCTTTCGATGTTGAAATTACGGCGGCGAAACAGACCCACTACGCGATTGAGAACGCCGGGTTTGTCTTCGAGCCAGGCGACGACGGTATGTTGTCTGGCCAGGGTGTTGGCTGTGGATTGGGTACTCATCATGTGCTCCTACCAGGCGGGGGTGACGCCGCTGGGGCCCTGAACGATGGTGGGGCGACGTAAGAGCTCGCCCACGTTGGCGCCGGGCGCCACCATTGGGTAAACGTTTACTTCTTCTTTGACCCGGAATTCCAGCAAGAAGGGGCCGGGATGGTCCTGGGCTTGTTGCAGGGCTTCGGTCACTTCTTCTTTGTGGGTGACCGTGCGTCCGGCAATGTCATAAGCCGCGGCCAGTTGCACAAAATCGGGGCTCAGCATGGGAGTGCCACTGTAGCGTCTGCCATAAAAAAGCTGTTGCCACTGGCGCACCATACCCAAAAAACCATTGTTGATGATGGCGATTTTGATCGGCAGTTTCTCCTGGGCCAGGGTTCCTAACTCCTGCAGGGTCATCTGGAAGCCCCCGTCCCCGGCCACCACCCACACGGGCATGTTCGGGGCTGCCATCTGAGCCCCGATGGCGGCTGGCAGGGCATAGCCCATGGTACCCAGGCCCCCCGAAGTCAGCAGTTGGTGGGGATGCTGGTGCAGGTAATATTGCGCTTCCCACATCTGATGCTGCCCCACATCGGTGACGATGATGGCATCGCCGCCGGTGGCATGCCAGAGTTGGCGCATCACATACGGCGGGATCAGCTCTTCCACTTCGGCCCGCAGGATGTCCCGTTCTTCGCCATCGGCGCGCCACTGTTGGATCTGCGCCATCCAGGCTTCATGCCGGCCCGAGGGCACAGCGGCTGCCAGGGCTTGCAGGCTGTCTTTGGCATCGGCGATCAGGGCCACATCGGGGTGCACGTTCTTGCCTACTTCGGCTGCATCCATCTCCAGATGAATAATCTGGGCCTTAGGCGCGAATTCGTCCAATTTGCCGGTGACACGATCATCAAAGCGCATGCCCACACCGATCAGCAGATCACATTCCTGAATGGCCAGGTTGGCATGGGCTTCGCCGTGCATACCGCACATGCCCAATGACAGGGGGTGGGTTTCCGGGACATTGCCCAGCCCCAGCAAGGTCATGGCCATGGGGATTTCGGTCTTCTCGGCGAACTTTCGTAACTGCTCTGTGGCATGAGCCATTTGCACGCCGTGACCGGCGATGATCAGCGGCCGCTGGGCCTGTTCGATGAGTGTCACTGCCTGGCCCAACGCCTGTTCATCTAACCCCTGCCAGGGACTGAACCCGGCCAGCGTCACCTCTTCAGGATAAACAAAATCGGTGCTGTCGTTTTGCACATCCTTGCAGATGTCGATCAGCACCGGGCCGGGGCGTCCTGTTCGGGCGATATGGAACGCTTCCTTCATCACCTGTGCCAGTTCCCTGACATCAGTGACCAGATAATTATGCTTGGTCACGGGCTGGGTGACGCCGGTGACGTCGGTTTCCTGAAAGGCATCGTTGCCCAGCAGGCTGGTGGGCACCTGGCCTGTGATCGCCACCATGGGCACCGAGTCCATCATGGCGGTGGCCAGCCCTGTCACCAGGTTGGTGGCGGCAGGGCCCGATGTGACCAGACATACCCCTACCTCATCACTGACACGGGCATAACCATCTGCCATGTGCGAAGCTCCCTGTTCGTGCCGCACCAAGACATGATGAATTTGGGGATATTGGGTGAGAGCGTCGTAGATGGGGAGATTGGCGCCACCGGGCATGCCAAATACAACTTTGACCTGCTCCCGGAGCATGGCTTCCCAGACGATCTGGGCTCCTGTCATTTTCATTACGGGGCCTCCTGTGTTGGGTGGATGGCAAAAGGGACGACGGAAAGAAGGAACGACGAGAAAATAATGGAGGACGCAAAAAAGCCTCCAACGCACGCCGGTGTACGCTTGCGGTTGGAGGCTACGTTGCCTCGCTATGGATAAAAGAAAACCCCCCTGCCGTTTGGAAGGGGGGTGATAGACTTAAATGTCTGCTACGATGCTCAGGTTTGCACCTGCCTTCCAAACGGATATGGCTCCTGGCCGCTAATAAGGACCAGAAGCGCAATAATAATAACAAGGAGGAAGGACAAGATGGTGGGATTCATCGTCAGGTATGGCGGCTATTTTAGCACGATATGGATGAGGAGTATAAACGCTTTGATTCAGGATGTCAAATCTGGAAATAGTGGTCGATATATCAGCGTGATGAGTGAGGCGTGGGGTGTCTCAGAGGGCAGGGGGCAGCGCTTCGGGGCGGCCGGAGTGCAACGAGCGCGTGGCGGCTACGCCAACCGCCACCACTGCCCGGCTGTCGGCGCCGGTGACCGGCGGCTCGGTGTCGTGCAACACACAGTCGACGAAGGCCTGCAACTCGGCCTCGAAAGCGGCCGCATAACGGACGGACGAATCGGGCAGTACGTCGTGGTATACTCCCTGCCGGGTGAGGATGTTTATGGGGGTGCGGCGTAGATACCCCACGTGCAGCGCTCCTTCGGCGCCTACGATTTCCACCCGGACATCGTGGCCATAGCGGGTGGTACGGCTGACAAAGAGGGTGCCCAGGGCGCCGTTGGCAAAGCGAAAATCGACAACCGCATTATCCACATCGCCCACAGCACCGATGGCCGGATCGACCAGTGCCCCTCCTTCGGCATACACCCGCACGATCTCGCTGGCCATCAGCCAGCGTGCCAGATACAGATCGTGATAACCGGCATCGATGATCAGGCCTCCGCTGACATGGGGATCGGCGAAAGACGGTGGCGGCGGATCCTGATCGCCGGCGATGGCCCGAAACACGATGGGGGGGCCGATTTCGCCCGCTTCGAGGCGCTGTTTGGCAGCCAGATAGCCGGCATCGAAGCAGCGCACGTGCCCCACCATCAACTTCACCCCGGCCGCGTTCGTGGCCGCGATGACGGCGTCACAGTCTTCCAGGCTCAGGGCCAGGGGTTTTTCACAGAAAATGTGCAGGCCAGCGGCGGCGCAAACTTCGATATTGGCCCGGTGCGCCCCCGTGCTGCTGGCTATCACCACGGCATCGAGTTCCGCCTGGGCCAGCAAGGTCGGTAGGTCTGGATAGATGGTGACATCTTCGCCGAACTCCTGGCGCACTGCGGCGGTGCGCTGGGCATTAGCGGTGCTGACAGCCACCAACTGGCTGCCGTGCACCCGGTGCGCCAGGTTGCGGGCGTGGACAAGGCCGATGCGGCCGGCGCCAATCACGGCTGTTTGCAGTTGCCGGGTCATGGGTGGCTCCTTTGGGGGTGAGGATGGGGTGGTTGCTAGGTGATGTGGGCTCTTTTGGATTTCGTGGAGGTCACAGTGAGAGTCCTGAGATGCGGCTGATCCTGATTATTCTAACCTAAAGGGACACGGAAGCGAAGTGCGTCGCAGCTCGCCCGCCAAGACCTATTTCCCCTTTGCCCGGGGATGGGTTATGCTCAGGACGGAGGATACATGCGATGAAAGCGATCTTATCGGTGCTGGCAATTGGGATGATATTGCTGGTGTTGACCGCCTGCCAGACGTCGCCCGCCCCACCCGCCACCGCAGTCCTGGCTCCCACCGCGCCCCAGGCTTCGCCCACGCCCGCTGCGGCGCCCACTGAGCACCCGGTGACCGTGATTCCCCTCACCGGCCCCTTGTCTAAGCGCCGGGCCGAGATTTCCTCGCTGGCGTGGTATGGCGACATGCTGATTTTAATGCCGCAGTATCCCAATTTCAGCACGTTGGGTGGAGACAGCTTTTTGTATGCGCTGCCCAAAGCGGATCTGCTGGCCTTTGTGCAGGGGCAGCGTCAGCAGCCGCTGACGCCGCAACCGATTCCTCTGCAAGCGCCGGGCCTCGTGCGTCAGATTCCTGGCTACGAAGGTTTTGAAGCCCTGGCCTTCAACGGCAACACTGTTTTCATGACGATCGAGGCGCGGGGGAGCAACGGCATGGTGGGCTACCTGCTGGCGGGCGAGGTCGCCCCGAATCTCTCCGGCATCACCCTGGATACCGGGCACATCGAGTCCATTGCCTCACAATCGGGCCTCCCCAACAAGGCCGAAGAGGCCCTGTTTATCGCCGGCGAGCACGTGATCACCCTGCACGAGGTAAACGGCGCCGCCGTGAATCCGGCGCCGGTGGCGCATGTGTTCACGTTCGATCTGGCTCCCCTGCGCACGATTCCTTTCCCCAACATCGAGTTTCGGATCACCGACGCCACGGCCCTGGACGCCGAGGGCCGGTTTTGGGTGATCAACTACTTCTTCCCC
Organism: Chloroflexota bacterium; assembly: GCA_013152585.1. GTDB lineage: Bacteria > Chloroflexota > Anaerolineae > J102 > J102 > JAADGC01. The sequence goes on from JAADGC010000165.1 coordinate 17,300, forward strand.
GGCGACAAGGAACTGCGCTCCGACCTGGATCCTATCGCCCAGCGCTACGGCCCGGGCCCCACGCACGCCCGGATCGACGGCGTCGAGCGCTTGCTGGCAGTGCAATACCGGGAAGATGGCGTGACGCTGGTGGATGCGCCCCCCCTGCAGTTGCAGTTGCTGCCGGAAGATTTGCGCAACTGGGAGGGCCTTGTGCGGCTGGACGATCAGGGATTCTTATTGGTCACAGACAAGTATCCGCAGACGATCCTGGGGTTTGTGCGGCGTTAAGGCGAATGCAGAGCCAGAATAGCCTGCGGAACCGTGCCCGTTTCCAGCATCCTTTTCAAGACAGCGTTTGCTGTAAATCCTCCCAGGCGATCGGGCCGGGGCGGAGGATGACGGGAGGGCTTTGCGTGAGGTCGAGGACAGTGGAAGGCTGACCACCGGGCGCCGGGCCGCCGTCGATGATAATCGATACCCGGCCAGCCAACTGCGCCCGCGCCTCTGTGGCCGTGCGCGCCGGCGGCTGCCCCGAGAGATTGGCGCTGGTCACGGCCAGGGGCTGAGCGACGGCCCGCAGCAACGCCAGAGCCACGGGATGATCGGGGATGCGCAGGCCCACGGTGGGGCGTCCGCCAGTGACGATGTCGGGTAGGACAGAGGTTTTGGGCAGGATGAGGGTGAGCGGGCCGGGCCAGAAGCGTTGTGCCAGGGTGCGGAACAAGGACGTGGGCCGGGCAATGGCCGAAACGTGCTCGATATCCGCCACCATCACGGGCAGAGCCATGTCGGGCGGGCGGTTTTTGGTCACGAACAGGGTGGCGACTGCGTTGGGGTCGGTGGCGAGCGCAGCCATGCCGTACACCGTATCGGTGGGGAAGACCACCACCTGCCCCTGAAGCAAGGCTGATACGGCGGTCTCGATTTGAGCGGCGGGGATCACATGGGTCGTGAGCGGCATGATCCTACCCTCAATCAATGTCCAGCTCCGGCATGGTGATGAATTCGTATTGCAAGGGCAGGGTTGTCACTTCGGCCCGATCGGCATGAATGAACATGTCGATCTCCAGGCGCACGCCGAAATCGGGTAGATAAATGCCGGGCTCGATGCTGAAACCGATGTTGGGGATCAGGGCACGGGTGTCGCGTGTTTCCAGATTGTCGATATTGACGCCGGAGCCGTGGATGTCGGTGTCGATGCTGTGGCCGGTGCGGTGAATGAAGGCATCGCCATAACCGGCGGCTTCGATCACGTGGCGGGCGGCATCATCCACTTCCCACCCGTATACCGTCTTCCCGGCTGCCGTGCGTTGCTCGACCAGCACAATAGCTGCATCGCGGGCACGGGCTACGATCTCCAGCACTTGCTGCATGATGGCCGGAGGCTGGGCGCCGGCATAGCCCATCCAGGTCATATCGGCAAACACGGCGTCGGGATCAGCGGCCAAGCGGCCCCAGAGGTCGATGAGGATGAGGTCGCCGGGGCGGATGGCGGCGTGGCGCTCGGGGCTGGGGCTGTAGTGCGGGTCGCCGGCATGGCCGTTCACGGCCACGATGGGCGGATGCTCCGGGTCCAGCCCGGCAGCCGCAAAGCGGGCGAGGATAAAACGCTGGATGTCGAGCTCGGTGGTGGGGATGCGGCGCTGCAGGCGCTCGCTGATGTGGGCGAAGGCAGCGTCTTTGGCTTGCAGGCAAATCTCGGCGGCGCCACGATGGCTTTGCAGTTGCGTCGGCGTCCAGGTGGCATAGACGGCCTGGATCAGGTCGGCGGAGGGGTGGAGGGTGTAGCCCCAGCGCCGCAGTTGCTCGGCCGTGCCCGCATCCACATACGAAGTGTAAGGGATGCCGCATTGGGGTGAGTATTCGCAGGCGATGGCGCCCGGCCCGGTCGTGAGCTGTAGCAGGGCCTGCTCGAACGACTGCCACGAGCTGTAGGTTTCGATGCGTTCCGGCCGTTGGCTGAAGCCCCCGGCTTCGATGGCGTGCACCAGCCAGGCCGGCTCACCCGTGGCGGGAATCCAGTAGGCCCACCGCCGGCTGAGAATGGCGTGGGCAGGCAGGGGCGCCAGTCGTTTGGCGATGGGATTGAGAGCATGAAAGTTGTAGAGTAGCCAGCCTCGAAGCTGCTGTGTTTGCAAAAGCTGTTGAATAGTGCGTAATTGGTTGGAGTTCATAGGGTTAGCCAATAGTCAATGGTGGGGGAAGCGATACTATGAGCATTATACCAGTTTTGGGGTCTGATGACCTGATTTTTCATCTGTGGCAGATCATTGCATAATGGGGTATGCAAAAAGTGGCTCTTTTGTTTGGATTGCGTCCTGTTGACCTGCGCCGGCTGACGCTGGCGCTGGCGTTATTGGTGGGCATTCTCATTGTGGGTACGGTGGGCTATACGTCTTTGACCAGCGCCAGCCTGCTGGACAGCTTTTACATGACGATTATTACGGTCACCACAGTGGGTTTTGGCGAACGCGTGCCCATGAACCAGACGGCGATGTTGTTTACCACCGGTCTGATCGTGGCCAGCGTGGTGTGGGGCGCCTGGGCTCTGCAATCGGCACTGAGTACCATTCTCAGCGATGAATTCCGCCATGCCGTGCAACAATTGCGCTCTATTCGAGGTATTCGACTTATGGAAGGACATACCATTCTTTGTGGATTTGGCCGTATTGGCCGCGCTGCCGCCGCCGAACTGGCCCGCAACAATGAACCTTTTGTCGTGATTGATGTGGATCTGGCTTTGGTTGAAGGGTTGCGGGAAGAAGCCATGCATGTCATTTATGGGGACGCCACGGACGATGATGTGCTCCTGGCGGCCAATATCCGCAAGGCCAAACGCTTGCTGGCTGTGCTCGACAGCGACAATGCCAACATCGTCACCGTGCTCAGCGCCCGGGAGCTGAATCCTGATCTGTGGATTGCCAGTCGTGTGGTGCAAGCCGCGGCAGCCAGCAAACTGCTGCGCGCCGGGGCGAACGAAGTCTTGTCGCCCTATGATTACGGGGGACGGCGGCTGGCGCTCACTGCGTTGCGGCCCCATGTGGCGCAGTTTTTGTCGATGGTGGTATTCGATGAAGGCAGGGGGGCGGAGATGGACGAATTGCGGGTGGTGGATGGCTCGAAGCTGGCAGGCCGCACCCTGGCGGAGATCAACCTGCGGCAGCGTTTTGGCGTGACCGTGGTAGCCCTGTATCATCCCGATATTGCCCAGCACATCGACATTGGCTTTGATCTGAATCCGGGCCCGGAAACTATATTGCACGCAAGCGATGTGCTCATTGTCGTAGGCAGGCGGGAGCAGTTGGAGAGCGTGCACCGGGCGCTGCAATCATAGGGCCAGACTTTAACACTGTTTGTGTTCAGATGTTGTCCCGTGCTAAAATAAACTCTATTTTTCTATTCTTCCCACTTTCTCTGGTTGCCGGCACCCTGTCGCCGGTAGGAGGTGATAGCATCATAGATAAGAATTGAGCTGAGGGTTCATCCGGGGTCGTTGAATGTGTCGTCCCCGCAACAATCGTTAGTTATTTCAAACATCTGCTCATTTAGGAGGAATCTTATGAATCATCGACGATTTGCACTCCTGCTGGTTTTGGCCTTGGCGCTTAGCTTGGCCTTGGGTGCCTGCGCCCCGCCTCCGGCCGCGACCGAGGCGCCCGCCGCCGCCACAGAGGCCCCGGCTGCCGCAGAGCCTGTGAACATCACCTTCTGGAATGCCATGAGCGGCAGCCGCGGCGACGTCGTAGCTGATCTGGTTGATACCTTCAATGCCAAATTCCCCCAATATAAGGTGAATGCGGAATACACTGGCAGCTATGCCGAGACACTGACCAAAGCCCTGGCCGCGTACAAAGCCGGTGAGCCCCCCACTGTGGTTCAGGTCTATGAGGTGGGTACCCAGACCATGCTGGATTCCGGCGCCATCGTCCCCGTGTACACGCTGGATAAGGGCGATGTCAACTGGGATGAGGTCGTCAAACCCATTAAGGACTACTATTCGGTCGACGGTAAACTGTATTGCATGCCCTTCAACAGCTCTACAGCCATGTTGTACTACAACAAGGATATGTTCAAAGCAGCGGGTCTCGACCCCGATAAACCCCCGACCACATGGAAAGAGGTGGAAGATTATAGCAAACAGATTATGGACGCCGGCGTTGCCGAAGGCGGCTTCTCGATGGGCTGGCCGGCCTGGATTCTGGAGCAGACCTTTGCTTACCATGATCAATACTACGCCAACAATGATAATGGCCGCAGCGGCATGGCCACCAAAGTCCTCTTCAATGGCGACTTTGGCGTCATGGTGTTGAGCAACTGGCAACGCATGGCTCAGGAAGGCGTTTTGGTTTATGGCGGACGGACATACAAGGCCAACGATCCCTTCCTGGCCGGACAGTTCGCCATGCTGTTCCAGAGCACATCCAGCCTGGGTGGCATCCTGAAGAAAGCCAATTTCGAGGTGGGGACAGCCTTCTTGCCGCGCTTCGAAGGCGATTATCCCCAGGGCAACAGCGTTGTCGGTGGTGGCTGCCTGTGGATCATGAAAGGCGCCACGCCCGCACAACAGGAAGCAGCCTGGGAGTTCCTGAAATATAGCTTTACCCCCGAACGAGCCAAGATATGGCACAAGGGCACGGGCTATTTCCCCACCAGCGCCACTGCGTACAAGGAACTGAAGGACGAGGGCTGGTTCAAAAAGGAACCGAACCACGCTACGGCCTTCAACCAGATTCTTGGCGGCAGCGACGATCTGGCGGCCCGCGGTGTGTTGCTGGGGAATTTCGTGCAGATTCGCGATATCACCGGCACTGCCATCGAGGACATCCTTGTGAACGGCATGGATCCCAAAGAGACGCTGGACCGGGCGGCGGCCGAGGCGGACCAGGTGCTGGCTGATTACGCCCAGTTACACGGCAAATAAGTTTGATGCGTGACTCCCGGCCCGCTTGCAGGGTGGGGATCACGTTTTTCTTTCACTCATCATCTCCGGGACGGCGTGTTGACAACATGCGCCGTCCCGGCCACCATTCCACAACTTTTTTTGGTGATTTATGCAAACGCGTTTTCCCAATAAGGCGCTGCCCTATCTGCTTCTATCGCCTAGCGTCATTATTGTGATCTTATTTTTCGTGCTTCCCAGTCTGAATAGCTTTTATCTCAGCTTCTTTCGCGTCAGCTCGCTGGGCAACAAACGCATCTTTATCGGCCTGCAGAATTTCACGCGCTTGATTGCGGATCCTACTTACCGTAACGCCATCATCGTCTCGGTGAAATTTGCCATATTTGTGGTGCTGTCCGGGCTGAGTGTGAGTCTGGCCGTAGCGGTAGTGGCCAATCAACGATTCCGTGGTTTCAGCCTGTATCGCACCTTGCTCATCTGGCCTTATGCCCTGTCCCCGGCCATTGCGGGTCTGATCTGGGCGCAGATGATGGACCCCAATATCGGGCTGGTATCACATCTTTTGAAGATCTTTTTGCACTTTCGGTTTAATTATTACACCAGCAGCCGCGATGCCCTGGGTTTTATTGCCGTGGCTGCCTCCTGGAAGATGTTGGGATACAACATCATCTTTTTTCTGGCAGGGCTGCAAAGCCTGCCCGCCGAGTTATTGGAAGCGGCTTCGATTGATGGCGCCGGGGCCTGGAGGCGCTTTTGGCGTATCTCCTTTCCCCTGCTGTCACCTACAACCTTCTTCTTATTCATTATGAACACGCTTTATGCCTTTTTCCAGGTATTTGGTTTGATCCACATCACCACGGAAGGCGGGCCAGGTCGGGCGACTGATCTGCTGGTGTACAAACTCTATCGCGACGGTTTTATTGGCCTCAATACTGGCTATGCGTCGGCCCAGTCCATCGTATTGTTGGTGATGGTCTCTGTTTTGACAATCATGCAATTCCGCTATGCCGGTTCCCGGGTATTTTATCGATGAACATGCAACCATCTCTTCCCACAGCTCCCCAATCGCAGACAAACTGGAACTGGAACAGCATGCGCAAGCATGTACTGGCACCGGTGTTTTCACATGCGGTGATGATTGTGGCCGTCCTGGTGATCATGTTTCCCATGATCTACGCCTTTATCATTGCCACCCAAACGCCTGCTCAATACTATCAATTCCCGCCGCGTTTTCTGCCAGGCTCGCATTTCGTCGAAAATGTGCGTTTCGCCTGGGAGCGAATCCATTTGGGACGCCTGCTGCTCAACACCAGCTTTGTGGCCCTGAGCGTGGCATTGGGCAAAATAGTGCTCAGTGTCACCGCAGCGTTCGCTTTTGTGTACTTCGAATTCCGGGGAAAGCCCTTCTTCTTCGTCCTGATTCTGATCACACACATGCTGCCGGTACCGGTACGTATTGTCCCCACTTTCGAACTCATCAACTCCCTGGGCTGGATTAACACCTATAAAGGCCTGACGATTCCTTTCTTTGCCAGCGCCACAGGTGTGCTCCTGTTCCGACAGTTGTACCGCACCATTCCCCCCAGCCTCGCCGACGCTGCCCGCATCGATGGCGCCGGCCCTCTGCAATTTCTGTGGTCCATCGTCGTACCACTTTCACGCACCAACATGGCAGCGTTGTTTCTGATCGAGTTTATTTACATGTGGAACCAGTATTTATGGCCTCTGATCATCGCCAATGCCGACACAACCCGCGTGGTGCAAGTGGGCCTCAAACAGTTGGTGGATACCGACGCCGCTGTCGATTGGCATTTTGTGATGGCAGGCACCCTGATCGCCACCATTCCCCCCCTGATCGTACTCGTGGTTCTGCAGCGCAGCCTTATCGAGGGGATGTCCTTGTATGAAGAAAAATAGCATCGACGGCATCGTCTTCGATTTGGACGGCACCGTCTATCTGGGCGAAAAGGCACTGCCCGGCGCCACAGACGGCATCGCCGCCCTGCGCCGACACGGCATACGGGTGCTGTTCGTCAGCAACAAACCCCTACAACCCCGCCAGGTCTACGCCGCCAAGCTCAGCCGTCTGGGTATCCCGGCCACTGCCGACGATGTGATCACCTCCGGCTTTGTGCTGGGCCAACATCTGGCTCGTACCGCACCCGATCTGCGCCTCTATGTGATCGGCGAGCCGCCACTGAAGGGCGAATTGCGCAGCCACGGCCTCACCGTGGTGGAGGAAAGCGACCAGGACCCTAAAGAGGTGATCGACCCCAGCGGCATCGATGCCGTGGTCGTGGCTTTTGACCGCACATTGGACTATCGCAAGCTGAACACGGCCTATCAGGCCCTGCGCCAGGGGGCGCGGTTTTTTGCCACCAACGCCGACAAGACCTGCCCCATGCCCGGCGGCGCCATCCCCGATGCCGGCGCCACGATTGCCGCCCTCGAACACATCACCGGCCGCCGCCTGGAATTGCTGGCCGGTAAACCATCCCCACTGACCATGCAGGTGGCGCTGGCCGGGCTGGGTACGGCGCCCGAGCACAGCCTGATGGTGGGTGATCGGCTGGAAACCGACATCCGCATGGGCCGTGACGCCGGCATGATCACCGCACTCCCGCTCACCGGCGTCACCCAGGGCGCCGATCTGGCGCACAGCGACATCCAACCCGATTTCGTGGTCGCCCATATCGGCGAGCTCGTACACATGATCCTGACACCTGGCACATGATGCCTGGTGCACAGCGGCAATACCTCTCCTCCCCCCCCTCTCCCCCCGCAAGGAGCTATGCCATGAACGTATTCGATGCCGTGCGCAGCAAACGGGCCATACGTCATTTTAGTGATCGTCCGATCAGCGATGACGATCTGTCGAAGATGCTGAATGCCGGTCGCTGGTCGGGCAGTTCCAAGAACATCCAACCCTGGCATTTCGTGGTCCTGCGTCAGCGCCAGCGGCTGGAGGCACTTAGCCGCTGCGGCCAGTTTGCCGGGCATCTGGCCGGGGCCACTGTGGGCGTGGCCCTGGTGACCGGCGACTGGCATGAACGATGGCCAGTCGCCTTCGATCTGGGCCGCGCCGCCCAAAATATGATGCTGGTGGCGCACGAACTGGGCATCGGCTCTGTCATGGCCAACATTTACGAAATCGAACAGGCCAACTCCGTGCTGGAATTGCCGCCCGAGCTCATGTGCTACGCGGCCATTTCCTTCGGCTACCCTGTTGATCCCGACGCACTCACCCGGCCTCCGCGGCAGGACGGCAAACGCCCGCTGGCAGATGTGGTGCACTGGGAACGATGGTGATCGGGTCCATGTCCACCACTCCTCGCGTTTTCGTTACCCGCCGCCTGCCTGCACCGGCCATGCAGCGGCTCGAAGCTGCCCCCATCGCATTGGACGTATGGCCGCACCCCACCCCGCCTCCCTATCCCATCCTCACAGAACGCGTGCGCGGCTGCCAGGGCCTGCTGTGCCTGCTTACCGACAGGATTGATGCAGCGCTGCTGTCGGCGGCCGGGCCTGACCTGGCGGTGGTGAGCCAGATGGCGGTGGGAGTCGATAACATCGACGTGGCGGCCTGCACCGCCAGCGGCATTCCCGTGGGCCACACCCCCGGCGTCCTCAGCGAGGCCACCGCCGATCTCACCCTGGCTTTGATGCTGGCCACGGCCCGGCGTCTGATCGAGGCTGCCGCGGATGTCAAGGCCGGGCGCTGGCGCACCTGGGATCCCATGGGCTGGGTGGGACCCGACCTCTATGGGGCCACGGTGGGCATAGTGGGCCTGGGACGCATTGGCGCTGCCGTCGCTCGTCGCCTGCAGGGCTTCGATGTGGAGCTGCTCTATCACAATCCTCGCCCCAGCGCCCGGGCGGCAAGGGTGAACGCCACCTGGGTCGATCTGGAAACCCTCCTCGGCCGCAGCGACTTTGTCACCCTGCACTGCCCCTCTACTGCAGCCACCCATCACCTCATCGCTGCCGCCGCCTTCAGGCGCATGAAACCCGGCGCCATCCTCATCAACACTGCCCGCGGGAGCGTGGTGGATCAGGATGCGTTGCTCGGTGCTTTGCGCTCGGGCCAGATCGCCGCCGCCGGCCTTGACGTCACCACGCCTGAGCCCCTGCCCCCTGAACACCCCCTGTTGGCGCTGACGAACGTGGTGGTGCTGCCGCACATTGGCAGCGCCAGCCTATCGGCGCGGCTGCGCATGGCCGACATCGCCGTCGATAACCTGCTGGCCGGGCTGCAAGGCCGTCCCCTGTTCCATTGTGTAAACCCTGACGAGCTACAATAGCACCTTCATAGTTGCTTTCTTACCCACAGAGCAAGAATGGATGCACCGAAAAAGGGTTTCTCGCAAAGGACGCAAAGCTTTTTTGTGATCTTGGCGTCCTTTGCGGCTTTGCGAGATACCCTTTCTCGGTCTACCAGTCTACCACCTATTCCGGCGTTACATAGGCCGCAGTGATGCCGCCATCGACGGTGAACTCGCTGCCGGTGACGTAGGAGGATTCGTCTGAAGCCAGGTACAGGGCGGCGTAGGCCATTTCTTTGGCCTGTCCAAAGCGCCCCATGGGGATGTGCACCAGGCGGCGTTGCTTTTTGGCCTCGGTGTTGAGGAATTTCATCAGCAATTCGGTGTGCAGGGGGCCGGGGCACAGGGCGTTCACGCGGATATTCTCGCGGGCATGCACCACGGCCAGCTCACGGGTGAGCGCCAGCACAGCGCCCTTGCTGGCGGTGTAGGCTACCTGCGGCGTAGCGGCGCCCAGCAGGGCCACAAACGAGGCTGTGTTGATGATGGAACCGCCACCGGCGCGGCGCAAGGCGGGAATGCCGTATTTGCAGCCCAGAAAGACGCCCTTGGCATTGATGTTCATGGTCAGATCCCAGATGGCTTCATCCGTGCTGACAGCGTCATCGTCCTGGCTGTGCATGATGCCGGCATTGTTGAACATGACATTGAGCTGGCCGAAGTGGGCTTCGGCCTGCTGCACCATGGTTTCACAGTCGGCAGCCTGGGAGACATCGGCATGGACGTAGAGTGCTTCGCCGCCCTGGTCCTGGATCATGGCCACGGTTTCGGCGCCGCCGGCGTCATTGATGTCGACCACCACGACTTTTGCTCCTTCCTGGGTGAAAAGCAGGGCGGTTTGGCGACCGATGCCGCTACCGGCGCCGGTGATCAGAGCAACTTTGTTCTGTAAACGCATGGGTGATTCTCCTGGAGGAATGAAACGAAAGCAAGCCTTATGAGCTAGCGCTCACTTTATATCGAATGCCGATCTCTTGCAAAACATGCCCTGACGAAAGTGAAGGGGCGCCAAGCATGTCCTCAGCGCAGCCGAAGGAATGCCAGGATTTCTTTATTGCCTCTTTGCGCCGGGAATCGGCCATCGCCGTCCGATCTTCACCACATGGAGAGTCGGCGAAGGCCGACTCCTGGCCGCAGGCCTGAAGAGCCTGAGCAAAACGAAAAGTAATTTTTAGACGTTCACTTAGCAAGGGCCAAAGCCGTAGGCTCAGGTGTTTGACCGCGATTGCCGCACGAGATCGAACACGAGCTGTAACGGGGCGGTGGTGAGCAGCCGAAACAGCAGACAAACGCCGAGGTACACGAGAGTCACGGCGGCAGTAATGGCAAGGGTGAGGATCAGGTTTTGGGGGCCCAGCCAGGATGGCAGGGCCAGCAAGGGCAGGCCCAGCGCGATCAGACCCAGAAGCGCCGACCAGCGCAATTGCAGATCGCCGCGTACCTGGGCAAACAGCACCAGGGCATACACGTTCAGGCCCAGGGTCATGGCCCAGGCGATGCCCACAGCGCCGTCGCGGTGGACGAGAGCGGGGCTACTGAGCCAAAAGACGAGGATGCCAATGCCGATGGCGATCAGTTTGGCGCCGGGGCTTTGGCGCATGGCCGTAGCCACTGTGCCCACGCCCACCAGCACCAACGCCGGCAGCGATAGCAGCATCACCCGCAAGACAGTGGCAGACTGACCAAAATCGTGGCCCAGGATCAGGGGCATGATCCAGCCGGCATTCAGTTGTACGGCGATGACGGCCGTCATGGCCAGCGCCGCCCCCCATTGGGTAACTGTTTGCAGCCACTGTCCCACACGCTGTTGCTGTCCCCCGGTGTGAAACTCGCTCATCGTGGGCAGGAAGGCGCGCACGAGCTGATCGATAATGGTGTAGATGAGGAAGAAGACGGTGAGAGAGAGGTCGAAGAAAGAGACCTGCGCCGAATCGCCGGTGAGGATTTGCGCCAGCAAGGTGCCGGTGCGAAAGAGCACGATCAGCCCCACATTGGTGGCCCAAAATCCGCCCCCCATGCGTAGGTACGGACGCAGAAAAGCGAAGTTGGGCCGGAGGTTGTCGCGGCCAAACCAGCCTCGTGTCCACCATAGCGCCAGAGCCAGATAGATGACTTCGTTGGCGGCGTAAGCGGTCATTTGTGCGGTGAGGCCCCATTTGCCCACCAGCAGCACCAACGGCAATTGCGTGGTCAGGCGCCAGGCCAGCTCGGTGGCCCATTTCCCCATCTCTTGGCGCGCATACAGGAGATGAAAACTGGTCCAGGAGATGATGTGCAGGCCGGCTGCTACGCCCACCAGAGCTGCGGGCCAGCCACGCAGCCAGGGTGCAATCCACGGCCCCACCACCAGCATGGCTGGCGGCAATGCCAGAGCGATCAGCAAGCGCAAAAGGAAGGTCTGTCCCACCAACATGCGGGCTTTGGCTGCATCTTGTTTTTGCAATTGGGGGATGTGGCGCCCGAACACCTCCAGGCCCCCAAAATCGCCCAGCCACCACAGCAGCAGTGAGGTCGCCATGGCCAGGGCAAATTGGCCGTAGGCTTCGGGTCCCAGCCAGCGCGGAATCAGCGCTGCCCACAGGGCGCCGCCCATCAGTTGTACGCCTTTGTTGATCGTGATCAGCGACAGGTTGCGCCCCATCGCTTTGGCTTCGGAGTTGCTATTGTTTGTCATAGCCCTTTGTGCACGGCGCCGCCGGAAGATGGAGTGGCAGCCTTGATGATTGTGTACGGCGCGGGTGTCGGTTGCT
>JAADGC010000165.1:29280-33452 GCA_013152585.1 Chloroflexota bacterium
AGGGCGGGTGGGACTCGAACCCACAAGAGCCTTCGCTCGGCGGATTTTAAGTCCGCTGCGTCTGCCAATTCCGCCACCGCCCCAGGTGACGACGATCTGGATAGAATGATAACAATGAGCGGGGTTTGCGTCAAATCGGAGGAGGGAGGTGGGAGAGGATGCCAGGGCAAAAAAAAAGCGCCAGGGGTGAACTGGCGCTTGGGTGCAAGGCGACGGCGGGACTCGAACCCGCGATGGGGGTTTTGCAGACCCCTGCCTTAACCAACTTGGCTACGTCGCCGCGTTAATGAAGCCATTTTACGCTATTTTGGGTGCTTTTGTCAAAGATCGGTGTATTCCATCACCTTTTATTCTTCTTCTTTCTTGGAGGCTGCGATGATTTCTTGCGCCAGATGGGTCGGGACTTTTTCGTAGCGCAGGAATTCGATGCTGTAGATGCCGCGACCTTGGGTCATGGAGCGCAGGTCGTTGGCATAGCGTAACAGTTCGGCGTAAGGCACTTCGGCGGTGATCACGCTCTTGCCGCGGACGGTGTTCATGCCGAGGACGCGGGCGCGACGGGTGTTGAGATCGCCCAGGATGTCGCCCATGTTTTCTTCGGGCACGGTGGCGTCAACTTTGTAGATAGGTTCCATGAAAACGGGGCTGGCATCGAGGAAGGCTTTTTTGAAGGCTTCACGGCCCGCAATCTGGAAGGCGATGTCTTTGGAGTCAACGGGATGTTCTTTGCCGTCGTATACAGCCACTTTGATATCGACCACGGGATAACCGGCCATGACACCGCTCCCCATAACGGAGTGAATGCCTTTCTCGATAGAGGGCCTGTAGGAGGTGGAGATGGCGCCGCCGAAGACTTCCCAGGTGTAGGTGAGGCCGCTACCTTCTTCGCCGGGTTCGACGCGCAGGTGTACTTCGCCGAACTGGCCCGCCCCGCCAGTCTGTTTTTTGTGGCGGTGGTAGGCGGAAGCTGTGCGGGAAACGGTTTCCCGGTAGGGGACTTTGGGCACATCGGTTTTGACGTTGACGCCGAATTTATTTTTCAAACGATTCACGGCAATGGTCATGTGCACGTCGCCCATGCCCGAGAGGATCATCTGGCGCACGCTGGCTTCGTTGTGCCAGTTCAGGGTGGGGTCTTCTTCTACCAGGCGGCTGAGTGCGCTGCCAATCTTGGCGCTATCGGCCTGAGTGGCAGGGCGGACGGAGACGGCGTAAAGTGGGTTGGGGAATTTGGGCGGCGGCAGGATAATGTCGCTGCCCTTTGCGGCCAGCGTGTCGCCAGTGGCGGTGTGGCTGAGTTTGGCCACGGCGGCGATGTCACCGGCCATAATGCTGTCTACCGGCAGTTGTTCTTTGCCACGCAGGGTGAAGATGCCCCCCATCCGCTCTTCGGTTTGTTTGTTGCTGTTGTACAGACGGTTGTCCGGCTGCACGGTGCCTGAGAAGACGCGGAAAATGTTGATGCGACCGACAAAAGGATCGGCGATGGTTTTGAATACCAGGGCTGCCACAGGGCCATCGGCTGTGCCGGCCAGTTCGCTTTCTTCGTCGTTGATCAGTATCGGGTACGGACCACCTTCGACCGGAGAGGGCACCAGCGATAGAATGAGATCCATGGTGATGCGCACACCCAGTTCGTGTGTTGCCGAGCCGCACAGGACCGGGATCACGGAACCCGAACAGATAGCTGTTTTGAGACCTGCGGCGATTTCATCGGCGGTCAGGGTCTCGCCTTCGAGATATTTCATCAGCAAATCGTCGTCGCTTTCGGCTGCGGCCTCGACCAGGACCAGGTTGGCTTCTTCCAGGGCGGTGGCCATTTCGGCGGGGGCGCTGGTGGCCTTGCCGTCAGCGTCGAGATAGGCTTTGCCATCGACCACCGAGACCACACCCTTGAAGTCGGCTTCGCTACCGATCGGCAGGAGCAGCGGCACAAAGTTGCCGTCGAATGCTTCGCCCAGGGCCTTGAGGGTGCGCTCAAAATTGGCGTGGTCACGATCCATTTTGTTGATGAACACGAACCGGGGCAGTTGGCGTTGATCGAGATATTGCCAGGCTAACTCGGTGCCGACTTCGACACCGGAAACAGCATCAACGATGATGATGGCTGCTTCGGAGACACGCAGGGCGCTGATGATTTCGCCCAGGAAGTCGGGGTAGCCAGGTGTATCGAGCACATTGATTTTATGGCCAGACCATTCGCAGGGAACCACACTGAGGTTGATGGATTGAGTGCGCTTGATTTCTTCTTCGTCCCAATCTGATACTGTCGTCCCATCCTCTACACGCCCCAGGCGATTGCTGACGCCCGTGGCATGGATCATGGCTTCAGTCAACATGGTTTTGCCTGAACCTGAGTGCCCGAGCAGGGCGATATTTCGAATTTTGTCGCTTGTGTAAACCTTCATCGGTCCTCCAGGATCTTGCCTTTATATGAACCAACCTGCGAATAGGCGGCCATGAATTGAGCGGATGGTTTGCGTAAAATAGCCGCCCCAACAGTTCACATGAGTCATGTCATGACGGCAAGCCATGAAATTTTAGTGCATACGGTGCGAACTGTCAAAGATGCGCCGCGAGGAAAATACCGCGTTGGCATCAATCGTCATAGGTTTGGAAATGTGTGTAGGGGCTGGCCAACATCAGCGCCAAGGCTTCCTCAAATCCCTCACGGGCTTCGGCTTCATCGATGGTCTGCAAGTCTCGCTCACGCAGCAACCATTGCCCGGCCACCATCACATCACTGACATCGGCTGGTTCGGTGCACCATACCAAGGCGGCGATGATATCGTGCAGGGGCTGGAAGTGCGTCGCCGTGGTGTCGACGATGATGCAATCGGCAGCGTAGCCAGGCGCCAGAATGCCGCTGTTGGTAAAGCCCAAGGCCTGGGCGCCGTTGCGGGTGGCCATGTGCAGGGCTTCGGAGCCGCCGAGCAAAGTAGCTGTGCCAAAGGCCTGCCGTTGCGTGAGCACAGCCAGGCGCATTTCGCGCCACATGTTGAGGGCTGTGCTGCTGCCGGCGCCGTCGGTGCCCAGCGCCACGTTGATATGGCGAGCCATCATATCGGGCACGCGCGTGACGCCCATGCCGTATTTCATGTGCGTGCTGGGGCATTGCACGATATTTACCCGCTTGCGGCTGAGGATTTCCAGATCGATATTGTTGACGTGGATGGCGTGGGCAATCAGGGAAGGGGTTTCCAGCAAGCCCAGGTGATTCAGCATTTCGATGGGCGTGCGGTCGTAGAGCCGTAACGAGTTTTCTACCTGGCCTGCGGTTTCGGCAGCGTGAATGTGGATGCCGAATTGCTCGCGTACCGCCACCGCCGCGGTGCGGGCCAGAAAGTCTTCGGGGCACATGTAGGGCGAATGCGGCCCCAGGCAGGCGCGCAGCCGTCCGTTGGCCGCGCCTTGCGTCTGGTGGATAAAATCGACGGTTTCGGGCACCGTGGTGCCGACTTCGCTGGCGTCGCGGCCGAATACGGCCCAGGCCAACAGAGCCCGCATTCCGTTCTGAGCGACAACATCGGCGACCTTGTCCATGTGAAAGTAGTGGTCCGCAAAGCCGATAATGCCGCCGCGGATCATCTCGATGGCGGCGAGCTGGGTGCCCCAAGTGACCATGTCGGGCGTGAGCGCCGATTCCAGCAGCCAGATGCGTTCGTTGAACCAGCGTGATAGGGGCAGATCTTCGGCAAAGCCGCGGGCAAAGGTCATGGCCGCGTGTGTATGACTGTTGTAGAGTCCCGGCATGATGACTTTGCCCCCCACATCGATGCGTTCGTCGGGGCGAAAGTCGGTGGGGATTTGATCGAGGGCGAGGATAGTATCGCCGGCAATGGCCAGGCTGGCGTCGTTGTAGATGTGGCTTTCGTCGTCCAGTGTGACCAGCGTAGCATGTTCGAAAAGACGGTTCACCATAAATTGACCTTTGGAGAATGGCCCGAAGTGCAGCAGACAACACCTGGCATTATACCCGACGCACTCTTCTTCGACTAATCACCTTGTCCGCCCGGGGTGCGTCAATAATATGCGGTTTCGCAGCCGCCCTCCGCCGGAGACTGAAGCCACCCGGCTACACAACTGCGCCCCTTGAACGGGGCTTAAACCTTCGCTCCCACGACCAAGCCCGAGTCCCGCCGATTGAAATCGGGGCTAGGGGGCCTGCGGCC
>JAADGC010000098.1 GCA_013152585.1 Chloroflexota bacterium
CTGGACGCAAAATTATCTCACGCCTACGCCAACACCCACCGTGCCCCCTGATACCGGCGGCTAGCGGACGGCCATCAATGACCTTTCGTTTTGCTCTCGCTGACTGAAGTCAGGCTCTTCAGGCCTGCGGCCAGGAGTCGGCCTACGCCGACTCTCTATGTGGCGAAGACCCGACGGCGATGGCCGATTCCCGGCGCAAAGCGTCTCAAGAGCCCGAGCCTGCCCTCGAGTGCAGTGAAGGGGTCCCCCCGGCCAGCGTCAGCCCAAAAAAGGAAAGTTATTCATAGACGCTCACTAAGATCGACTTCGTGATGGCCGTTCTTGTGAAGAGCCTTTCGTGGCTCGTTAAGCTGTCGCCTGTTTTTGGTGGCGTGTGTTGGTCGCATCATGGATGCGGCTAACACACGAAAAAATGAAGCGCTCGGCGCATCCGTGATGCGCTGCAGCGTCACCTCCAACCTTACGCCCAATTTCCTGGGACGCACCCCAGTACGCAGGTCGGGTTGACAACGATTGCCAGGGGTGATAAGGTTGCGCCAAGAGCGAAATAACTGATGAACGACAAACACACACCGCTATTCTAAACTGCTCCGAGAGAATGATGATAAAAAATCGATACGAACGAAAAGTCCTGATCACCCTGTTCAACCTGCTCTTGCTCCTGGGGTTGGCTGCGGGGGTGTCGGGCGCGCCCGACACCATCATTCCGTCCAGCCGCCGCGTGAACTGGAATCCCGGCGTCAGCGGCAACATTCCCAATTGGGCCGTAGTCAACAGCGTGACCGATTTTGGCGCTGTGGCCAATAATAGCAATGTCGATAATCGGCTTGCCTTTCAGGCCGCCATCGACGCCGCCGCCGCGGCCGGGGGAGGTGCCGTCTTTGTCCCGGCTGGCACCTACACTATCAAATCGCCCAATCCCTACTATTCGGGCATCGAACTGCGCTCGGGTGTCGTACTGCGCGGGGCCAGCCCCTACACCACCCATCTGGTGTTCGATTTTTCCGGCGTATCGCAAGAGGTGAACGCAGTCAAAATCCTGGGCTGGCAAACGGGGAGCTTTGTGGCTGTGCAGGGAGGATACACCAAAGGCTCCACCTCGCTGACGCTGGCCAATGCATCATCCTTTAGCCCCGGCGTCTTTGCCGAAATCCAGCAAACAAATGATTCAAACATCGGCAATGAATCGTGGGCGTTGAATGCGATGGGCGAGGCCGTGAAAGTGGTAGCCGTCAGCGGCAATCACATCACCCTGGCCGAACCGTTGCACTACACCTACAAGGCCAGCCTGCACCCTGTCATCCGCACCGTTGCTATGATCCACGATGCCGGCATCGAAAAGCTGCATTTACGCCGCGCCGATAGCGGCCCCGGCCAGATGATCCTGATCTACCAGGCCGCCAATGTGTGGGTGCGCCAGATCATCAGCGAGGACATCCTTAACAGCCATGTGTTGGGATATGTTGCTTACAAGTGCGAGATCCGTGACAACTATTTCCATGATGCTTACAGCTATGGCACCGGTGGCCAGGGCTATGGCGTAGGCTTTGAAATGCATACGACCGACTGCCTGGTCGAAAACAACATCTTCCGTCGCCTGCGCCATGCCATGATCGTGCAGGTGGGCGCCAGTGGGAATGTGTTTGCCAATAATTATTCGCGCGAACCCATTCAGACCCAAAGCCCAGGCTGGACACCGCCCGATGTCAGCCTGCACGGCCATTATGCCTCGTATAATCTCTTCGAAGGCAATGTCTTCCAGGAAGCCTATTCCTCCGACTTCTGGGGGGCATCGGGGCCGGGCAATACTTTTTTGCGCAACTGTACCCAGGCGGAGGGCATCACCCTGGCGAATGCCTCGCACAAACAAAATCTGGTAGGCAATGTGCTGGGCGGCGGCCTCAATGTCATCACTATCGATGGCTCGGTGCACAACACGTTGATGCACGGTAACTATCAATTGGGCGGCGTGCAGTGGGATGCCAGCATTCCCGATCATACCATACCCGCCAGCTATTATCTGGGCGGGCGCCCCAGCTATTATCACAACCAAAATCTGCCCTGGCCTTCCATTGGCTCCGATATCACCTGGAACGCCGACACCTGCACCAATCCCGCCCGTATGCGCTGGGATACCGGCAGTTACATGAGCTTTAATACCAGCGAAGCGGCCACCAACTGCACCCCCAGCCAGAACCGTACTTCCCGCTATGTAGAACTATGGGGCGGCATTCGACCCGTGGGCACCGCGGCCAAGAACAGCGTGGTGACGGCCCACCGTCCCGACGGCACCCAGATCGGCTGCTTTACCGAGCATACGCCCGATCAATTCGGACTCATGCGCGTCTATGGTGTAGATGCGGCCAAACCCGCCGCGCCCGGCGCCAATGCCGGAGACGTGATCGGATTTCGCGTCAATGGCGTTCCCATGCAGGAGACGCAATCTTTATGGGATGGGCAGTGGAACAGCAGCCGTGATAATGGCCGCCACTACCAGATCGATCTTTATGCCGTGCCCGCGGCCACGCCCACACCGCCGCCCGGCCCCACTGCCACGCCAACAGCTTACGTCTCGCCCACAGCTACGCCCACGCCCGGACCTTCGCCCACGCCCACCATCACTCCCACGGCCACCCGCACCCCCACTCTGACCGCCACACCCATTCCCACCTTCGGGCTCAATCTCAGTCCTGTGGCCGATACCTTCATCAACGCCTGGGCGCCCGACACCAACTACGGCAGCTATTCTGCCCTGCGCCTGCGTTTTCAGGATGTGGAAGCCGCCCTCCTGCGCTTCGATCTGACGGCCATCCCCCCCGGTTCGGCCATCATCGACGCCACCCTGCGCCTCTTCGTCCTCGATCGTAGCAACAGCAACCCCTTGCAGACGCAGGTTTACACCCTTAAACGCCACTGGTCCGAGATGGAGGCCACCTACAATCAGGCCACCAACGACGATGCCTGGGAACAGCCCTTTGCCAGCGGCCCCAGCGACCGCTCGGCACTTGCCGCGGCCAGCGCCGAGCTGCCGGCATCCGGCTGGGTGGACATCCCCCTGGGCGGGATTGCCCAGGGCTGGGTGCAGCAGCCCGCAGCCAATTATGGCGTCATCCTCATCGGTCACAGCGTTGATGGCCCGGTGCAGTACAGCCTGGCCAGCCAGCAATATGTGCACGCCGATCGCCGCCCCGTGCTGCAAATTCGTTACCTGTTGCCCACAGCCACGCCCACAGCTACCCCCACCGCCACACCGACGCCCACACATACCCCCACTCCCACCGTCACGCCCACGCCCACGGCCACGCGCACCCCCACCCCAACGCCAACCGCCACACGTACCCCCACGGCCACCCCCACGGCCA
>JAADGC010000028.1 GCA_013152585.1 Chloroflexota bacterium
ACCTCATCACGGCTCGCCTCCCGCTTCATTTCCACAATCCAATAATGATTATGGGTCTGGGTGTGGGACGCTTTGGCCGCTATCGTAACCACGTCCAGGTGGGGAGCAACCGTCTGTGCGTCCGGGCCCTGATGGCTGGGGATGTGCGGTTCCGGCACGATGGTGTTCATGATGCCGCCGTGGTCCGATTCCCAGGGATCGGTGGCCCGGCGCATCAACACACCCCGCGCCTTTTTCAGCAAACCGGCATCATCCAATGCCAGCAAGGTACGCACCGTGCTGGTGGTGTTGCAGGAGACAATACGGGTGGTGTCGCGGCCCAATGCCGTCTCGTAGTTGGCCTGGGCCACGAAGGAGTGGCCGGTGAGGCTGTGTTTTTCGCCGCCCTGGTACAGGGCTTTGACGCCGACAGCGCGGTAGCGTTCCAGGTTGCGGGCGCCGATGCCTTTGGGCGTACAATCCACCACCACATCGACCTGCGCCAGCAAGTCATCGAGCGTGCCCACCACAGGAATGCCGGCGGCCTTCATTTCGTTGGCTTTTTCGGGCAGGGAGGCGTAAATGGGCAGGCCCAGAACGACGGCCGTTTTCACACGGTAGTCACTCACGACGTCCCCCACGCCCACCAGTTCCATATCAGGTTGCAACTGCACGGCAGCAGCCACCCGTTTGCCGATAACGCCGTAGCCGTTCACGGCCACGCGTATTTTTTGATTGATCATTTTTTCTCCTGAATGGTGACTGCTTCATAAAAAGTTCGCTCGCCAGGCCGCAAAGGAAAATAAATCCCGGTGGCCGGTGGTTGGCGGCTTTTGCAATGGATTTTCGTTGTTGTGATGATTTATCGATGATATGATGAGTGGCTTTTGCCCTTTATCTTTCTTCCCAATTCGGGTCGGGCATAACGCTGGGGTGCGCGTTCAAACTCGGCCTGACACTTGGGGCAACAAAGGTAGTAGGCCACACGTTCATATTCAATGGTGATATGGGCTTTGCCGTGATTCATCCGTTTTCCACATACAGGGTCTTTGAACATATCGGGCCTCCGTGTATAGCGCTCGTGCGCGAATTACCATCACTATACACCCGGATTCGGGCGTGGGGAAGCGCCGGTTGGCCGCTATCATGACAGGCAGAACAGCGTATGCCGCAGATCCATATTTTCTCCGCGTATTCCGCGTTCCATATCTGTCATTGATGTGAAGTGAAGCTGCGCTGTATCTCACAGGTTCCAGTAGTCCACGATCTCCAATTCGTCCGCATGGGCCTTCAGCAGCGGCTCCAGTTCGTGGATGCGCTGGCACTGCACCGCCACCAACACGCGGCGGCCGTTGTCCCGCCGGATCTTTTCTATAATCGTCTCCGCCATCAATTTGTTATGCTCATGCCAGGCCTGACGCTGTTGGGCCGTCCATGAGCGCTCCGTCAGTTGGCACAGGGGATGGCAAAACGCGGAAAACAGGGAGCCGTTGATGGCTTCCGGCGTGTTGGCCCGGCGCTGTCCCCATCGCAACATACGGTCGATAGAGCGCACCACACGTCTTCGCCAGCCGCTTTCCGGGGCAAAGTCGGCAAAGCGGTTGTTGTTGGGGGCAATGGGAACCAGCACCACGTCGGTCGCGGCCACCACCGGCGCCAGCGCCTCGCCGCACCTCGATGGCCGCGCGGGAGAAGTCGCCCCCCTCCCACATCTCGCGGGTGATCTCGGCGCAGAGCAAATCCGGAGCCAGGTCGGTTATGAGGGTGCGCAGGCTTGCCAGGTCGTAACCGACCGGCTCGTAATGCAGATCGGACAGGGTGGCCAGCAGGGCCAGCCGGGTGCGGGAAGCATGGTGGGTGGCGTTACTCGCTGCCATTTCCATACAGCTTACTCACCAAAG
The DNA here is from genome assembly GCA_013152585.1 of Chloroflexota bacterium. Classification (GTDB taxonomy): domain Bacteria; phylum Chloroflexota; class Anaerolineae; order J102; family J102; genus JAADGC01. Next base: position 1,881 of record JAADGC010000028.1, read on the forward strand.
GTGGCGTCGGCGATCATCCCCGGCTTGAGGGCCAGATCGGCGTTGTCGAGGCTGATGGTTACGGCATAGACCAGCCGCACCCGATCCTCTTTGGTCTGGATGTTGGTGGGGGTGAATTCGGCTTCGTCGGCCAGGCGCAGGACTGTGCCCGCAAAAACGCGGTCGGGATAGGAATCGACGCGCACGCTGGCGCTCTGGCCGGGCGTGACCAGGCCAAACTGGTCTTCCGCCAGGTAGACGGTCAATTTCAGGCGATCCAGGCGGCCGATCTCCAGCACCATCCCTCCTGGCAACACCGTGGCGCCCGGTTCCGCACTGCGGGTGAGGACGATGCCGTCCCAGGGGGCGGTGAGGGTGTATTTCGCCAGTTGTACGTCCAGCGTGTTCAGTTGCGCCTGTGCTGCCTCCACCTGGGCCTGCGCCGCCGCGATCTCCTGGGGACGGGCGCCGCTTTGCAGGGCAGCGAGACTGGCGGCGGCCGCGCGTTCCTGCGCTTTGGCGGCATCGAGCTGGGCTATCAACGCTTCCACCGGGATGGCAGACGGCCCGGCAGCCGCCTGAGCATAGGCGTTCAGTTGCGCCTGCAATCGCTGTACCTCGTTCCAGGCGGCATGCAGTTGCAGGGCGGCGCTGCCGGAAGTCAGGGCCTCGTAAGCGCTCTGGGTGGCAGTTATCAGCGTCTGGGCCTTGTCCAGGATGTCCTGGGCCGCCTCCAGGGCGTCGGCTGTCGTGCGCTCATCCGCGGCCAGTCCGTCGTAACGGGCCTGGGCGAGGGTGAGATTGCTCTGTGCGGTCTCCCGACTCTGGCGGGCCAGCTCGATCTGGCTCACGTAGGGCACCGAGTCATCTCGGGCTGCGTCGTAGGTCTGTTGGGCGAGGGATACAGCCGCTTCGGCGTCTGCCACGGCTGCCCCGAACGCGGCCAGCACATAGTCCGGGTTACGGGTATCGGCGGCCACATGGTCATCCCGATGTGCGCGCGCCGCCGCCAGATTGTCTTCGGCCGTGGTCAGCGCCGCACGCACCGTTTCCAACTGGTCGGTGGTGAAGGTCACGTGCAGATTATTGTAGTGTTCCCAGGCTTGAGCGAGGCTGGTCTGGGTGGCGGTTACCACTTCCGGCTGCGTGCCGGCCGTAAGCGCATTCAGGTTTGCCTGCACCATGCGCACATTGGCCTGGGCCTGCGCCAGTTGCGCCCGGGCGGCGGCGATCTGTTCGCTGCGCGCCCCGGCTTTCAGTAAGTCCAGATTGGCCTGGGCTGCCTGCAGGGCGGCGGATGCCTGGTGGCGTTGGCTTAGCATCACCGCATCATCCAGGCGCAGCAGGGGCTGCCCGGCGCTGACGCCTTCGCCCTCCTCGACCAATACTTCCAACACCCGGCCGCCCACCTCGGGCGCCAGGTTCACCGTGCGGGCTTCGATGACGCCGGTTGCCTCGAGAGCTTGATCGCTTGCGGCCGTTGCCGTTTGCGATTGCCACAGCCAGAAGCCGCCGGCAACGACGGCCGCCAGTATGATGAAACCGATGATCAGATTACGTGTTTTGTTCATGAGTAACTCCTTGTTTTTCAGGTACGATGCACTTATTCACTCATGCAGTACCAGTCGTCTCGGGTCAGGGGCAGGCCGCTGTCCCCGTGATCAGGTTTGGCCAGCAGGGTTTGATAGACATTCAGGCTGCCTTGCCAGAAGCCATAGGCCGATCCCGACATGTACAGGCGCCAGATGCGATACGTGGTTTCGCCCACGATCTGCAACGCCTCCTCATGTCTCGCCTGCAGCCGCTGCACCCACTGTTGCAACGTCAACGCATAATGCTCGCGCAGGCTTTCGACATCCCGCACCTCGAAGCCTGCTTCTTCAGCATGGCGCAATGTCACATGGATGGGCACCAGCTCGCCATCGGGGAAAACATAGCGATCGCTGAAGGTGGGGCCTTTGGGGGGCGGATCGGTGGCGCAACGGGCGATGCCGTGATTGAGAAAGACGCCGCCAGGGCGCAAAAGTTGCCAGGCCCGCTGGAAATAGACGGATAGCAGTGCCTCGCCGACATGTTCGAACATGCCCACGCTCACCAACTTGTCGAAGCCATCCTCTTCATCCATCTCCCGATAGTCAGCCACTTCCACACGGCACCGATCCGCCAGGCCCGCGGAACGGATGCGCTGGTTGGCCAGATCGGCCTGAGGCTGACTCAGGGTGATGCCCAGGGCCTCGACGCCAAAATGCTTGACCGCGTAGATAACCAGGCCTCCCCAGCCGCAGCCGATGTCGAGCAGACGCTCACCGGGCTGCAGGCGCAATTTGCGGCAGATGTAGTCCAGTTTGCGTTGCTGGGCTGCTTCCAGACCCTCATCGGGGCTGGCAAAATAGGCGCAGGAGTAAACCATGCGGCGGTCCAGCCAGAGAGCATAGAAATCGTTGGAAACATCATAGTGATAGGTGACCGCCTGCCGATCCCGTTCGATAGAATGCGGCGATCCGCTGATCTGGGCACCGCCGCGTCCGCCGTTTTTCTGGCTCTGCGCATTGGGCAGGCGGAGCAGCTTCCATCCCCATTGCACTTTTTTGGTCAAACCCCAATCCAGACCGGCCAGATAACGGGCAACCGGGAAGATGGCCTGGATATCGCCCTCGATATCGAAGTCATCATAGATATAGGCTTCGCCGAGAGAAAGATCCGTATCTGTACGCCGCAGCATCCGCCGCAACATGCCTTCATGTTTGAGGATCAGGGTGAAACGCGGCCGCACGGTCTCCGCCGGCCATTCACTGCCATCCCACAGCCGGATGCTGAAATCACGCGGATGGTAATCTTTCAGCATGGCTTGCAGGAAGTTCATCGTCTGCTTTGCAGTTTTATCAGGGGTGTGTGTAAAAGAAGTTGTCATGGTATTTCTCCGAGCGAAGGGGGTGTAGAAGTCCGACTTTTGCCAAAAGCCGGACTTCTCCCTGGCTCACTCAGGCCAGGCTCTTGCGAAAACGCATGGTGCTGAATGTCAGAAAGGCCAGTCCGTACA
>JAADGC010000074.1 GCA_013152585.1 Chloroflexota bacterium
CCATGGCTCGGCCCTGAACTTTATCGTTGTGGGCAGTACGCAGATAGCCAGCCTGGTGCGTGGCCGGATCGGTCAGCGAGGGGGCTGTGTTCGAAGGCGAGATCAGAACCATGCCGGCATCGCTGATGATGGCCGCAGCCGGTTCACCGGCGCTGGAGCAGTTGGTGCCGATCACACCCATCAGGGTGCTATCTGACGCCAGTTTGGTGGCCGCAGTCTGGCCGCCTTCGGCGCTACATAGGGCATCTTCACCCACGAGCTCGATCGCATGTCCGAGGACTTTGCCCCGATCGTCGATGGCGATCTCGATACCGCGACGGGAGTCGACACCCAACGTCTCGTTGGGGCCACTCACGACCAAGGCATAACCGATGCGAACGGGATCGTTGGGACCCACTTCGACGCATCCAATCGCATCGTCACAAGTGAGTTTTGCCGCCGGCGCTGCCGTAGGAGCCGGTGCTTCGGTTGCTACTGGCGCCGCCGTAGGAACCGGCGCTTTGGTTGCCGCTGGCTGTTTGGAGCCGCCACAGGCGGTCAAAACGAGGGCCAGCATAACCACTGCGATGAGGGTTAGCCACTTAAAGTGTTTCATACGCTTCTTCTCCTTTAAAAAGTGAGTGAAGATTGATTGTACAACGACGAATGCCGTTGCTGAGACCACCAGTGGGTCAGTGATCCTGCCACCGATCCTGCCCAACCCGCTTCTTTGAGAGCTCGACAGCATAACTCGACAGCAAAAAAGGATAGCGGAGGATGGGCAACAGTATAGCTTGTATTTTGAATTTGTCAAACATAGGGTGGCGCCGAAACATGATCGGCACAAGCTATATCAGACGAAGGGGTTACGGACTGTCGCCGAAAAACGTGTCGCCCGTTCATCCCTTCCCGCCGATTTTCGACGGCAGGACAGTCAGGGGGCAAGGGGCCGGCTGGCAGCGCAAGGCGGCGCCCAGTTGGGCATCTTCGTACGCGGCCCGCTGTGCGGCCGACATGGTTTCGAAAGGACTGCGGTTGGGAGACATGAGAACCTGCGGGCAGGCAATCGCCACGGTCAGGACAGCCAGCGTTTGCGGCGCTTATAATGTTTGACATCGCGATAACTTTTGCGCTTGCCGACTTCGGTCAGGCCCAGATAGAATTCGCGCACGTCGGCATTATTGCTCAAAGCCTGGGGGTCACCTGCCAGCACAATGCGCCCACTTTCCATGATATAGGCATAATCACAGATGCCCAACGCCAGGCGGGCATTTTGTTCTACCAGCAAGATAGTGGTGTTTTGCTCGCGATTGATGCGTTTGACAATGTCGAATATCTCGCGCACCAGTAGCGGAGCCAGCCCCAAAGAGGGCTCATCCAGCATCATCAGTTGTGGATGCGCCATCAGGGCGCGACCGATGGCCAACATCTGCTGTTCGCCACCCGAAAGGTAGCCTGCGGTATGATGGCGCCGCCCCTTCAGCCAGGGGAAATAACCGTACACCAATTCCAGGTCGGCGGCAAAAGTGCCGCGTCTGCGGGCCGTGTAGGCGCCTGCGCGCAAATTTTCTTCCACGGTCAGGTGTTCGAAAACCCGCCGTCCTTCCATCACCTGAAAGATACCCCTGCGTACGATTTCGGCCGCATCGCGGTTGTGAATGGGCTGCTGGCGAAATAAAATCTCGCCGTCGGTGACCTCGCCATCCTCGGGCTTGAGCAATCCCGAAATAGCCTTGAGCGTGGTCGACTTGCCAGCACCATTCGAGCCCAGCAAGGCCACGATCTGGCCCTCGCGCACCTCCATCGACATGCCTTTCAGCACCAGTATGACATCATCATATATGACTTCGACATTGTTGAGACTCAGCATCTATCCATCCCAGTGCGAAAAGAAGAGGCATGTGGGCACGCCATTGTGCCCACATGCCTCGGGAGAACGGGTTATTTGCGCAGCTTGGGGGTGATGCGACTGCGGATGAAGTCAGTTATCGGCACCCATTTACCGCTTTTTACCTGATAGATACGAGCGGCGTCATTGCCGCGATGATCGGTGGGGCTAAAGTTCAGCGGCGCTGTCACCCCGCCGGTATCGAAGTTTTCCAGGCTTTCGAGGCTGGCGCGGATGTTTTCGCCCGTCAAAGGCTTGTTGGCATCCAGCGTGTCCTTGATGCCCTGGACCATGGTGGCCATCGTCCACCAGCCTTGCAGATAATGGATGCCCTGGCTTTCCAGGCTATCCCCTTTGTCTTTCAGGAATTTGGCCGCATCCTGGGCGCCAGGCACAGACAGATCGGCGGTGAAGGGCAGGATACCCAAGGCGCCTTCGGCAGCACCTTCAGACAGCTTGATGAAGAGCTCGTCAGCACACCAGTTCAGGCAGATGAACTGCACCGAATCGGTCATCCCCAGGCTCTTGGCATTTTTGAGCAGGAGCGCGGCCGGGCTGGACACGTTCTGGATGACGATGTAGTTGGCGTCGAAATCCTGGGCCTGTGTCAGTTGGGGGGTGAGATCGGTGGCGCCACTGGGCATGGCGATGTCGGTGTAGGCGATGCCGTTGGCGTCAGCGAAATCCTTGCCATCGGGCACGGGGCTTTCGCCAAAGGGACTGTTGTGGTGGAAGACCACGACCTTGGCCGGAACGCCTTTCTTGGCAGCCTCTTCTTTGACCCACTGCAGGGCAATGACCATCTGGTCGGAATAACTGGTGCCAGTCAGGAAGTTGTAGGGGGCTTCCTCGATGTTGATGAGATTGATGGAGTAGGAAGCCGACATGAAGGGGATCTTATCGGTGGCAATTTTACCGCGCAAGGCCTCGGTGTCGCCGGTGCCCCAGCCCATAAACGCCACGACTTTGTCCTGGTTTACGTACTGCGAATACAATTGTTCGGCTTTGGAAACATCATAGGCGTAATCCTGGGAGATGAGGTCCACCTGACGGCCATTGATGCCTCCATTGGCGTTCAGCCATTCGATGTAGCCTTTCGACCCGTTGGCGTAGAGCGAGCCTACATCCGATGTGGGCCCGGTGAGGTCAAAAATGGCACCTATCTTGATGGCCTGGGAAGGGGTGGCCCCTCCCGCGCACGCGGTCAGAAGCAAGCTCAGAATGAGAATGCCAATGAGTGTCAAGATCTGCTTTTTCACGATACTCCTCCTTACAGAGAGTGTGTTAGGAACAGAAAAGAATATGGATCACCATCCATTGATGGTAACGACCGGGATAGGGAAGAGGGACACCTGCGAGGCGAAAATCAATTGGGCGTCAGCGTCCGGTTGCGCAGTGCAGGAGCCCTCATGGCCAGACTCTGGCGATATGCAACTGAAGAAGGGAGACACGAGCGAAGCCGCGCCTCAAACCGACAAGAAGCAAACGCCGATAACGCGGACAGAATTTAACGCCGAGATGCAGAGAAAGAGAAAGAGTTATTTGACATCTGCATCGGTCGTGAGGCCGCAGCGCAGACCCTGCGGGGTCTTGGCGCTATGGGACGGCGAATTCGATTCGCCGGACGCATGGCGCCCAAAACTTGACTCATTTGTACAGATTTTCGTAGATGGAAGTACCTAGTTTTTGATCAGGCGAATGCCACAGATGCCGCGCTCGCGAATATCCAGCACCTCGATGTCGGCCGCTTCCAGGGCTGCTCGCACGCGGTCGGGGTCGGCGCCTTCTTCCTTGACGAGCACCCGTTTGAAATTGGCGTCGGTCTCGTTCATCGTGGCAATGGCGATGATGCCACCGCCACTTTCGTTGACGATACGCGCCAGGTTGGACAGCACGCCGCGATGCCGTTCTACGCGCAATTCGAAGCGCAGGCCTGGCTGCTCGCCGGTGAGCATCTGTACAAACATGCGGAAGATGTCGCTTTCGGTGACAATGCCCACCAGTCGATCCTCATCGTCCAGTACCGGCATGGCCCCAAACTTGCGCTGCAACATGATGCGAGCGATCTCTTCGATGGGGCAGTTAGCTGAAGCGACATACACGGGCGATGTCATGATCTCTTTGGCCGTGACTTTTTCTAGCAGGGTGTTCATCTCCCACCGGCTCAGGGTGGTGGCAGGCGAAGGCATGGTGGTCATGACATCGTGATCGGAAACGATGCCCATGAGCAGATCGCCCTGCATGACGGGGACACGACGGATGCTGTGTTCGCGCATGACTTCCACAAGCTGGGGCAGAGTGGTGGTGAGTTCGACAGTAACTGGGTTGGGCGTCATTGCCTCTTTAACAATCATTATCTGGTCTCCTTAGGGGGTCGCAAATCATCAGCTTTGCGCACTGAACGATCATTGTCAGACGCTCTATTATCGCTAAATTGAGGCTGTTTCGTCAATAGCTGAAGGGCCATAACCGGAAGTAGTCCTTGACATTGCGCCACATCTTGGCGATTCCTTCCGGTTCGAACACCAGAAAGAGGATGATCACCAGGCCAAAGACAGCCTTTTGGATGAAGGGGATGAGGTTGTCCATTAAGGGGAACACTCCCCCCAAGGAGCGTCCGACGCTGTTAAGGAAGGCCGGTAAAAGCGTCATGAAGATGGCGCCGTAAATGGCACCGGAGACAGACCCCAGGCCACCGATGATGATCATGGCCAGATAGAGTATGGAAATATCGACCGTGAAGCGCTCCCAGGTGACAATCTGCCGCCAATGGGCGATCAGGGCGCCGGACATGCCCACAAAGAACGATGAGGTAGCAAAGGCCAGGACTTTGTAGCGAAACAGATCGATGCCCATGACTTCGGCGGCGATGTCCTGATCCCGAATGGCTACAAATGCCCGCCCCACCCGGGTGCGAAATAAGTTGACCGTGGCAAACACGGTGCCCACGCAGAGCGCCAGGGCGATCCAATAAAACTGGAACTCGGTGAACCTCATGCGTGCGCCCTGAAACCACAAGTAGTTGCGCACATTCAGGGCATCGACACCCCCTGTCACGGCATCCCAATGCGTCACCAACCACACGATGATCTCCTGGGCGGCCAGCGTGGCAATGGCCAGATAGAGGCCTTTGAGCCGCAAGGAGGGGATGCCGAATATCCCCCCCACGGCCGCTGTCACCAGAGAGGCGATGGGAATGGACAACCACAGTGGCATCCCCAGGCGCGTGGCTATCAACCCGGCAGTGTACGCACCCACGGCCATAAAGCCACCCTGCCCCAACGAAATCTGACCGGTAAAGCCGGTGAGGATGTTCAGGCCAATCGCCCCGATGATGGTGATTAAAATCTGATTGGCCAGGGTCAGATAATAGTTGTCGGCCCAAAAAGGCAGGGCGAAGATGACCACAATAACCAGCGCCAACCGTATCTTCTGGGCTGGCGTGTGCCGTAACGCCATATCTTTTTCGTAAGTGCTATGAAAAATGCCGCTTTGCATAGAGTCACGCGTGGGTGCAGGAGTGAGGGTGAGAAAAGACGATGGGAGAGAGATCAGACACGTTCGATGATCTCTTGGCCGAACAGGCCGTAGGGACGAACCATCAAAATAAGAACCAAAACGATAAAGGGAATGACCTGGCTGAGGCTACCGTCGCCGACATAACCGCCGCTATACGCCTCCAGCAAACCGATCACGGCGGCGCCGATAAGGGCGCCGGGGATACTATCGAGGCCCCCTAAAATCACGACCGGAAAAACACGCAGACCGATGCCGCTGATGTTGCTGCTCACCTCCAACGTATTGGCCACAATCAGGCCGGCCACGGCGGCGGTAATGGCGGCAATCGACCACGACAAAGCAAAGATGCGCTTGACGCTGATGCCCATGCTCAGCGCCGCTTGCTGATCATCAGCCACGGCCCGCATGGCAATCCCCTGGCTGGAATAACGGAAGAAGAGGCTAAACAGCAGTAAAAAGCCCACGCTGAGCACAATCGCCCACAGCTTGTCGGTGGTTACCACGGCATTGATGATGTGTATCTCGTGTTTGGGGATGAAGGCCGGGAACACCTTGGGATTGGTGCCCCAGATGCCGTTGACCAGGGCTTTGAGTAAACTGGCCAGGCCAATCGTGACCATAATCACCGAGATGATGGGTTCTCCGATCAGCGGGCGCAGCACCAGGCGCTCGACCACAACGCCCAGGGCTACGGCGACCACCAGGGTGAGAAAAACCCCTAACGGCCATACCAGCCCTAACTGCCCAATCATAAAATAGGCGACATAAGCCCCGACCAGCAGGAATTCGCCCTGGGCGAAATTGATGACGTCGCTGGACTTGTAAATGAGGACAAAGCCCAGGGCGGCCAGGGCATACACGGCGCCGTTGGTGAGCCCCGACAAGGTTAATTGCAGAAATTTGTCCATAGGTCGTTGTCCTAGAAATGAATGAAGGGTGGGGTCAGGTCACAGGCTGGGGAAAGAGCTCTTCGATGCGTAGGCGTGTTTGCAGCACCGCTGTGCGCCCGTCTTGATAGGTGATGGTGGTTTCCACGTCCAGATGATCGTCTTCACCATACAGGGCGGCGATAATATCCTCATACCGTTCGGCCACGAAACGGCGGCGTACTTTACGCGTGCGGGTCAGTTCGGCATCGTCTGCATCCAGCTCTTTGTGCAAGAGCAGGAAGCGATGGATGCGGGCTGCCGGCGGCAGATCGACATTGGCCTGCTCGACATGTTCGCGCACCAGGGCATAGACTTCGGGCTTTTGTGCCAGATCGGTATAAGTGGTATACGCCAATTGATGATTTTCGGCCCACTTACCTACATTTTCCATGTCGATGTTGATCATGGCTGTGACAAAAGGCCAGTCGCCACCAAAAACCACGGCTTCCTTAATATACGGGCTGAACTTCAGCTTATTTTCGATGAACTGAGGGCTGAATCGCGTGCCATCGTGCAGCGTCATCACATCTTTGGCGCGATCGATGACAATCAGATGCCCATCCTCATCGAAATAGCCGGCATCGCCGGTATGCAACCAACCGTCGATAAGGGTCGTTGCTGTGGCTTCAGGATTCTTGTAGTATTCCCGGAACACAGCCGGGCTCCGCACCAGGATTTCGCCATTGTCGCCCAGCTTGATGTCGGTTTCGGGGATGGGTGTGCCCACCGACTGGAATTTGATGTCGCCGTCGCGGTGTAACACAGCAATCCCGCTGACTTCGGTCTGGCCATAGATTTGCTTGAGATTGACACCCAGAGCATGGAAAAAGCGGAAAACATCCGGCCCCAGGGCAGCGCCACCGGTATAGGCCCGCTGAATATGACGCAGTCCCAAATGGTCTTTGATCATCTGGAAGACCAGCCAGTCGGCCAGAAAATAACGCCACCTCAATCCCCGTGATGGTGTCTCCTTGTTGAAGCGCTTATCAGCCATCTCGTAACCTATGGGCAAAGCCCAGTCATAGATGCGACGCTTGAGCCAGGAAGTGTCTTCGATCTTCACTTGTACCCGGCTCACCATATTTTCCCAGATGCGCGGGGGCGAGAACATCACCTGGGGACCGATTTCGCGGATGTTTTCGGCCACGGTTTCCGGCTCCTCGGGGAAATTCAGGGTAAAACCCACCTGCAAACCACAGGCAATCGACATCATCTGCTCCCCAATCCAGGCCAGTGGCAGAAAGCTGACAAATTCATCGTCCGGGGTCATTGGATCCACCTGCATCAGATTACGACCCATGCTGATCAGGTTGCTGTGAGTGAGCACCGCCAGTTTAGGCTCGCCGGTCGTGCCCGAGGTGGTGGAAAGAATGGCGATGTCACTGCTTTTGCCCTGCTGCACGAGTGCCTCGAAGGCGCCGGGATGGTTTTTTTCGTAGGCCTCGCCTTTGGCCTCCACCTCCCGAAAGTCGAGTAAAAACGATTCGCTATAATTGCGCAAGCCTTTGGGATCGTAATAGATGACGGCTTCGACCCCCTGCAATTGCGGCCACAGCTCCATAATTTTATCAACCTGCTCCTGATCTTCCACCACCAGGAAGCGTACCTGACTGTGTGTGATGATGTAGGCCACCTCGCGCACAATGCTATCCTGGTAAATACCAATCGATTTGCCACCAGCGCTTTGGGCAGCCAGTTCTGCATAAAGCCACTCCGGCCTATTATCACCGATAATGGCGATGGTATCCTCGGGGGCAAAGCCCATGCTGACCAACCCCAGGCAGAAATACTTCGTATGGCGCAGATAATCCCGCCAGGTGACGCTTTGCCAAATGCCGAACTCCTTCTCGCGCAGTGCGATTTTACTTTCTCCAAAGCGTTCAGCTTTTTCAAGTAGTATCTGTGGTAGTGTCTCTGTTGGCATAAAGCGATTTTTCGATGAATGTGTGTGGTAGAAAAAAGATGATTGCCTGAGGGGCAGCGGATCAGGATGAAAAGCTAAAGGATTTCAGTTCCGTCTGCTCCAGGTCTTCGCCCAGATACGCACGTACAACCTCCGGGTTATGACGCACCTCCTCGGGAGTGCCATCGCCGATTTTACGGCCAAAGTCCAGCACCACCACCTGATCCGAAATATCCATGACCACTCCCATATCATGCTCGATCAGCACGATCGTGACGCCATGTTCTTCATTCACATCCAGGACAAAACGGGCCATGTCTTCCTTTTCCTCACTGTTCATCCCCGCCATGGGTTCATCCAGCAGCAACAACGCCGGTTTCATGGCCAGGGCCCGGCCCAACTCCACGCGCTTCTGCAAGCCATACGATAACGATCCCACGGTCTGTTTACGAATCGCCTCTATTTCCAACAGATCGATAATCTCTTCGGCAAATTGACGAAATGCGATTTCTTCGCGTTGTGCCGCCCCCCAGTACAACATCCCCGACAAGATATTCGTCTTCATGTGCACATGACATCCAGCCATAATGTTATCCAGCACAGTCATGTGTTTGAACAGCTCGATATTCTGGAACGAACGCGCTATCCCCATCTTGGCGATACGATACGGTGGCATATGCACTAAATCCGTGGTCTGATGATGATTGCTAAACAGAATCTCTCCCTGTTGGGGCCGATACAGACCACTGGTGCAGTTAAGCAACGACGTTTTGCCGGCGCCGTTGGGGCCAATAATCGAAAAAATTTGACCCTGCCGCACTTCCAGCGAGACTCCGGCCAATGCTGTCACCCCTCCAAATCGCAGCATAACTTCCTGCACAATCAATTGCACGTCGCCAGGGGCTAACGTACTGCCATTCAGATTATGTTCCATGGCACGGGTCATAAAGGTTCCTCACTCAAAGAGCAGTTTATCGACCAGTCCGAGTTTTGAGCCACATCCGTCCGGCGAATCGAATTCGCCGTCTTCTAGTGCCAAGACCCCGCAGGGTCTGCGCTGCGGCCTTATGACCGATGTGGATAACAAATGACTCCTTCGTCTCTGCGTTAAAATCTGACAGCGTTATCAGCGTTTACTTCTTGTCGGTTCAAGGCGCAGCTTCGCTCGTTTCACAGTGTGCGTATTTGAGTATACCAGGGCATAATTATTATCACAATTTTGCTAAAGGTGCAAAAACAGGATCTTCGCAATATCTTTTATCACTATAACGCGTTGCGTTATGAAAAACCTATTACAAAAAACAAACAAGATGAAAATAAATACAAGATAACAAAGTACACGTGCTACAATGCCCTCATCCCCACACAAGGACACTACCATGATCGACTTTAGCCCCCTTCACCGTCGCCAGATGCGCCTGAACGAATTTGCCCAGGCCCGGCAAATCACACAGACCGATCTCATCCCGGCCACCACCGACATGATCGACACCATGCTGGCCCTGACCGCCGACATCGCAGATGCCGATGTGGTCTTCGTGCCCGAAGATGCCGACGCCGAAGACCCCTATGCCGAAAACCCGGACGAGGCGCGTATCGGCTGGACCCTGGGACATGTGATCGCCCACGCCACTGCCTCCAGCGAAGAATGTTGTGCCCATGCCGCCACTCTCGCCCGCGGGGTCGCTGTTTGTGGGCGCAATCGCTACGAAGTTCCCTGGCAAGAAATCCGCACGGCGGCAACATTGCGTCGGCGTCTCGAAGAAAGCCGTCGCATGCGTCTGGCATATTTGCAGGCCTGGCCCCTTCAGCCGCACTTCGAGATCACCTATGCCCCCTACAAGAGTCCCCAAAACTGCATCACACGCGTGTTGGCCGGCCTCTTCCACGATGACTCGCACCTGGCGCAAATTCGTGAGGTGGCGCGCCAGGCACGGGCACATCGCCAAAGTTAATCAGCCTTCTCGTCCTCGAAGCCGATGACGTCGCGCACCACATACAGGGGCCGCCGCTTGACCTCGTTGTAAATCCGGCCCAGATATTCGCCGATGATCCCCAGCGAAATCAATTGAATACCGCCCAGGAATAGCACAGCCACCAACGTGCTGGCCTGGCCATAAAATGCCTGACTGCCCGATACACGCAGGATAATGGCCACGATGATGCCCAGCACACTGATGCCGGCGATGATAAAGCCGAGATAGGTGGCCAACTGCAATGGCAGATGCGAAAACGAGGTAATGCCATCCAGGGCAAAGCGCAGCATCTTGCTCAGCGGATATTTGGTCTCACCGGCATAACGCTCCTGGCGCACGTACTCCACCCCGGTTTGCCGGAACCCCACCCACACGGACAGGCCGCGCATAAAGCGATGATACTCGCGCATCCGGCGCAAAGTATCCACGACCTTGCGGTCCATGAGCCGAAAATCTCCCGTATCCAGCGGTATTTGAAAGCCTGTGATGCGGTTGATCAGCCGGTAAAATAAGCGCGCCGTAAAGAGTTTGAACCAGGTCTCGCCCTGGCGCTGTTTGCGCACCGCATACACCACTTCGTAGCCCTGGCGCCATTGCTCCACCATATCGGCGATCAGGCTGGGCGGGTCCTGGAGGTCGGCATCGATAATGACCACGGCATCGCCGCGGGCATAATCGGCGCCGGCAGTGATGGCGATTTGATGGCCGAAATTACGCGAAAAATTGACGATGCACACACGAGCATCCTGCGCGTGCAGCTCCTGCATGATCTCAAACGAGCGATCCGTGCTGCCGTCGTTCACCAGCACCAGTTCCCAGCTCAGGTCCAGGGCATCCAGAGTCTGGCACGTGCGGCGATACAGTTCCGGCAGAATGGCTTCTTCGTTGTAAGCAGGGGCGACGATGCTGATAACGGGATGGGAGGAGGAGGTTTCATCCGACATGATGGCTACCTGAGGGGGGAGAATGGGGAGAGGGGCGACAAAAGGCTAAGGACGAACCGACTATTTCAGAGGATGAGCATGGCATCGCCGAAGGAAAAGAATCGGTACTTCTCGGCAATGGCCTGGGCATAGGCCCGGTCTATCAGCCCTTTGCCGGCAAATGCCGAAACCAGCATCAGTAAAGTGGAACGGGGAAGATGGAAGTTGGTGAGCATGGCGTCAACCGCCCGAAAATGATGTCCGGGCAGGATAAACAGATCCGTTTCACCGCTCCAGGCCGCCGTGGTCTGCCAGCCACACATGAGATGCTCGGGCGCCGGGTCGCAGGGGGCCAGGCCGAGGGCAATCTTGGCAGCCGTCTCCAATGCCCGCACGCTGGTGGTGCCCACGGCCACAATGCGATTCCCGCGTAGCCGCGTGTCGTTGACCTGGCGGGCGGTGTCGGCACTAAACGAGAGCCACTCGCGATGAATGTCGTGCCGGCGGGGATCCTCCACCTTGACGGGGCGAAAGGTATCGAGGCTGACATGCAGGGTCACATAGGCGAATTGTACATGGCGCTGCCGCAGTTGCAGCAGCAGTTCCGGCGTGAAGTGCAGGCCGGCGGTGGGAGCCGCCACCGAGCCTTCGTAGCGGCTGAATACGGTCTGATAGCGTTCGGGATCAGCAAGATGTTCGTGGATGTAAGGGGGCAGGGGCACCTGACCCAAAGTATCGAGCCAATCGGCCACCGGGGCCGAGAAGCTGATCTGGCGCAGAGAGCCACCCAGATCAGCCGTGATGGTGGCCTCTATCCCGCGGCCCTCTACGGACCCCAAACGGATACGCTTGCCCGGGTGCAGATTTTTGCCCCGCACCATCGCCTGCCACGCGTGCTCGTTCAGGGCCTTGAGCAAAAATATCTCGACCCGGCCGCCGGTTTCTTTGTGCCCCAGCAGACGGGCGGGGATGACGCGGGTATCGTTCAGAACCAACAGGTCGCCCGCTTGCAGGATGTCGGGGAGATCGGTCACATGGCGATGGTCGATTTGGGCCTGCGCCCGATCGACGATCATCATGCGAGCCCGGTCGCGGGGTTCGATGGGGATTTGGGCGATGAGTTCGGACGGCAGATCATAGTCAAAATCGGATGTCTGCAAAGCTGTGGGAGTGGAAGTTGAAAGCATGTCAGAATGTTTGTTTGGCAGGTGATTGGGTCTGCCGGTAGTGCCGGGCGGCCTCAACAAAAGCCACAAACAGTCGCCCATGCACGTCATCCAGTTCGTAGAGACGTTCGGGATGCCATTGCACACCCAGCAGCCAGGGATGCACGGGATGTTCGAGCGCTTCGATGATGCCGTCGGGGGCAATGCCGCTGGCGATCAGGGCGGGAGCCAGATCAGAATCTCGCACGGCTTGGTGGTGGTAAGAATTAACTTGCAGGCTGAGTCCGGCTGACATGACGCGATCGAGCAGACTGCGGGGGCGCACGGTGATCTCATGGGGCCGGGGTGCAGCAAAGCTGTTTGTCTGACCGGTGTGGCCGTCTACATGTTGCGTGAGTTGGCCGCCCAGGGCCACGTTGATAAGCTGAATGCCACGACAAACGCCAAAAACTGGCATGTGGCGCTGCATGGCGCCATGCAGCAAAGCGATCTCCATACGATCACACGGGGGATAAATGGCAGTAGGATCGGCACCAGCCAGGGTTTGGCCGTATTGCTGCGGGTCGATGTCGCCGCCGCCGCTGAGCAGCAAGCCATCGATGCTATCGAGGGTGGCGGCAGGATCAGGGACGATCTCGGGATAAAGGCGCACGGGTTCGCCGCCGGCCAGGCGAATCGAGAACCAGTAGTCACGCTGCCATTTCAGAAAGTAGCCTCTATCGGCCTCGCGGGAGCTGAAACCAATGCGTGGTGTCATGATCTTTGCCCAAAGAACAACGTGCCGTCAGGCACCGAAGAGGGAGGGTTGGTCGCCAGAACCGGCGGTCGTTTGTTGGGGAGGGGAAATGTCGAGATGGGCGTAGGCGCGGAGTGTAGCCATACGGCCGCGGGGCGTGCGTTCTAAAAAGCCCAGTTGCAGCAGATACGGCTCCACCACGTCCATAATGGTGTCGGATTCTTCGCTGACGCTGGCGGCGATGGTCTCCAGGCCCACCGGCCCACCGGCGAATTTCTCGATAATCGAGAGTAGCACCAGGCGATCGAGGCTATCGAGACCCTGGGCATCGATCTCCAGCAGCGCCAGTGCTGCCGCGGCCACGTCGGCTGTGATCTCGCCTTCAGCCCGTACCTGAGCGTAATCTCGCACCCGACGGAACAGACGCAGAGCAACGCGGGGAGTGCCACGGGCGCGCAGGGCAATGGCATGAATGCCTTCGGGGGTGTAGGGAACTTTCAGGAGATGGGCGGCCCGCTTGATGATGTGTTCGATGGCGTCGATTCCGTAATAATCAAAGCGGAGTACGGCGCCAAAACGCGCTCGTAGGGGGGAGGTCAACAAAGCCAGACGGGTGGTGGCGCCAATGACAGTAAAATGGGGCAACTTGAGGCGGATGTTGCGGGCACTGGGCCCTTTGCCGATGATAATATCCAGGGCGAAGTCCTCCATGGCCGGATAGAGGATTTCTTCCACGGCCCGGCCCAGGCGATGGATTTCGTCGATGAAAAAGATGTCGCCTTGGCGCAAATTGGTCAGGATAGCAGCCAGATCGCCGGCGCGCTCGATGGCAGGCCCGGCAGTGACCTTGAGATTGACATCCATCTCGTTGGCGACGATGTGGGCGATGGTGGTCTTGCCCAGGCCCGGGGGGCCGTACAGCAGGATGTGATCCAGGCTGTCGCCACGCTGTTGGGAGGCCTCCAGCAGGATTTGCAAGTTATTGCGGACTTTGTCTTGCCCTACCAATTCCTGCAGGCGTTTGATGCGCAAGGCTGCATCAAGGCTGTCACCAGATTGGGTTTCGGGAGCGATGTGGCGGGGATCAGTCATGATGGATTCTCTCTTGAACGTCAAAACAAGCTCATTATACGCGAACATCTGTGCCAGCCCAAGTTGACCGCACGGTTCTTTGCCTGCACAAGCCGAAACACTGATCCTCATTATTGACTTTTTGCCAAGAACTGTGTTAAATAATGCGTCAATTTTCATCGATCTATTGACCTTGGTGGTGCCAGAGACCGTTAAGGATGGCCCAACAGCGCGCTTGTACCCTCGAAAACTTCCCCACCCCACCTGTCTCTTTACGGTCCCGCTCTCTGCCTTGAGCGCCCTGACAGGCCTACGGGATACGTCTAGTATACGAGGGTGCGTCAATAGATGGTGAGTTGACAGCGGTTTTTGCCGATTCACCCGGCGTATCACGGATGCGTCTGACGTAAAAGGAACATCCCAACCATCTATGGATTTACGCCCTCGCCGGTCTAGTTGATTACCATAAGGCATCTCGGGCTTTGCCAGCAGCGTGCGTGAAAGCGAGCCAGAATTGCCCCGCATAAATTGGAGAGATAAACCCATGAAAGCAGATACACTGCAACGAGAAAAAGACCTATTAATCGAACGTCGTAACAGCCTGCTGGCTGATATTGCTGCCCTGAAAGAAACCCTACGCGGAGAGGTCGATGTCGATATAGACGAAGGCGATCCCGATGTGGTAGAGCGCGAGAAAAGCGTGATTTTATTGGAAACGCTGCAATCGGAGCTCGCCGCCACAGAAGACGCTTTGCGGGCCATGGAAATAGGCACCTATGGCATCTGTGACCGCTGCGGCAAGCCCATTTCGCCCGAACGGCTGGAGGTGAAACCAGAAGCCACGCTGTGTGTCACATGCCAGGGCGAGGTGGATCGTCTGCGCCGCCGCGGCATGGCGCCCACCCGGCGCTGGAAGGCCGAGGATTATTCGTTCGGCTAACCCCCGCGCTATCCGTCACCCCGGTGCATAAATTCGCCGTCTGGCCGGGGCCAAGTCCCCGCAGGGACCGGGCATTTATCGCGGCGATGTCATGTTGGCACGTGTCCCCGCGCTTGACACACGGGGGGTCATCAGCTCGCCAAAATCTTGACGCGCCCGCCGGGGGCCCCATGGTGGTCGGCCGCGGTTGTGGCTGTGTTATAATGATGGGACACGGACCAGTCCTTCCCCCCATTATCTCCTACCGCCTCCGCCCTGCACCCCGCCTCTGATTCATGCATCTGCAGCATCTGTCATTATCGAATTACCGCAATTATACGCGCCTGGAGCTGGCACTGCCACTCGGCCTGACGATCGTGCAGGGCGCCAACGCCCAGGGAAAGTCTAATTTACTGGAAGCCATCGTCTATCTGGCCACCAGCCGCTCCCCGCGCACCAGCAGCGATGCCGAGCTGGTGAACTGGTTGGCGCAGGCGGAACCGTATCCATACATGCGTCTGGCTGCCGATATTCTGAAAAACGAGCGCCTGGAGCGCCTGGACATCACCCTGATGCCGGGGCAAAACAATGGCCGTCTGCGCAAACAAGTACGTATCAATGGCGTTAACAAGCGGGCGATGGACTTAATCGGGATGTTACTGGTGGTGTTGTTTCGGCCCGAAGATGTGGAGCTGGTGGCGGGCTCTCCCAGTGGCCGCCGCCGCTACCTGGATATCGCCCTCTGTCAGATGAAACCGGCCTATTGCCGGGCCCTGAGTGAGTACAACAAGGCTCTGGCACAACGGAACGCATTGCTACGGCAATTGGCCGCTACAGGGCGCCCGGCAGCCGATCAGTTGCGTTTTTGGGATGAAAAGCTGGCCGCGACCGGGAGTCTGGTCGTCGCCCGGCGCCAATGGCTCATCAACCATATCCAGGATGAAGCCAGCCTGCGCCATCTTGATTTGAGCGGCGGCTATGAACGGCTACAGTTGCGCTATCTGCCCAGCTTTGACCCCGGTCATTTTCCCAACAGCCGGGCGCCGGCTTATCCTAGCACGCAACAACTGCGCGAAAAGGGCGTTGCCTATCAAAGCCTGGAAATCGATGATGTGCGCACCTCGTTCCTGGCGCATATGCAGGCGGGCAGGGGACGCGATGTCGCCGCCGGCATGACTCTGCTGGGGCCACACCGCGATGATATCGGCTTCTACCTGGGCCAACGCAATTTGCGCACGTATGGCTCGCGGGGCCAACAACGTACCGCCGCCCTGGCCAGTAAATTGGCCGAAGTGACGATCATGACCACTGTCAGCGGCGTCAGTCCCTTGTTGCTGCTGGACGACGTCATGTCGGAGCTGGACGCCAACCGCCGGGCGATGCTGGTCGATATGCTCAACGCTTCCCCCCAGGCGATGGTCACCACCACCGACTGGAGCCATTTCGACACGCCGCTGTTGCATGCCGCCCACCGTTTGCAAGTTCATCAGGGCCAGATAACGGTGATCGTGCCCGATAGCCCGGACGCCGAACCGCTCCCCCCCGAACCCCGGCACCCTTACTCCTCGTCTTTGGGCAGCACAAAACGATAACCAACGCCGCGCTCGGTGATGATATACTGAGGATTGCGGGAATCTATTTCGATCTTACTGCGCAAATAGGCCACATAAAGGCGCAGGAGTTGCACATCTTCGTGGTATTCGTAGCCCCACACCTTTTGCAGTAAGCTCTCCGACGGCATCACCCAGTTGGCGTTTTTGACCAGATGGTAGAGCAAGCGCCATTCGGTGGGGCGCAGGCTGATGCGCTGGCCTTCCACCAACACTTCACGCCGGGAAAAATCGATTTGCAGGCGATCATCGACCTGTACCACTTCAGCAGTAGCCGATACACCGCTCTGCCGCCGCAATACGGCCTTAATCCGATCGCTTAGCTCGCGCGGGCTGAAGGGCTTGGTGAGATAATCGTCGGCGCCGGCCGAAAAAGCCGCATGTTTATCTTCTTCTTCATCTTTGACCGTGAGCATGATCACCGGCACATCCGAAAACTCACGGATGCGCTGCAATGTTTCGAAGCCATCCATGCGCGGCATCATCACATCCAACACCATCAGGTCCGGCAACTGCGTGCGCACCTTCTCCATGGCGTCCATCCCGTCCGTGGCGCCGATGACGCGAAAACCATCCAGCTCCAGATTGAACTGCACGAATTTAATCATGCGGGGTTCGTCATCGACGATCAAGATCAGTTTTCCAGCGTAAAACGAATAGTCGAATTTCATGGCAGATCAGAGATAGTTTCCAAATCAGTCACTTCGTCGGTTGGCGAATGGGACTCAAACAAACACCCGGTGACGCTATTTTACCATAATGCGGACAAAACGTCGATTTTCAGGGAGCTGAGGCGAAAACCGTAGGGGCGAATCACGCTATCCAGCGAGGCTGCGCCTCAGACCGACAAGAGCGTGGAAAGAAATCTCTCGCAAAGGCGCAAAGGGCGCAAAGTTTTTTGTATTCTTTGCGTTCTTTGCGCCTTTGCGAGAGATTCCCTCCACGCTCTTGTCGGTTCTGAGGCGCAGCCTCGCTGGATAGCGTGATTCGTCCCTACGGTTTTCGCCTCAGCTCCCTGAAAATCGACGTTTTGTCCGCATTATGGTAAAATAGC
>JAADGC010000240.1 GCA_013152585.1 Chloroflexota bacterium
GGCCAACACACGAAAAAAGGAAGCGCTCGGCGCATCCGTGATGCGCCGCAGCGCCACCTCCAACCTTACGCCCAAATTCCTGGGACACACCTCTCCCCGACCGCCGGAGGGGGGTTGGGGGGGCAAAAAAAGCCGATTTGCTTGCAAATGCTTAACGTTTTACAATAGGAGCTCGACTGGTTGCGCAGTGAAGACACGGTCAAGCAGGCCTCATAGCATGAAACATCAACAGCGTATCACCCAGGGTAGAGCCTCGATCTTTTATAGCCTGACGATAGTGTTGTTGGGCGTGATCACTATACCTCTCACCCGGTACAGGCTGCGGGTGGAGGGTACCGAAAACCCGCCCCTCTCGTCTCTCAAGGACGCACCGCTATCGAGCTTTGTGCAAGACTTTGTGCGCCTTGGTGCTAAAAAAGAAGGCTGGGATATAGGGCGCTGGTTGAGCCATCAGGCCCAGCAATTGGCGTCATCCTATTTGTTGTGGGCCCTGGGGGGCATGGCCGTTTTGGCTTTGTTGCTGATCGGTGGGAATTACCTGCTGCACCGGCAGATGCGTCAACGTGCCCTGCAATTAAAAGCCAGCGAATCTCGCCTGCGCAGTTTAGTACAACGGGCAGCCGATGCTATCCTGTTGTTTGATCGAGAGGGGCATATTTTGGAAATCAACCCCGCAGCAACAGTCATTCTGGGATATAGCCAGGACGAATTGCTGCAAATGAGCATTGAAGATATCGATCCTGACTGTGTCGCTGAAGAAGGCCTCACCAGGCTTTGGGAGCAACTGCAGGCGGGCGAGGTCGTGACCGTGGTGAGTTCGGCGCTGCGCAAAGATGCCGGCACGTTTCCCGTGGAGTCGCGCGTCAGCCTGGTGCAGCATGGGGGACAGACCGTGATGTTGGGCGTGACCCGCGACATCAGTCGTCGCGTGCAGGCCCAGCAGGCGCTGCAAAGGCGAACTCAGGAACTGGAGATACTACGCCAGGCCAGCCTTAGCCTCACATCCGAACTGGCGTTGACACCGGTTCTGGATGCTTTGCTGGAATATGCCCTGCGGCTGATCCCTGCTGACGACGCCCACATCTTCCTCTATGATGGTGAGGAGTTAGAATTTGGAGCGGCACGCTGGCGGGATGGGCGCACGGGGGTGCCTTTTGCCATGCCCCGCCGGGATGGGATTACCTATACAGTCGCGCAGAGCGGCGAGCGCACGGTCGTGTCAGTCATGAGCACATCCCCCCTGTTTCAGTTCTGGTCTCAAGCCGGCAGCCTCGAAGGCGCTATTGCCGGCTTGCCCCTGCGCTACCAGGGCCGGGTGATCGGGGTGATGAACATTGCTTTCATGCAGTCCTACGAGTTTAGCGCCACCGAGCTCAATCTGTTGGAACTCCTGGCCGATCAGGCGGCGGTGGCGATTGCCAATGCCCAGCTTTATGAACAGATCCAGCAACATGCACATGATTTGGACCAGCGCGTGGCCGAGCGCACATCCGAGTTGCAGCGCTTTATCAATGTTATGGCCGGACGGGAGATCCGCATGGCTGAGTTGAAACAGGTGGTGAGAGCATTGCGGCGGCATTTGCTGGATGCCGGCCTGCAGCCGGTAGCCGACGATCCTCTGGGGGCGGCCAATGTCGAGGTTCCTGATGGGAGTGATGGTCATGAAAGCTAAGGTGTCGCTAGTCGATATCAATCTCCAGGACGATGTGCAACTCCAGCTTATCGATGAGATGACCCTGGGGGTGCTGATCACAAATTTCGATGACCAGATTCTGTTTGCCAATCGCAGTTGCTGTCAAATGCTGGGCTATGCCGAAATTGAGATGGTGGGGCAAGATGCGAAGTCCTTGCTCTTTACAGACGCCGAGGAAGTGGCGCGCATGCTCCGGCATACGCAAAGGCATCTCCGTGGGGTCTCTGATACCTATGTGGTCAGGTTGCGCCACCGTGCCGGCCATGAGGTATGGGTGCGGGTACACGGTGCTGCCATCCACGATGATGATGGTGTCCCTGTGGGCACTATTGGCGTCCTGCAGGATATCACGCGGCAAAGGGACATCGAACACGCCCTGCAACGTCGTAATCAGGAACTGGCCGATCTCGTCGCTTTGCAGCATGAGCTGAGTGCCCAGATGACCCCCGCCGAGGTAGCCACTACGGCTGTGAACGGTGTTTTGCGCATGGTGCATGCTGATTTTGCTATCTTAATGCAGCGTCAGGGAGAAATGCTGCAACCCCTGAAGGTTCAGTTTGCCGATCCAGACCTGCCGCAGAAGGAATTCTCAGCGCATCGCATAGGCGAATGTTTTTGTGGGCTGGCTGCAAAGCGCCGACAGCCCGTTTATGCGACAGATCAGGCTCAGGATGACCGCTGCTCCCGAGCGAATTGCCTGATGACGAGAGCCCATTCTCTGGTGGCACTCCCCCTCGTAGGAAGCGATCAAGTGACTGGTGTGATCAGCATCGGTTCATTTGCAAAGCGGGATTTCCGGCTTCAGGAAGACTATCTGACGGCACTCAGCGGGGAGATTGCCCTGGGGCTGCAACGGGCCAATCAATTCGAGACCGAACAGAAGCTACGCCAACGTTCCGAGGTCATGCGCCGGATTGCCACGACGCTCAGCAGCAGTCTCGATTTACAACGGGTGCTCGACAGCATCCTCACACAACTGGCAACTGTTATCCCCTATGACAGCGCCTCTATCTATCTGCATGAAGGCAATGAGGCCCGCATGATCGCCTGCCGTGGCTTCTCCCATCCCGAGGCCATCCTGGGCAAGATCTTTTTTGCCAACACCTATTTCGAGCAGACGGTCCGCCAGACCCAGCGCCCGCTGATTGTGCCCGACGCAACTGCCGACCCGCGTTTTACAAACTGGGGCGGTGAGTATTCGATTCGGGGCTGGGTGTTGACCCCCTTGCTGGTGCGCGGCCAAGTCATCGGCAGTCTCTCCATCGATAGTCGCACCCCCAACTTCTACCAACCCCACCATGCGCTCGATGCCGCAGAATTCGCCTATCATGCCGCGGTTGCCATCGAAAATGCCCAGCTCTACGACAAAGTGCAGCGCTATGCTGCCGAACTGGAGCAGCGCGTGGCTCAGCGTACAACCGAATTACAGGAACGCGTGTCTGTGGTAGAGAAGATGAATAAAGCCATGCTGAACGTGATGGAGGATTTGCAGGCTTCCCGCCAGCAATTGGCGTTTTATGCCCGGAATCTGGAACAGGCCAACGATGAGCTGCAGTCCTTCTCCTATTCGGTCTCGCACGATCTGCGGGCGCCCCTGCGCCACATTACCGGCTTTTCGCAGTTGTTGGCCATGGAATACAGGGATCAACTCGACGAGACCGCCCATTCGTATCTCGATGCCTTGCAAGAAAGCAGTCTGCACATGGACAATTTGATCCAGGGCCTGCTGGCCTTTTCACGCCTGGGGCGCAAAGCCCTGCGCCTGCAGCGAATCGAACCGCGGGAGGTTATCGATGCTGTTTGGGCTAAGTTGCAAGATCCGGCCTCACCGCGACAGATCGAATTGCGGGTGGGGGATTTGCCACCATGTGCGGCGGACCCCTTGCTGCTGGAGCAGGTTTATAGCAATTTGCTGTCCAATGCCGTCAAATATACAGGTGAACGAAAGCACGCCATCATCGAAGTAGGCTATCGGGCAGACATGGATGGCGGGGCTTATTTCGTCAAAGATAATGGAGCCGGCTTTGATATGCGTTATGCCGACAAGCTATTCGGTATCTTCCAGCGTCTGCACAGCGATGAAGAATTCGAGGGCGTGGGTGTGGGACTGGCCATTGTCCAGCGCATCATCAACAAACACGGGGGGCGCATTTGGGCCCGGGCAGCCCCTGATCAGGGCGCTACCTTTTACTTCTCCCTGCCCGCCAGGTCTATCAGCAACGAGGATATTGCCGATGCGTGAGGGTGTGGGCAATGGGGGGAGGTGTCAATTTCTCGCAACCGTGCGGGCCATGATATGATGCCTCAATCGTAGTTTATGGAGGCGAATAACGTGTCATTGATTCAGGACGGAGAGCCTGTGCTCTTAATCAGCGAAGAAGGTAAACGCTATCTGGTGCATGTCACGACCGATGGCGTTTGGTATACGCACCGGGGTCAATTCCCACTGAGCGAGATCATCGGCCACCCTTTCGGACAGGTGGTCACCACCCATCGCGGCCAGCGCTTTCTGGTCCTACGGCCTACCACATCCGACCTGTTGCGCAATCTCAAGCGCATCACTCAGATCGTGTTCCCCAAGGATGCTGCCCGGCTGGTGATGGAGCTCGATTTGTGGGACGGGCGCCGTATCATCGAGGCGGGCAGCGGCAGCGGTGGCCTGACCATGGTCTTTGCCCGGGCCGTGATGCCATCTGGCACCGTGGTTAGCTACGAAGCTCGCCCCGAGCATCAAAAAGTGGCGCGGGCGAACATCACCCGCCTGGGCCTGCAAGACACGGTCGATTTCAAATTGCGGGATGTTGCCGAGGGCTTCGACGAGCAAGATGTGGACGCCGTCTTCCTGGATGTGCGCGACGCTGCGGCCTATGTGCCGCAGGCCGAGGCGGCATTGACCACCAGCGGTATGTTTGGCGCCTTCATGCCCACGGTCAATCAAGTCAGCGATCTGGTGGCCGCTCTGGAAGCAGGGGATTTTGTAGAAATTCGGGTGGAGGAGATCATGCTGCGCTCCTGGAAACCCGTGCCCGACCGCCTACGGCCGACCGACCGCATGGTCGCCCACACGGGATTCTTGATCTTTGCCCGCAAGATTGACGCCGCTTATCGCAGCTTTTGGTACAGTCGCCGTCAGCGCCGCCGCGATGTGGAATTTGGCAGCAAACGCAAGAATTTGCCCGATCCGCAGGCACCGGCCTGAAGATGACGCAACCCAGCCCCTGTCACAGCTATCGTGGTAACATCCACATGCACCCCAACCACAAATCATGTCCCACACCCCACGTGTCACGCAACATTTAGCTATTCTGAACCCGGCATTCACGTTCTTTTCATCTTTGGCTGCTATGATAGGAACATAGCAAGGGCGTAACGCCCAAATAAGGAATGCGGTGGTTCCTCCTTATTAGCTCCTTTCCTCCTCCTCCTCTCTCTCTAAAAAACCCTGGCCAGATGTCTGGCCAGGGCTTTTTAGCGGGTAGCGAACAGTGCCTACATATTGGCGATCAAGGCAGAACCGAATTCGGAGCATTTGAGCAGGGTGGCGCCATCCATCAGCCGGTGGAAGTCATAGGTGACGGTCTTGGCGGCAATGGTTTTCTTCATCGAGCTGATGATCAGGTCTGCTGCTTCGTGCCAACCCATGTAGCGGAACATCATCTCGCCGGAGAGGATGATCGATGAAGGATTGACCTTGTCGAGGCCGGTGTATTTGGGGGCGGTGCCGTGAGTGGCCTCGAAGATGGCAGCGCCGGTCTCATAGTTGATGTTGGCGCCGGGGGCAATGCCAATGCCACCGACTTGGGCGGCCAGGGCATCCGAGATATAGTCGCCATTGAGATTGAGCGTGGCGATGACATCGTACTCGGCCGGGCGGGTGAGGATTTGTTGCAGGAAGGCATCGGCGATCACATCTTTGATGATGAGGCCATTGGGTAATTTGCACCACGGGCCCCCATTAAACTCTTCGGCCCCAAACTCTTCTTGGGCAACCTGATAGCCCCAATCGCGGAATGCCCCCTCGGTGAATTTCATGATATTGCCTTTGTGCACCAGGGTCACCGACTTGCGGTTGTTATCCAGTGCGTATTGGATGGCGTCGCGCACGAGGCGATAGGTGCCCTCTTTGGAAACCGGCTTGATGCCAATGCCCGAGCTCTCGGGGAAGCGAATCTTGGTCACGCCCATTTCGTTGACCAGGAAGTCAATAACCTTTTTTACTTCCGGTGTGAAGGCGCTCCACTCGATGCCGGCGTAGATGTCTTCTGCGTTTTCGCGGAAGATTACCATATCGATCCGTTCCGGATGTTTGACGGGGCTGGGGCTACCGGCGATATACTGCACCGGGCGCAGACAGACATAGAGATCAAGCTGTTGACGCAAGGCCACGTTCAGGGAACGAATGCCGCCGCCAATGGGCGTGGTCAAGGGGCCTTTGATGCCCACCAGGTATTCACGAAACGCGTCCAGGGTTTCCGGAGGCAGCCACACGCCGTCGCCGTAGGTGGCCACGGCCTTTTCCCCGGCATACACTTCCATCCAGGAGATCTTCCTGGCCCCGCCATAGGCTTTTTCTACAGCGGCGTCGAGCACGCGCACTGCCGACGCCCAGATATCGGGGCCGGTACCATCGCCTTCGATAAAGGCCAGGATGGGGCTATCGGGCACCTGGAGCTGGCCATCGCTGATGGTGATTTTCGTTCCCTGACTGGGAACAACAATTTTCTCAAATGACATCGTATAATCCTCTTATCAATACGTGAAAACCGCGGGCAACCGGCCCGCAGATTAGGGTGATCTGATTCGTCCCTCATCATAGCGCAGAGGCGCGTGGAGGGCAAAAAAGAGAAGCCGCATAACGACAGTTAATGCACCGGACACTGGCGTTTTCTCTTTTGACGACCGATCCACAACCCCGGCAACGCATGGGGCGTCGCCAACAATGCGTAAAAATGACATCAAACATGGTATTATTTCCTGGAGTCCGGCGAAAACGAGGCGCCGTTTAGCAAAGCATTATGAGCCACAGATTTCGAAGATGTCTTCGGCTCAACCGGAACTCAGGAGGTCTGAATGAAGCACCCCCTGAGTTTCAAAAGAGCCATGGTTCTTGCTTTGTGGGCAAGAAGGCAACCGTGAAGGTACTGACGCCGACCGCCTGGGATGAGCACGGCTTGACGGGCGTCGGCCCCGTTCACGGGGCGCAGCTTGTAGCCGGGAGAGTTCAGCTCCCGGAGGTTCATTCCAGACAAACATTTAGGCGTTACGCCTCTTTTTCATCCTCCGTGATGCTGGCAAACCAGCATGTGCGTCTGCCCTGGAAGTGTGCCTGGCGAGCACATCGGGGAAGGCGCTGGGAGGCCGTTAAAACCATCAATCAGCTAAGGAGGTTGTTGACATGCGTGCATTATACTGTGAGGAGGGTGATCTGAGCTTACGTCTCGATTATCCTCAACCCCAGCCGCGCCCGGGCGAGGCTTTGCTGCGGTTGCGCATGGCCGGTATCTGCGGCACCGATCTGGCCCTGACACGGGGCTACAAAGACGGCGTGTCGTTGGTGCTGGGACATGAATATGTGGCCGATGTGATCAGTGCCCCCGGTCATGAATCGTGGGTGGGGCAACGGGTGGTGGGCGAGATCAATACGGCGTGCGGACACTGTGCTCGGTGTAGCCGCGGCCTGGTCACCCATTGCGCCGAGCGTCGCGTTTTGGGCATCCTCGATTGGGATGGCGCCCTGGCAGACACCTTTCTCAGCCCCGTGGCCAATCTGTATCCTGTGCCCGCAAACGTGAGCGATGAGCAAGCCGTGTTCACCGAACCCCTGGCCGCCGCCTATGCGGTCTTGCGCGACATGCCGTCCGATGCCGGCGAACGCATGGTACTCTTTGGCGATGGCAGGTTGGGGCAGCTCATCGCCCGGGTATTGGCCGCCGAAGGCTTTGATCCCTTGTTGGTAGGACGCCATGCGGCCAAACTGGCCGTCGCCGCCGCTGCCGGCATCCGTACCCAGCTCGTGTCATCGGCTGCTGAAATCAGATCGCACGCCGAATACGATGTGGCCATCGACGCCACCGGCAGCGCTCAGGCCATCAACGACATCCTGGCCTGCCTGCGCCCGCGCGGGGTGCTCATCCTCAAAACCACCTCCGCCCAGACGACCCGGCTCGATCTGGCGGCGGTGGTGGTGAACGAGCTGCGCATCATCGGCTCGCGTTGCGGGCCGTTTCCGCAGGCGCTGGCAGCGCTGGCCGCCGGCAAAGTAGACCCGCGTCCCCTGATCAGCGCTCGCTATCCTTTGGCGCAGGCAGAGCAGGCCATGAGGGTTGCCGCCCAGGCCGAAAGCCTGAAAGTCCTCGTCATCCCTTAGTTTTGTGCCCGCACATCTTTCTGCCCTCACCCCTAGACATGCTATAATCTCATGCTGCTGTGTTTTTTACGAGCCAGTAGTCAACCCATCTTTAGGAGAATTGCAACATGCGAATTCGTACCCTCAAATTAAGCTTGGTGGCGCTCATGCTGCTCGCCGCAGCGTGGACGTTAACCGCTGTGACACCTGATCAACGCAGCGCTGCCGACAGCATCCCTGATGACGAGATCGCTTTCGTCAACACCAGCGGTCAGGTTCAGATCGCCGATCCCTCGCCAGTGACGGGGACCCCGTTCACCTGGACTTCAGCCACGGGTGGCTGGACCGACGTGGCGGTGCTCGATGCCAACGGCGATGGCGTCGATGAACTGATCGCCATTGGCGGAAACCGCGCTCAAATCCTTACGCCTTACACGCCGGGGGGAACCGCCCCGACTTTTAGTCAAACCATTTCCGGTAGTTTCAGCTTCGATTGGGTCGCAACCGGCGACATCGTGCCCGGCGATCAGGGCCGAGACGAAATCGTGCTGCAACATACCGACGTGCTCGAAGGGAACACCGCCTATCGCGTGGTGATCTATGATGGCAACGACGACGGTACGCAGTGGACCGAGATATACAATGCCGTGTTTGGCATCCCCTGGTTACGCATCGAAATGGGGGACGTAGATGGTCTGGAAGGCGACGAGATCGTTATGGCTCGTATTGGCCCCCAGGATAACCGTGACAAACGCCTGAAGATCATGAAATACGTTTCGGGCACGAGCTTTGCCACCCTGTTCGAGCATGTCTACAACTTCCCGTGGGTCGACATGGCGATTGGCAATACGCATGATAACAACGGTTCCCTCGATGAAATCGTGATCAATCGTGAAGGTGTCGTCGAAGGCGCCGGCTCCATACCTTCCTTCCTGGTCTTCCAGTACCACGCCAATAGCCTCTCCGATGCTCCCAACTCCCAGGCATTCTACTATCCTCCCTTCACCGATCTGGCCACCGGCGACGTGAACGGCAATGGGGATGACGAAGTCTTTATGGTGCGCAACCCGGCAGGCACGCCCAGTGGCGTCAGCTTGTTGGGCCGGAACTGGGGCACCGACGCCTTCCCCAGCGCCTGGACCAGCCCCGGCATCCAGTTGGGCAGCAATTACCAGGAAGTTGAACTCGGGGATGTGGATGGCGACGGCATAGATGAACTGGTCGTGGCCCAACCCGGCAGCTACCGCATCTACTGGGCGCCCGGCGATACCATCAGCAACTTTGAGGACTTCGCTGCTTCCATGCGCAGCCCCATTTCCATCAAACTCGGTAATTTTGATGGGGCGGGCGTGAGCACTGAGCCCGCCCAATTGGCCGTCAGCACGACTTCGTTGCAATTCGAGATGACTCGTGGCGACGCCAATCCCCCTGCCCAGACCTTCGATGTCAGTAATGTGGGTGGTGGCAGTTCTATCGCCTACAACGTCACCCGCCAGATTGATGGCAACTGGCTGGATGTGACCCCGTACGATGGCAACACGCCCGGCACCGAGACTGCCAGCATCAATGCCGCGAATCTCTCTGCCGGCACCTACGATGGCACCATCACCGTCACGGCTACCGATGCCACCGTGCTGGACAGCCCGCAAATCATTCAGGTGCGCCTGATTGTCAACCCCACCGGTCCCATGCTGGATGTGAATCCTGCCAGCCTCAACTACAACATGCACTTTGGTGGCATCGTGCCCGATCCGGTCGATCTGTCCATTCGCAACATTGGCGATAGCGGTGCCCAGAATTTTGACATCAGCATCAACTATCAGGATGGGGCCGACTGGCTGCAATTGGATCATGTGCACGGCGCCACGGATGATACCGTCACCGTCACCCTGGCCCCGCGTAACCTGGCGCCCGGCTCCTACCAAGCCACCATCCATATCGACGCCGGCGCCATCGAGGCCAGCCCCTTCGATATCCCCGTCTCCCTCAGCATCGAAGCCACCGGCATGGTCGTCACCCCCAGCGAGCTCTTCCTGCAGGCATTCTCGAACATGTCTTCCCCTGTGGCCGAAGTCTCCATTGATCAGGCCGTCGAAGGCTCCGGTGCCATTCAATGGCGAGCCTATGCTGTAGAAGCCGGTGATTGGTGGAGTGCCTCGGTGCAAGATGTGCTGAAACGCGGCGATTACACCATGCAGGTACAAAACGGTCAGCTCAGCTTTGTCCAGCCCGACGGTGGCGAGTTGGCTGTCGCTACACTGCCTTGGGTACTGCTCACCCCCGACAGCGGTATTACCCCGCGCGTCATGCAGGTGAGCCTGGATATGGGCAGCGCCCCCGTAGGGGAGAGCCGCGTCACCATCCTGGTAGATGGCGGTCCCGGCACCCCCAACCGCTTCCAGGGCGTAGATACGCGCGTCTTGGTCAGTGCCGGCGGCGTGTGGCTACCGATCATGCTCAATCAATAACAACATTCTCCTTGCTCAAACGGCGCCCTGCATTGGTGGGGCGCCGTTTTTTTTCGCATCGTTCTGTGGGCAAATGGGGCTCTTTTTTTCTCTGCGTCTCAGTGTTTTGAATCGCAGTTTTGTCAGGTCACGAGGGCGACAAGTGATGGTGGGTTGACAAGCGTTGGCCGCATCCGTGATGCGGCGTTTTTCGTGTTTGGAATTGATGTGAGAGCTGACGCCGCGCAACTATTCGCGTCCGGATGTGTTATAATCTTTCGTCAGCCTCAAACAAATCTATCTGGCGCCACAGGAACAAGTTTTGCAAACACAACTCGGTACAGCCCTCGTCCCCAAGCCTCATTTTCCCCAAGGACTTATTCGATCGGTAGGCAGTTTAGCCGGTTGGTCCATCAAGGTTAGCGTTCCCATTCCTGATAAATGTGTGATCATAGGTGCTCATCACACGGCCAGCACCGACTTTATCCTGGCTATGTTTCTACTGGCGGGAGCGGGCGTGCGAATGCGTTGGGTAACCAAAGACGATTATTTCAAACCCGGTCTCAGCCCCTTCATCTATGCTTTCGGCGGCATGCCGGTCAACCGACGCCAGCGCAGCAACTTTGTGGGGCAAATGGTGGCGCAGTTTCAGCAGCACGATGTCATGCGCCTGGGCATCATGCCCGAAGGCACCCGCAAAAAAGCACCTTATTGGAAAACCGGCTTTTATTACATTGCCCTGGGCGCCCAGGTGCCCATCGTCTTCGGTTATGCCGATTACCCCAGCAAAGAAGTCGGGATCGGTGGCATTTTGATGCCCACGGGCGACATCATCGCTGATTTCGCAACCGTCCGCCGCTTTTATGCGAATGTGCGGGGACGCCATCCTCAGCGCATGAGCGAACTCACCTTGCGCCAGATGTTACCCCAAGTCGCCGATTAAGGCCATACCCAGAATGAAGTGAGCTTGTTTCTGCTAAAGGGTGCCCGATAAGAGTGGGGCAGGCCGTAGGCCTGAAGAGCCTGACTTCAGTCAGCGAGAACAAAACGGAAGGTAATTTCTAGACACTCGCTAAGCTGACGATCAGGGCGACACCGGCATACAGGCGCTATCGTCCAGAATGCTGATGTGCTCGGAGGCATAAATCGATACATAGACGCGGTTGTTGCTGACGGCAATGCCCTGGCCTCCGTGCTTGGCGCCGATGGCCTGCATGGCCAGTGTAGTGAGATGTTTTTTGTCCGGCACAGAGTAGACATAAATAGCGTTGTCTGCGCCTCCGACGACGAAGAGATGCCGGGTGACAGGATTGATGGCCAGGGCGTAGGGGATGCCGGGGGTCGAGAATTCATCCAGCACCGCCAGGGTACGGGCATCGAGGACGACAATACGGCGGTCCCCACGATGGCTGATATAGACGCGTTCGCTGCTGGGGTCGTATGCGGCGGCAAAGGGGCCCTTGCCTGTGGCGGTGAAGCCCAGGTTGTGGCCTTCATTGTCGATTAGCCTCACTCCGCTGGGTGAGTTGGCCTTGTACAAGGGCACGATGACCCCGAATGGTGTGGCCACGGGTAACGTGGGCTGTGCGCCTACCGGTACCTTGGCCACGATGCGATCCAGATTGCTGTCAATGATGCTGAGGGTGTCATCGCCAAAGTTGGCCACAAAGACCCGGTCAGCGTTGGCTGTCACCCCAAAAGGCAGCGCTCCTGTGGGCAGGGCGCCGATGTAGTTTTGCGGATCAGTGGCGGTGTAGATGCTCAGGGTGCCGCTGTTGCGGTTGGCCATGTACACTTTGCCGTGGCTGAGAGCCACGCCGTTGGCCCCGGTGCCGAAGCTGGGCGATGTGCGCAGATAGGCCCCGGTGTCGGTATTGATGATGCCCAGACTTGCCGTGTTATACAAACCCACGTACAGGCGATCCCCTGATAGGGTCAGGCCTTTGGGGGCATCGGGGAGAGCGATGTTTGCCAGCCAGGTGGGCAGACATGATGGAACCGGAGTGGGGGAGGGGGTCAGAGTGGGGGTGGGGGTCGGCTGTGCTGGCGGCACCCGGTACGTGCGCACAATGGTGGGCAGGTACAGCAGCGGCACGACGGCAGCGCCGATATCGTAGGAGATACAATTCCCCAGCAGATTATACTCTTCCACCCGGATGTAGTAAGTACCCGTGTCCGGGGCTTTCCACACAATGCGCGAGGCCAGCCCACGGTTCGGGTCATCATCGTTTTGTGCCAGATCGGTTTGACCATCGACATCGACCAGGAAAAGAATGGTGTCGGCTCCGAGCAAGTTGTCGGTCCACACATCATAATAGCGCCCGGCGATCGCATCGAATCGCAGCCAATCGACATCCCCTCTGTGATCGAAATTATGGTTTTGGGCGGCCGCACCCACTGTCAGCAAAGATGCCTGGGCCGAGGAGTCATCCGGTTCGTAGGAATCAGGCCCGCAGGTGGATGGCGTGGGGGTAGCAGTGGCCACCTGAGCCTGGGCAACAGGCACCTGCTGGCCTAAAGGCCAAGAAAACAGCAAGAGTATAATGGCGGCAAAAAAAAGACACAGCCTGATGGGTGGAAGATGCTTCACGCGTTCCTCTGATGACGGATGGGGAAGGGGGCGATGGCAGGGACGATGGCAGGGTGGATCGGGGGAAGGATGCCCGTCAGCACAAAGAAGGTTGATCTGATATTAACGATGACGTAATCTGATGCAAAGGGTTACGCGGGAGGGAAAATCGGTGGTTGGTCTCAGTTCTACCTTCTGATTTGCGCTTTCGTCGCATCTTGCGTATACTTCTGTTTCAGTGATTCCCTGCCGGAATCAAAGCCGGTGATTTTATGACTCAGCCTCTCGTTTGCATCTGTCTTTAGCGGAAGCAACCGGGCATTCTCGAATGCCGGGGACACTTCCGCGCTACCCGATGCAATGAGAAGCGACAGGGCAAGCCCTATAATACCATAGATCTGACCTGCACCCGATAGTGCAGCGTTAGTGTTTCCCTCTTCGACTTCAGGACTCATTGCATCCATCAACTTTGATGCAATGAGTCCTTTTTATTTTGCTTTTAAACCAAGTCACCTTATCTTTTCAGGAGAATGAACCATGACCCCATCCAATCAGTCATCACAGCGTATTGCCAACAACATAACCGAGCTGATCGGCAACACCCCGCTCGTCCGCATCAATCGTCTTGCCGCCGGTGCCCCGGCACAGGTTGTGGCCAAGCTGGAATACTTTAATCCCGGCGGCAGTGTCAAAGATCGCATTGGCTTGAGCATGATCGAGGCGGCCGAGGCTGCGGGTCTCCTCAAGCCAAACAACATCATCCTGGAACCCACCAGTGGCAACACTGGCATCGCCCTGGCTTTGGTGGCGGCTGCCAAGGGCTATCAATGCACGTTGATCATGCCCGACACCATGAGTATGGAACGCCGCTTGCTGCTAAAAGCTTATGGCGCCGAACTGATTTTAACCCCCGGTAGTGAGGGCATGAAAGGCGCCATCCGCAAAGCCCAGGAACTCGCGGCCGCCGATGATCGTTATTTTGTGCCCCAGCAGTTTCAGAACCCGGCCAATCCGGCTGTTCACCGCCGCACCACGGCCGAGGAAATCTGGCGTGACACGGACGGCGCCGTGGATATCGTGGTGGCTGGCGTGGGCACGGGCGGCACGATCACCGGTGTGGGCGCAGTCCTGAAGGCCAGAAAACCGCAGGTGACGATGATTGCCGTCGAGCCCGAAGGTTCCCCCGTGCTTTCTGGCGGCGCACCGGGCCCGCACAAAATCCAGGGCATAGGCGCCGGGTTTATCCCGGACGTGCTCGACACTGCCATCATCGACGAAGTGGTGACCGTGAGTAATGAAAACGCTTTCGCCACCGCCCGTGGCGCTGCCCGTGAAGAAGGGCTGCTGGTGGGGATTAGCTCCGGCGCCGCCTTGTACGCAGCGATGCAGGTAGCAGGTCGTCCCCAAAACGCGGGTAAGTTAATCGTGGTGATCATTCCTTCCAACGGTGAGCGCTATCTCAGCACCCCTCTGTTCGCCGATCTCAGAGATTAATGTTTGTCTCGAATCAGCCTCCGGGAGGTGATCACCGCAATTTCGGTGTTGGCAGCACTTCTGACCACCTCCCGGGGTTCCAAAACGGGAACTCATTTTGGCACGATTCCTCAGTCCTGCCACCATTTACGCTCTTTTTTTGAATGCCTTATGTTCCAGACAATTCGACGTGACATCCGCGTAGTATTTGATCGTGACCCTGCCGCCCGTTCTATGCCCGAGGTGCTTCTGTGCTACCCCGGCCTACATGCTATCTGGCTTTATCGCCTGGCGCACTGGTTCTGGCTGCGCAACTTCAAATTGCTGGGGCGCCTGATCTCACACGTAGGGCGCTGGTTGACCGGCGTCGAGATTCATCCCAGCGCCACGATTGGCGGCGGTCTCTTCATCGATCACGGCATGGGCGTGGTCATTGGCGAAACCGCCGAAATCGGCGAAAATGTGACGCTGTATCATGGCGTGACCCTGGGGGGCGTGAGTTGGCGCAAAGAAAAACGGCACCCCACCATTGGCAATCACGTGGTGGTCGGCGCTGGCGCCAAAATTTTGGGCCCCATCACCATCGGTGATACCACGCGCATTGGTGCCAACTCCGTGGTGATCAAAGATATCCCCGATAATTCCGTGGTTGTAGGCGTGCCCGGCAGAGTCCATTCGCGCAACGGTCAACGTATGATCGATGGCAGACACGAGGACCTACGCCACAACGTGCTGCACGATGTGACCATGGAACGTCTGGATGCGCTGGTTCAGCGTCTGGCCGCAGTAGAAGCCGATATCAAGCAGCGGCAGTCACCTTTTTCGGAGGAGGTGGAATTACTGGAGCTGGGCTATCAGGGTCCCTGGGGGATTTAAGTCAGCCAACTATTTTGTCGGCCTCAGGCGTAGCCTCGCCAGGTCACGAGGCTGTAAATCATGCACCGGTTCCGCTGGCACCGACCGCCCGGCGATGGATCGCAGGGCACCAAAACGGCGCCGGGCTGGTCTAGCGTGAAAAAGTTGGAGTTTAGTTTTCGCAAGGCGTGTCCTGAGTGCAGCCGAAAGGCCGCAAAGCTTTGTAGTCAACTCCTTTTCTCCCTATCCTTCCACGTCCCATTCCCTTTTTGCCTGAATATTCCCTCCGCCGACAATGGCGGAGCAGCCTTTCAAGGAGTTATCCTTATGTCCCGACGCAGTGCTTTGCGAGAACGGCGCCAGGCGCAAATTCGTCGTCGCCGTCTAGCCTACGGTGCCATCATGGCCGGGCTCGCTCTGATTTTGGGCCTGATCATTGTGGCCTTGCGCGGCAATCAACCCGTTCTCGATGACCCGGCGAGCACCGATATCATGACTCGCGGCCAACAGATATATGAACAGGATTGCGCTGCCTGCCATGGCCCCAATGGCGAAGGCCATGCTGCTGTGCCGGAGACGCCAGCTCTAAACGAGACAGAACATGTCTGGCATCATACCGACGGTCGGTTGCAACAGATTATCCTCGATGGCGCCAAACTTATGCCAGCTTTCGGTGATCAACTTTCCCGTGACGATGTCATTGCTGTGGTGCGTTATTTTCAGTCGTGGTGGCGTCAGGATCAACTTACCGCCCAGCAAGAGCGCAGCCAGACCCAACCATTCATGCCTTGAGGCGATGTTTCCGAACCCCTTCTAAGAGGATGGGGTTGTTCGGCCGACGCTCACAGCCCATTGCAGGCAGCGAGCAGGCGATGGGCGTTGGCGTTTGTCGCCGTGCGGATGCGGGCGTCGATCAGCTCTGTTGTCCGGGGCAGGCCAGGCGCCCCGAGGGATGGGCGCTTGGTGATGAAGCAGCCATAGAAGTAATGGCGGCTGCCGTCATGGTGGCGAGCCAGCAGAAACACAGGAATGCGGCTGATAACGTTGCCTGCGGTCTCTGTTTCTTCCTGCGGCGGGATCAGGGCCAGGGTGACCCAACTGGTATCGGCGAAGCCAGCGGCAAAGTCGGCCAGCGATTGCGGCGCTTCCTGCCAATAGCTATGAGCTCGCTCGTATTCTCCGCGATTGATGGCATTGTAATACGCGGCCAGAGTGTTCACGCCGTCCCGGCGATCACCGTAGGCTGGCGGTGGGGGCGATGAGCTCTCGGGGAGCCATGGTGCCAGGGTGGCGCCAGATACTTCCTCCATGCTGGCATTGAAAAGGCCCCAGTCGGTGGGGTGGCCCGCCATATCGGGGTTGGTGCGGCGAGCGACATATTCACCACGGAAGAAATGTTCGCTGCTATCGTTGTGTGTGGCCAGAAGGAGGGTGGGGATAGTGATATACTGACTGCCCGCGGCCCCTTCGTAGGCGATGGGCGGTGAAAGAATGAGCCGGACGTTGCTTGTATCGGCAAAACCGGCGGCGAAGTCGGCGAAGGTCTGCGGCGGGTTCTCCCAATAGGCAAAAGCGCGGGCGAATTCTCGGCGATTGATGGCGTTGATATACGATGTAAGCAGATTGACAGCGGTGTCGCGCTGCTCGAAGAAAGGAGGCAGACTGAAGACAGGTGGCGTAGCAGTGGGCGGCACGGGTGTAGCAGTGGGCGGCACAGGCGTAGCGGTGTCTGGCACGGGTGTGGCGGTGTCTGGCACGGGCGTGGCCGTGGCGGGCACGGGGGTGAATGTAGCCAGTTCCGGTACTGCGACTGTTGGCGACACCGGAGCTTGACAGGCCATCAACAAAAACACGGTGAGCAGGAGCGTATATCTCATTTCGGAAGCCTCCCGAGAGCGCATAATGGGGTCTATGCTGGAAGACGCCAAGCGGGAGAAATAGTGACGACTGTTACCTTTCCTTATCTCGCGGGTCTCAGTGTGCCCGCGTCTTCCCCATGCCGGGAGAGGGGGTATGGCGGTGGCCGCCCATGCCGGGTGTGGGCGTGGGCGTGGTATCTGTGACGGGTGTGGCTGAGGGCTGGGGTGTAGGTGTATGATGGGGGCCACCCATGCCGGGTGTGGCCGAAGGCTGGGGGCCACCCATGCCAGGCGTGGCCGAGGGTTGGGGACCACCCATATCGGGCGTCGCCGAGGGATGGGGGCCACCCATGCCGGGT
This sequence comes from Chloroflexota bacterium, assembly GCA_013152585.1. Classification (GTDB taxonomy): domain Bacteria; phylum Chloroflexota; class Anaerolineae; order J102; family J102; genus JAADGC01. Next base: position 17,602 of record JAADGC010000240.1, read on the forward strand.
GTGGCCGAGGGAT
>JAADGC010000056.1 GCA_013152585.1 Chloroflexota bacterium
GGGACTAGGGGGGGCCACCTTCGCAGATCCCCGCCTGAGGGATTGAAACTGCCCCCCTTAGTCCCCCCACAGGAGTGGGGGGAGAGGCCTAACCCCGCAGAATTCAGCCCGAGGGATTGGAACAACTCTCTCCCCCCCGCCTTGTGGGGGGGACTAGGGGGGGCTACCTTCGCAGAATCCCGCCTGAGGGCGGGTGCTGCGCTCGTCGTCGCCCTGGCCCCGCCGATTGAAATCGGGGCTATGGGGCCTCTGGCCGCAGGCCTGAAGAGGCCGACTTCCAGTCGGTGAGTGGCGGTGGCCCCACTTATTACCCGAATAAAAAGTAAAAGTTCATGATTCGGCGGCACGGCTTTTCCCCAACGTCGTCCCCTACCCCAGCGCCTGGTCGAGATCTGCTATCAGGTCTTCTGTTTCCTCTATCCCCACCGAATAGCGGATCAGACTTTCGGGAATGCCCATGGCGGCCCTTTCTTCACGCGTGCATTCGACATGGCTGGTCATGGCAGGTGGGCCAACGATGGTCTCGACCGCGCCCAGGTTGGCCGCGGCATGAGCGTAACGTAGGCGGGGCAAAAAGGCGAGAACCGCGTCGAAATCGTCCCCTTTCAGCATAAAGCTCAACATCCCGCCGAACCCACGCATTTGTCTGCGGGCAATTGCGTGGTTTTCGTGCGATTCGAGCCCGGGATAGAAGACTTTCTCGATGCGGGGATGCGCTTCCAGAAAACGGGCGATCTTCAGGGCGCTGATGTTTTGCTGGCGAATACGGAGGTGCAGGGTCTTCATCCCGCGTAGCAGCAGATATGCGGCCATGGGATGCAACGTAGCGCCATTGATCTCGCGGAAATGGTAAATCGGGTCGATCAGTGCTTTTTCGCCGCAGATGACACCGCCCAAGGCGTCGGCGTGTCCACCCAGATATTTGGTGGCGCTGTGCAGCACCAAATCCGCACCCAATTGCAGCGGATTCTGATTGATGGGTGTGGCGAAGGTGTTGTCGACAATGACGATGGCCCCGGCCTTTTTGCCGGCTTCGGACAGGCGAGCCAGATCGACGATCTTGATGGTGGGATTGGTGGGCGTTTCCAGATAGAGCACTTTGCAACCTTTCGCCACCTCGGCTTCGATGGCTTCGTGATCGGTCGTGTCACAGAGCACAGCATCCACCTGAAAACGGGGCAGGAATTCGCTGAAAATGACATGGGTGCCGCCATACGTGTCTTTGACCGAGACAATCCGATCTCCTGGCGAGAGAAAGGTGAAAAGGGCGCTGCTAATGATGCCCATGCCGGTGGCGGCGCTGGTCGCGGCTTCGGCTCCCTCCAAAGCTCTGATCTTCTCTTCGAAGGCGTGTACCGTGGGGTTGGTGTTGCGGCTGTAAATATACCCGGCTTCCTGGCCCAAGGCCACGCGCAGCCACCGATCGACATCTTTGTAGCCGAAGGAAACGCTGTGCACCACAGGCACTTGCGTGGCTCCCTGCATCAAATAATCTTCTTCGCCCGCCCAGACGGCCAGTGTGCCTAACCGTGGATTACTATTTGTCATAATGTTTCTTCCTGTCCTCTTTCGATTCTCTTCTGCAAGTCTTCTGGCCATTGCGAAATGTCTTCGGATGGATAAATTCGCAATTCGGGACCATTCATCCCTAATAAATCGCGGGTGCGGCAGCCCAGGATTTTTCGGGCCGCGGCCAGGCCGCTGGCTGTCACGCCGGCCACACCGTGGCTGAGGGTGCTGGAACCGCATAGCAACAGGCCGTCAAACTCGGTTTGCACCTGGAATGCGCCCGGGCCCACCTGATTTCGGCTTTTGGCGATGCCGTACAGGTTGCCGCGCGTGGCGTTGATGAAGTGTTCGTTCGTCAGGGGCGTGCCCAGACTCCAGGTGACGATGTGCTTGCTGATGCCGGGGACGCGGCGCTCCAACGCCTGGAACATGCGCCAGGAGAGCTCTTCCTTGAGCGCTTCGTAATTGCCCGAGTGCTCTCCTGATTTCTCGTTCGCCCATTGCTCGAAGGCATCGTAACCGACGAAGGCGAACGCCTCGCAAGTATGGTGGCCGCTGTGCATCTTGGAGGGGTCTTTGAGGGTGGTGACGGTGAGGAACATGGCTCCCGGTGTTTTCGCTTCCAGAGCGTGAGAGGTCAGGCCCTGCCGGTAGAGTGTATCGACATCGGCGTGATCGTAGAACCAGTAATTGCCGGAATCCAATCCGGCCTCCCGTAAATCCATGTCCACAGCGAAAAAGAGACTGAGCGCCGAACCGGAATAATCCACTTGATCGAGCTTCTTCTGCAACCGGCCACTCAACCGCTCCCGACCGATCAGTTTGCCGAATGTCACTTCCGGGTCGGCGTTGCTGATCACGTATTCCGAACGGATTTTACTCCCATCCGCCAACTCCACCCCTATTGCTCGTTTTCCTTGCAGCAGGATGCGGCTGACGCTGGTGTGCAGGCGGATCTCACCCCCCGCCCGTTTCAGCGCCCGCACAAAAGCCCGCGGGATGGCGAATCCGCCGCCGCGGGGGAAATAACCGCCGTTAAAGTAATGATTGGTGATGCCGGCGTGAACGAAGGCTGACACTTGTGAGGGCGGCATGCCGTGGTCGCCCGACTGCCCGGCCAGGATCGCCTTGAGGACGGGATCAGAGACAAAGTGCTCGATCAGGTCTTGGCCGGAGCGCCGCGCCCAACGCAGCACCGAAACAGCATCTCCTGTTGCCCGAGCCGCGCTTCCCACCCCCTTCACGTGTCCTAACGCGTTCAGGCTGTTCATCAAGCCGGAAACAGCATCCAGGTAGCCATCGATTCCGGCGGCCTCGTCTGGGAAACGTTCTTTGAGACGGGCGGCGAAGGCATCCTTGCCCTTGGGGATGTCGAAGCGCTCGTCGCCGATAAAAATGTGGTCAAAACCTTCGGGATTGATCTCGCAGAATTCCACATCTGCGGAGACGCCCAGCCCTTCGTAAATCTCTCGCATCTGCCCGCCAGGTTGTAGTTCGCCGATGTAGTGTACGCCGGGGCTGAAACGGTAACCGTTGAGCGTGAAGGAATGCGTCCAGCCGCCGGGAACTTCGTGCTGCTCGCACACGAGCACCTTCTTCCCGGCCTGCGCCAGAGGCACGGCTGCAGCCAGCCCGCCTGCACCTGAACCGATAATGACGACATCATAGTCTGTGTGCATGGTCAAAAAGTCTCCTCTTTGGGCGCCAGTGTGGTGAGCCGATGGTTCATCCAGGCCTGTCAATCCGCGCCCCCGGTGATAAAGGAAGCGGCCGAGGCCCGGGATACAGAAAGGGCCTGGGGTTAGCGTCTTTGTGGGGGCCAGTGCGAGGCAAGAAAGTCGAGCAGAAGCTGGTCGAATACGGGCTTGTTTTCGAGATGTGGGCTGTGCCCAGCAGCTTTGATCAGCCTGCATTCGGCGTTGGCGAGCCGGGCGGCAATGGCCTGGCTGTGGCTGTAAGGGAAAAAGATGTCGTGTTCACCGTGGAGGACGAGCACGGGGCTTTGCACCCGGGACAGAGTAGCCGAGACATCCCATTGCCGGAAGGCCGGATCCAGCCAGCGTTGGCGCCAGCGCTTCACCACCTGTTCGGCCTGATCGCCATGATAGCGACGCATGGCCCGCCAGAAGCGCTCGGAAGTCCCCACGGTGGTGCGGAAGGTCTCGAAACCCCGATACAGCCACTCAGGATCGATCCACATGTGCGGGGCTTCGGCGATGACGGCGGCGATGCGGTGCGGGTGCCGGGCCGCGGCCATAAGGCTGATGGTGGCGCCGTCGCTGTGTCCCACCAACGCCACGCGTTCCAGTCTCAGGGCATCAAGGAGGGCGATGAGCTCGGCCACACCGTCTTCGTGGTAGGTGGTTGACCAGGCGGCCAGGGGTTGCGATTTGCCAAATCCGTGGCGGTCGTAGGCCAGTGTGGCGTAGCCTTTGGCTTGCAGGAGGCCGATTTGTCCTCGCCAGTTGTCGAGCGTGGCGGTGGCGTGGTGCAACAACACAACCGCGGGGCCATCGCCACCTGTTTCGTAGTAGACGTTGTGATCGAGGATGTGCACCAGGGGCATGGACGGGGTCTAGTTGTCGTGGGTGGAGGTGACGCCGGTGAGGACATCCGCTGCGAAGACGCCATCAGTCATCAGGCGGCGGCCATCGACATCGATGGTGCAGCGGGAAGGGATGACGTCGATGTGAGTCGTGGCAACCCAGTCGGCGCCGGTCACGGGGCCGTAGGGATTGCCAAAGGCTATGTGCATGCCAGGATACTTTTCATCCTGCAGCAGATTGCCAATCAGCCGCGTGAGGCCGATGTTGGTGCCGATGGCAAATTCGCCCACGCGGCGGCTATTGGGGTCGCTGTCGAGATAGGCCGTCAATTCATTCAGAAGTTGCTGGTTGGCGCATTGGATGTCAACCCCGCGGGAATTCGCGATCACGAAGCTGACAGGATCGTCGAGCAGGCCGTAGGCTTCGGAGAAATAATCACCCAGCACATCGGCAACTACCGTGCCCTCGACGGTGGCGGGACAGGTGTAGACTTCGCCCTCGGGCAGGTTGCCCCAATCGCCATGGTTGTGATAAAAGCTGTGTGAGGGAATCCATTTGTATTGGGGTGCAAACTCGGCCACGACATCGGTGCCTTTGGGATTGGTGACGTGGATGCGGTGTGCCTGGCGCAGGATGTCGGCTACTTGTAGTGTGAGATCGTGCACCTGTTGATAATCGACTGCCATGCCTTCTTGCATGATGGCTTCGGTGATGCCGGGCATGTGGGCGTGGCGGGGGTTAGTGGTGTGATAGAGCAGAATGGTGAGTGTATGGCGGAATGCAAGCTCGCCGGGTTCGGAGCTGGCGGCGTAGAAGGTGACGGTGGGGGCAAACTCGACAATGCGTTGTTGTAGGGCCAGGGGCATCTGCGTGAGCGGACGAGAGGCAAAATCATCCAGACACAGTGCTGCGGTGGTGGCGTTGTTTTGGCTGGCGACATGGGCCAGTGCCCGGCCAATGCGTTCGGTACTGGTGCCATAGAAGATGAGAACCCGGTCGTCGGCTTGCACCGCCATGCAGGTATGCACGGCGGCGCGGGCGCCAGGCATGAGTGCTTCAAAATCATAGTTCGAGGATGTGTTGATGTGTGTCATGATGAGGGAAAATGAGTGCGGAGTCTAAGCTGCCTGCATTTCTACAGTGAGAGCGACTGCCTCCCCGCCGCCCAGACATAGGGCAGCGACCCCGCGGCTTTTGCCGTAGGTGTGTAGTGCGTGCAGCAGGGTGGTGAGGACACGGGCGCCGCTGGCGCCGAGTGGGTGCCCGAGGGCAATGGCGCCCCCGTGGACGTTGACTTTGTCGGCTGCAAGGCCAAGTGCGCGCATATTGTGTAGGATTTGGGCCGCAAAGGCTTCGTTAATCTCAAAGAGATCGACGTCGTCCAGGCTCCAGCCTGCCAGGTGCAGCGCTTTGCGGATAGCCAAAGGTGGGGCTGTGAAGACTTCGAGGGGTTCGACAGCCGCGTAACTATAGGAGACGATGCGGGCCCAAACCGGAAGGTGTCTTTCTTGTGCGTAGTGGGCGCTGCTGAGCACGAGGGCAGCGGCGCCATCGGTGATGGCGGGAGCGTTGCCGGCCGTGACCGTGCCATGGGCCTTGAAGGCGGGCTTGAGCGCAGCCAGTTTCGGCAGGCTGGTGTCACGACGCACAGATTCGTCGTGGATAATTTCTTGTTGCTGGCGGCGGCTGCTGATGGTGATGGGCGTGATTTCCTGCTGGAAACGGCCGCTGTCGGTGGCCACGATGGCACGGTGGTGGCTTTCGAGGGCGAATTCGTCCTGCGCCTGACGGCTGATGTCAAAGGTTTCGGCAATCCACTCGGCCGAGAGCCCCATGTGCTGTTCGTGGAAGGGATCCATCAGACCGTCGTGCACGGTGGCATCGATGATCTGCTCATTCCCGAGGCGGTAGCCGAAGCGGGCTTTGGCCAGCAGGTAGGGGCCCATGTTCATGTTTTCCATGCCCCCGGCCACGTAGAGCCGACCTTCGCCGGCACGGATGAAGCTGGCGGCCGTCATCACGGCTTTGAGGCTGGAGCCACAGACTTTGTTGAGGGTGACGGCGCCCACGCTGCTGGGTAGACCGCCATAGATGCTGGCCTGCCGGGCCGGCGCCTGTCCGGCCCCGGCCGTAATTACCTGCCCCATGATCACTTCGTCGACTTCATCCGCAGGGATGCCTGCCTGGTTGACGGCGGCACGGATGGCATGACCGCCGAGGATCGTGGCGGGTGTTTGTTGAAAGGCGCCGCCGAATTTGCCGATGGGTGTGCGGGTGGCAGCGAGGATGACGGGGGTGGGCTGGCTGGTCATGGGATTTTCCTGGGGCAGGTGGGTGTTTAAGAATCGTCGGGAATAAGGGTCTGTTTTTGGCCGTTGGGAGGGGGCAATTCTGGACAAACACTTAGTGGGCGTCGAAGGTTTTTTTGATCAGGATCGGGGGTGTGACGGGGGTGGGGGACCAGTCGTAGGCCGGGAGGAGGTAAGCAGCGGCCATGTTGGCGTCGGCCTGGGTGCGGGCATGGATGGTGCATAAGGGCTGACCTTGCTTGACATAATCACCAATCTTGGCTTGCAGGACGATGCCGACGCTGGGGTCAACCTTATCGTCTTTTTGGGCGCGGCCGCCGCCGAGGGCGACGCTGGTCATGCCAAAGGCACGGGCACGCACGGCACTGAGGGTGCCAGAATGGGGTGAGCGCAGGGGGATGACCACCGGCGCCGAGGGGAGTACGCCGTCGGGATCATCGACCACATGAGGATCGCCGCCCTGGGCGGCCACGAAGTCGGCGAATTTGCGCAGGGCGCTGCCATCGGCGATTTTTTGGCGCACCAGTGCCTGGGCTGCTTCCAGGCTGTCGGTGATGTGACATAAGTGTAGGAGGTGGGCGGCCTCGGCCAGGATGAGTTCGGTGAAATCTGCCGGTCCCCGGCCCTTGAGGGTGGCAATGGCTTCTTTGACCTCGAGGGCATTGCCGATGGCCAAACCCAGGGGTTGGTTCATGTCTGTCACCCGGGCGGCTACGGTGCGCCCGGCCAGACGGCCAATGGCGACCATCATCTCGGCCAAAGCGGTGGCGTCGTCCATGGTCTGCATGAAGGCGCCATCGCCCACCTTGACGTCGAGCAGGATGACGTTGGCGCCGGCAGCGATTTTTTTGGACATGATGGAAGAGGCGATCAGCGGCAGGCTGGGCACAGTGGCCGTGACATCGCGTAGTGAATAGAGCTTTTTGTCGGCGGGCGCCAGATCGGCGGTTTGCCCGGCAATTACCAGCCCCACCCGCCGTATTTGTTCTTTGAACTGGGGAATGCTGATTTCGGCCGTCCAACCGGGGATCGATTCCAGCTTGTCCAGCGTGCCCCCCGAAAATCCTAATCCCCGACCCGACATCTTGCCCACGGGCTGGCCAGATGCCGCCACGAGCGGCCCCAGGGCCAGCGTGACTTTATCTCCGACCCCACCAGTGGAATGTTTGTCGGCAATGAGCGGCGCCACATCACTGAGATCGATCTGTTGCCCCGAACGGGCCATACTGAGGGTGAGTTCAGTGGTTTCGGCGGGTGTCATGCCTTTGAGTTGCACGGCCATGCACCAGGCTGCTGCCTGATAATCCGGGATGTCTTCACTTGTATACCCCTGAATGAAGAATTCGATTTCTTCTGCCGAAAGTTCTTCGCCATCACGCTTTTTAGCGATGATATCGACAGCTCTCATAAGCGTTATTACTCCTGTATTTTGAAGATTTGCGACAGGGCGTTTTCTCAGCTCTAGTATACGCCAACCCTACACCATTGATCAAGAGGTGGGGGCGTGAATGTGTGCGACAGCCCCTCCCTGAAGGAGGGATGCCTTAAATGCCGCGATCCTCGCTCCAGGTTTTCAGCGCTTGCAGGGCGCGCTGGCTATAGGCCTGGTAACGGGCGCGTTTGTTGCGCACGGGTGGGTGCAGCGGGGGCAGGAGGCCAAAGTTGGCCTTCATGGGCTGGAATTCTTTGGGCTCGGCGTGGGTGACATAATGAAAGACCGCCCCGGCCATGGTCTCGGTGGGGAGAGCTGCGGGGGGCTGGTGGTGCAGCAGCCGGGCCATGTTGATGCCGGCCAGCAGGCCACCGGCCGCCGATCCCACGTAGCCTTCGGAACCGATGAGCTGTCCGGCAAAGAAAAGATCGTCTCGGTCGTGCCACTGCAGGGTGGGGCGTAGCAGCCGGGGGCTATTGATGAAGGTGTTGCGATGCATCTGGCCCAGGCGCACGAATTCGGCTTCTTCCAGGCCGGGGATCATGCGGAAGATGTGCTTTTGCTGCGGCCATTTGATATTGGTCTGGAAGCCCACCATGTTATACAGATCACCGGCCAGATTATCCTGACGCAGTTGCACCACGGCATGTGGCCGTTGGCCCGTACGGGGGTCGCGTAGGCCCACCGGCCGTAATGGCCCGAAGGCCAGGGCTTTGTCCCCGCGCCCGGCCAGCACTTCTACGGGCAGACAGCCTTCGAAAAAGCGTTGGTCTTCCTGTTCGAATTGCCGCAACTCGATGCGTTCGGCTGCACGCAAGGCATACACGAAGGCCTCGTATTGGTCCTGGTCGAGAGGGCAGTTGATATAGTCACCCTCGCTTTGGCCGCTGTCGCGGTCGTAGCGGGACTGGCGCCAGGCCGGCGGCATGTGGATCGATGACAGGGTGACGATGGGGGCCAGGGCATCGTAAAAGCTGAGGTACTGCTGGCCTGCCAGTTGGCCGATGGCCTGTGCCAGGCGGGAGGAGGTGAGGGGGCCGGAGGCAATGATGGTGGGTGCGGCAGGGATGGCAGTGACTTCGCTGCGGATGACGGTGATCAAAGGATGCGAGCTGATGGCGTCGGTGACAGCTTGGCTGAATTCCTGGCGGCCCACGGCCAGGGCGCCGCCTGCGGGCAGGGCGTTCTGGTCGGCGCAGCGGATGATCAACGAGTCCAGGCGCCGCATCTCGGCCTTGAGCAGGCCCAGGGCCCTGTCGGGCGATTGGGCGCCCAGCGAATTGGAGCAGACCAGCTCGGCAAACAGGTCGGTGTGATGGGCTGCGGTGCTGCGGGTGGGGCGCATTTCGTATAGACTTATGGCTATGCCGCGCCGGGCCAATTGCCAGGCGGCTTCGGAACCGGCCAGACCGGCGCCAATGACGGTGACGTGTGGGATCATAAGGACGGTTGGCTGCTTTCATCCAGCCAGGCAGCGGCATCAGCGAGCGCGTGGGGTGAGCCGACCAGCAATAAGATGTCTTCCATTTGTAGTACTGTATCACCGTGGGGAACGATACGTTGCTCACGACGTTGGATGCCCACGACCAAGGCGTCGCCGGGTAGATGTATTTCGCGCAGGCTGTGATGATGGAAGCGGTGGTTCCGCAATCGTATTTCGCGCAGTTCCATGTCTCGGTTATTATGTGCCAGCAGATCATATGCGGCAGGGAAGAGGAGAGAGCCTTCGAGTGCGAATAGGATCGCCATGCCGGGGCGAATGATCCGCACACCGCGTTGCTCCAGGTCCTTCAGGTTTTCTGTTTCATGTTCCCAGGTGACTATGTTCTCGATCCCGTAATTCTCCAGGGCCAGATGGCAGGCTCTCTCGTTAAATGATTTGTCATCACTTAAGGCGACCAGGCCGGTGGCGCGATCGGCGCCGGCCTGCAACAAGACCTCGGCATCCACGGCATCACTGCTCACGAGCTGCACACCCGCCGGCAAATTCTGACGCAGCTCTTTGTGGGCGATGAGCGTGACGCTGGCTTCTGCGGCGAGGCGTTTGGCCAGGGCGACGGCCATTTCGGAGGAGCTGACGATGATGAAATGCTGCCTGCTCTCGGTGTGCGGCGCCGGGCGCAGGATGCGTTCGAACAGGATGGGAGCGGTCGTGACGGTGACAATGGCTGTCAGGATGATGGCCGCATTCATGGCTTCATCGATGACTTGCAGCTCTAAAGCGATAGCAGATGCGGCGATAATCAGCGATAATCTGGCCGAAAGCAACATGCCGGCGCTCAGGGTTTGGCGCCAATTAAAAAGGATGCGCAAGATCAGGGCCGAGATCAGTTTGATGCCAAATGCCGCCGCCAGGAGCAGGGGAACCAGAATGAGCCGCTCGCGGGAGGCCAGGAGGGCGGAGGCGTCGAAATTGACCCCTACCATGATGAAGAAGATGGGGATAAAAAAGCCAAAGCCGAAGGCATCGAGCTTTTCCCGTAACTCCGAATCATGCTGTTTGGTGAGCAGGCTGACGAGGGCGCCCGCCAGAAATGCCCCCAGAATGACCTCGGCCCCGAGCGAAATGGCCAGGGCTGCCCACGCCACCATGAGGGCAAAGCTCCCTCGCACTTCGATCTGGGATGTTGCCTGACTGATTTCTGCGCTGAGCCGTTGGATGGCGGGGACGTTGGAAACCGCCCTGCTGCCGCGTATGGCGATGCCAAAGAACACCATCAGCAGCAGCACCAGGAGTAGGTCAAGCGTCAGTCCTTTGCTGAGGAGGGCGACATCGACGCTGAAGAGGAGCAGAGTAATAAAATCGGCCAGGAGGGCGGATACCAGCAGCGTCTGCCCAAATTCTGAGGTGATGATGCGGTGCTCTTTGAGGATGGGCACCACCACTCCCAGTGATGTGGTGCTGAGAATGAGTCCCATGAGGATGGCATCCTGCACCACACCTATTTGCTGCAAGTAGAATCCCACCCCCAGGCCCAGCGCCAGGGTGATAACGAACAGCGCCCCGGCCAATGGCACCGGTTGTTTGAGCAGGCTGGTTTTGCGATCTTGTGGCAGGCTCAGCAGATCGAAATCAAGCTCCAGACCGGAGATAAACATGAGAAAGATGAAGCCAAACCAGGCCAAAAAGTCCAGGATAAGGTTGGGCTCGACGATGTTGAAGCCGCTTTTTCCGATGACAATGCCCACGATGATTTCGCCTACGACGACGGGGATGTGCAGGCGCTTCAGGCGCAGCGACACCATGGGCACGAGGGCGGCGAGAAAGGTGATGAGCAAAAGGGTAGGTAGAATTTCTTCGTTATGAAAGGCCATAATGTGTTGGTGTGTGGTTAGAGTTGGGGCAAGAAATGATGCGCCTATTATACCAGCCATTGGGAAGATCGGTAGAGTACGTTCAGGTAGTTGGGAGACAAATTCCGGACGCCCTGAATTGCTCCAGCCTGAAGCCGCTGCTATAATGCCAGTATCATACATTCATCGGAGCATTTTTCTATGACAGCGGTCTATCCATTCACAGCTATTGTCGGTCAGGAGCGCATGAAGCGGGCGCTTATCCTCAATGCCATCAATCCTCAGATTGGCGGGGTTTTGATCCGGGGCGAGCGGGGCACGGCCAAATCGACCACGGCCCGGGCGCTGGCAGCATTGTTACCTGAGATCGAAATCGTGGATGGCTGCAAGTTTGGCTGCGATCCCAACAAGCCCATGTTTCTGTGCACCAATTGTCAGGAACGACTGCAACAGGAGGGGACGCTGCCCAGCGCTGTTCGTCGCATCCGCTTTGTAGATCTGCCCGTGAGCGCCACCGAAGACCGGGTGGTGGGCACCCTGGATATCGAAAAGGCGATCAAGAAAGGCGAGCGCCATTTCGAACCGGGCGTCCTGGCGGCCGCCAACCGCGGGCTGCTTTATGTGGATGAGGTGAATCTGCTCGACGATCATGTGGTCGATCTGTTGCTGGATTCGGCGGCCATGGGTGTGAATGTGGTCGAGCGCGAGGGCATCAGTTTTCAGCATCCGGCCCGTTTTATATTGGTGGGCACCATGAATCCCGAGGAAGGCGATCTGCGGCCCCAACTGCTGGATCGCTTCGCCCATGCCGTGGATATCGAAGGTATTCGGGACCCCAAGTCCCGCGTGGCTATTGTGCGCCGGCGTCTGGATTATGATCAGAACCCGGAAGGTTTTTACGAGGCCTGGCGCCAGCAGGAAGAAGCGCTGTCTGTGGAAATCCGGCGGGCCCGGCATCGCCTGCTCATGGTAAGCTATACCGAGCGCGATATGTATCTGGTGGCGCATCTCACGGCTTCGTTCCAGGTGGACGGCCATCGGGCGGATATTGTGATCCTGAAGACGGCTCAGGCCAACGCCGCTTTCGAGGGACGACTGGAAGTGAACGAGCACGACATCATGGTAGGGGCTGAACTGGCTTTGCCCCACCGCCTGAAACGGCAGCCCTTCCAGGATGCCAGCTTGCAACCGGCGCAGTTGCAGGAGCGCATGGAGCAGGCGCAACAGGAAGTCGATGCCGAGCAGATGCGGGCGGCGCAGGCCGGTGCCACGGGTGACGTAAAAAAAAAGAGGATGAGCTAGAAGCAGACGAGGAGGACGCCGACGCTGCCGCTGCCCCCGAAACCAGGCAGCGCGCCAGTGGCGAAGCGACCACGCCCGGCGATAAGAAAGCCCCCCAACGCCTGGCACAGATCGGCGACACCTTTAAGACCCGGCGCCTGGATACCCCCATCGACAAGCTCACCCGGGCCAAGGGGGGGCGGCGTTCGACCACGCGTACCGAGCGCAAACGCGGCCATTACATCAAAGCCCGCCCCGCTGGCGATCATCTCGATGACATCGCCTTCGATGCCACCTTCCGGCAGGCAGCTTTACAGCAGATCCATCGTCAGAAAAAAGGGGTGGCTTTTGCTGTGGAACGACAGGATTTGCAGCGCAAGGTACGTGTGCGGCGGGCGGCCAATCTCATCCTTTTTGTGGTCGATGCCTCGTGGTCGATGGCGGCCGCCGAGCGCATGGAAGCCACCAAAGGGGCAGTGATGTCGCTGCTGGTGGACGCGTACCAGCGTCGGGATCAGGTGGGCATGATCGTATTTCAAAAAGACCAGGCACGCGTGGTATTGCCGCCCACATCCAGCGTGGAGCTGGCGCAGAAGGCCCTGCGCGACATCCCCGTGGGTGGTAAAACGCCCTTGTCGTCGGGACTCCTGATCTCATACGAAGTTCTGATAGCGGCGCGGCGGCGTGATCCCGAGACCCGGCCCATCATGGTGCTGCTCACCGATGGCGCTGGCAACGTGAGTATGACCGGCATGCCCGCCCAGGATGAGGCTTTGCGTATGGCTTCCTTGTTCAAACTCAACCACATTCGTTCCGTGACGATCAACATGGAGCACCAGGCATTTGATCGGGGTCTGGCGCATCAACTGGCCGATGCCCTGTGCGGCCCGTGCTACAATCTGCCCGATCTGCGCACCGAGTCGATCCTCAAGACGGTGCAGCAAGAATTGAAACGGTGAGGCCATGGGGGCAGAATACCTGGCGGTCGTGTATGGTTTGGCTTCAGCCCTAAGCTGGGGGGCAGGTGATTTTAGCGGTGGCATGGCGTCCAGACGCACGAGTGTTTATTTCGTGATCCTGCTCTCGCAGACGGTCGGCGCCCTGATCATGTTGTTGGCGGCGCTGGGCCTGGCCGAAGCTGTGCCGGCATGGACCAGCTTGACGGTGGCAGCTCTGGCCGGTATCTGTGGTGTGATTGGCCTGATTGCCCTGTACAAGGGGCTGGCCGGTGGCACAATGTCGGTGGTGGCGCCGATAACGGCCGCCGTCGCCGCCGCCGTGCCGGTGCTGGTCGCTTTGCTGCTGGAAGGATGGCCCTCGGCCTGGCAGATGCTGGGATTTGGGCTGGCGCTGGTGGCGGTGTGGCTGCTGGCACAGGATGGCGCCGGGCAACGAATCGAGCTGCGATCGTTGTCGTTGCCACTAATTGCCGGAGCTGGATTTGGTTTTTTCTTCGTGTTTATCGATCTGGCCAGCACGGAGGCTGTGTTCCTGCCGCTGCTGGCGGCACGGCTCGCTTCCCTTGTGTTGGTGGCCGTCGTTGTGTTGCGACACCGCCACGAAAGCAAGCCTTCTACCTCTCAGATACCGTTGATCCTGCTGGCGGGCCTGTTCGATACCGGCGGCAATGTCTTTTTTGTGCTGGCCGCGCAGGCCGGACGCCTGGATATCTCGGCGGTGCTGTCATCACTTTATCCGGCTACGACCGTGATTTTGGCGGCATTTATCCTCAAGGAGAGCATCAGCCAGCGCCAGAGAGCGGGCCTGCTGGCGGCTCTGGCTGCCCTGGCGCTCATTGCATTATGAAGTCCGGGGGCTCTGCGGGGAAGGCGCCCCGGCGGGAATTGCGTAGAGGCCCGTGATATGGAAAGAGAAGACCCCCGGCATTTGCTGGCCGGAGGTCCTCTGGTGGTCGGATGATCGTGGGAGGGGGGTGGGAAGGGGGTTTATGGTTCTTCGATCTTTCCGTTTGTCATGCGATAGTTGTAGATGTCTTTCATGCGGTAGAGGTCTTGCTGGAGATCGAAGAATCCGTGCCAATGGGTCCAGTCAGGACCTCCCATCAAGGCACCCTGGCGAGCACGGCGACCTTCGTGATGCCAGAGGTAGTAGTAGAGCTTCTGGAATTCATCAGCCCAGGGATTCGTTTTGAGCAGGTCCTTATCCTTGAGTTCGTTCAGCATCTGCTTGGCGGGATCGTAGTAGGATTCGTTGTAGAGCTGAACGGCGGAATCTCCCTGAGCAAAGAAGCCCTGGGTGTGGCGCGACGTATGGCAGGATTCGCACACCAGTTCCATCTTGGCCCGACCTTCTTCACCATGGCCGGTGAGTGAACTCATGGGATCATTAGAATCGCGCATCGCAGATCGGGGGGCCCACAAGTTCCAGTACAGGCGCTCGGAGACGTTGTGTGTTGTGCTGAGTTCGCCGATACCGCTCATGTGGCAGGTGGCACAGGTGGGCGCCCGATAATCGCCCGGTTCCCAGGCGTCAGGAGCGCTGTCCCATTTCCATGTCTCGCCTTCGGCTGCATAAATCTGACCATGTTTGGAGTTTTCGTAAATCTCGATATTGGGATGGTCAGGCCCGAGGTGACAGGAGGCACAGCCTATGGGTTTACGAGCTTCGGCGATATCGAATTTATGGCGAGTGTGGCAGACTGAACAGTTGCCCACACTGCCATCAGGATAGATGGTGCCAATCCCCGCAGCAGGCCAGGTGTCTGGCGTGGGGTTACCCTGGTCATCGAGTTCAATACGGACGCCATGACATTGATTACACCCCGTAGCTTTTGGTGCTCCCCCTACTTCGGGATTGTTTCGACCCTCGTGGACAAACATCAGGGTTTGCATGGCCTCTTTGCCCTCGATCTGCAAGGCGCCACGGTGATGGCCACTACTATCGAATTGTTCTACTTCGTTCGGGTGGCAGTCGGCGCAACGGCTGGGAGGTACCAGCACCGAGATATAAACGTCTGTCCCTATCAGGTCTTTGTGCTGCGTGGCTGTGGGATCGTTCTTTTCGACGCCATGACAGTCCAAACAGGAGACGCTAACATGGCCATGCCTGCTTTCTCTCCAATCATTGACGATGCCGGGGCTTTCATCTTTGTGGCATTCGATACACTGTTGGCTTACCTCATCCATACCACGGGTGATAGCAAGCTTGTTCGTTGCTGCCAGATCCCCAGCATTGCGGTCGACTTCCACCACAATGGTCTTGGGGCTGGGGGGGACGGCAGTGGGGGCGGGGTTGGAGGCTGCCTGAGGTACTGCCGGCGCTTCGTTCGAAGAGCAGGCAGCAAGGCTTCCTACGACGAGTATCCCCAAAACGATACTAATCAGGAGTAGCACGCTTCGTTTATATGATTGCATTGAGTTCCTCCTCTTCTGATCTAAGGCTTTTGGATGTAGTAATCTGACATGTTCTTGTGTCCCACATGTTTATGGCAGGAGACACATTGTTTGTCTGTGCGTCCGGCAAAGTACTCCCGATGGGGCAGAAATGCTTTGGAATTTTTCTGGGTGGCTTTGAGAAGGTTGTTATGACAGCTCAAACAGCCTGAATCGAATGTGTATTCCTGGCGCCGGCTACGCATTGCCTCCCAGTCGATATTATCTGGATCACCGAAAGTCTCGACCCAGAGGTCGTGGAGCCCCTTGGTGGCCTTACTGTAAAAATAAGCAGACGAGCTGCTGTTGTCAAGATGGCAATTGGTGCACGACGCCTGGAACCCGAAAGGCGTATTGCCTCCATGAATATCTTGCTGGTATGAAGCCCAAAAAGGTATCATGGAATGGCATTGGGCACAGAAATCGGCATGAGCCGTACGATTCAGCCCTTCATCAGCTATCAACCATGATGTAAAGGGAAGTACAAAAAGGGCGAGAAAGGCCACGACCAGCAGCAAGGCAGCCCGTAGCCATTTAGGGATGCTTGCCAGCTTCACCTGCAGGGCGTTCAACGGTGTGGTGTGCGGATGTTCATTTGGATCCATTGAGTAACCATTCATTTCCTGGGGCTTTTCTTAATTTTAGATGAGGAATCCGTATTTGTCTTTGCAGCAGCGCAAATAACGCCAAAAGTGTTGGTCTGAGATTTACCCTCCACCAGCAATTGCAGATGTTCCAGATTACAAAGGACTACCTTCTGGCGGTGCGAAACGACGATGCCATCTTCTTCCCACTTGCGAAAAATACGACTGATGGAGTAGATATTGGTTCCCGCCAATTCCGCCAGGTCTTGGCGGCAGAGCTTGACGGTGATCTCATCCCCATCTCCCACTTTTTCTCCAAACATCCGGGATAAATCGAGCAGCGCGTAGGCAACCCGTTGCTCTACCCGTTCTGTCGCCAGTTTTTGCAAGCGGTCCTGCAGGTGAGAGAAGCGCTTCGTGAGTAATTCTATACTCTTGAGGGCAATTTGGGGGAATTGCAGCATCAATTTGCGCACGGTTCCCCTATCCCAACAATAAATGATACTGTCTTCGATGGTTCCTGCAGATACGGA
Organism: Chloroflexota bacterium; assembly: GCA_013152585.1. Classification (GTDB taxonomy): domain Bacteria; phylum Chloroflexota; class Anaerolineae; order J102; family J102; genus JAADGC01. The sequence goes on from JAADGC010000056.1 coordinate 16,881, forward strand.
ATATGTTTGTTTAGCCAGGGTGACGAATAGACCAAAATAGTGCTTCGGGGATAAAATTTCCACCACTATTTGTTTCCCTTCCGGCGTTAGTTGCGCCAATCGCACTTTTCCTGCCAACAAGAAGTAGCATAATTCAGCCGGGTCTTCCTGGTGGAACAGGTAAGTTTGTGCAGGTGTGTGGATTAAATGGCCCCTGTTGATAAACGCCTCACAAGCGCTGGGTGTCTGACCGCGCAGCAAGTCGGAAGCGAGAAGACATTCGCTGATTTCATGACGCTGCATGTTTGGCCCCCAGAGGTTGAATGAAAAGGGTGTGTCGGTTAGGATGTCTGCATTATTATCGCATAGCGCAGCCTCCGGCCGCAACCAAATCCCAAACGTGTCATTCTGAACGGAACGTAGTGGAGTGGAGAATCTAGTACACGACGACCTAAATAATAGGAAGGTTGTCGAGCGCCCGGCGCATCCGTGATGCGCCGATTTCGCCGCTTAACCCGGCCGCATCACGGATGCGGCTAACGCTTTCGTGAGCAGCGGTGAGCCAGGGCGCGTTTGCCGGTGGGGAGGCGTGGTGGCCGCCGACCGCCCGGCGGTGAACCGCAGGGCTACAAAACGGCGCCGGGTGAACCCGG
>JAADGC010000057.1:0-20086 GCA_013152585.1 Chloroflexota bacterium
TGGGGCCAACCGGGCGAACTCGTCCACTACTTTGCGGGCCACGGACGGTTCGATGAGCGCACCGCCGCCGGCCACGGTGCGCACGGCCTGGGCCAGCACTTCCCCGGAGACATCTTTGAGCAGGTAACCCAAGGCGCCGGCGCGCAACCCATCGAAGATGTAAGCGTCGTCGTCAAAGGTGGTGAGGATGATGACCCCGGCAGCGGGCCAGCGGGCACACAAGCGCCGTGTGGCTTCCACGCCGTTCAGCACCGGCATGCGCACATCCATGAGCACCACGTCCGGTCGCAACGCTTCATAAGCAGATAGCGCCGCGGCGCCATTTTCTGCTTCCCCGACGACTTCCATGTCCGGCTCCAACTCCAGCAACACGCGCAACCCTTCGCGCATGAGCCGTTGGTCATCGACAATCAACACACGAGTTGCTTGCTTTTCCATGACTTTACCCCCTTGAGCTTCTAGAAAATCGATTCGTCATTACGCAACACCCTGGGCCAGAGGTGCCGGGCGCATGCGCCTCAGCACTCCTCGGGTACGCGGAAGTACAAAATAGTGCCCCCTTGCTTCTGCCGCTCCACGCGCAGGCTGCCGCCCAGGTGAGCCGCCCGTTCTTGCAGGCCCGCCAGACCAAAGCCGTTGCCCGCGGCCTCCGGCCGGATGCCGATGCCGTCGTCGACGACTTGAAGCGAGATATAGCCGCTCGAACGTTCCAGTTGCAGCCGCACCGTCTGGGCCCGGGCATGGCGCTGGACGTTGGTCAACGCTTCCTGGGCAGCCCGGTAGCACGCCAGCCGTTGCTGCGATGGCAGGGGGGACCAGGTCTCGGGCAAAGAAAACTGCACATCCAGTCCGGTGGCCTCCGCGAAGGATGTCGTCAAATCGGTCAACGCCTGCGGTAAAGGCAGGTCGGAAGCCAGCGGTTGGCGCAGCGTCGCCACCGTGCGTCGCAGTTCGGCCAACGCCTCCCGCACTTGCTCGCGCACGGTGCCAACCATCCTGGCCGCCCGTTGTGGTTCCTGAAAAATGAGGCGCTGGGCCCCCTCCAACTGCACTGCCGCCACCGTCAACCGGTGTCCCAGGGTGTCGTGTACTTCGCGAGCCAGCCGATTACGTTCCTCCGCCACGGCCAGTACTTCTATCCGGGCAGCGTAGGCCAGTAATTGTCGGTGCATTTCTTGTAGTTCGGCCAGCAAACGCTCACTTTCCTGCCGGGCTGTCTCCGCCCGCCCCATGGCATCGCCAAAAACGCCAAAGAAAAGGTAGCCCCCGGCATAGGGCAGCAACGTCAACCCACCCTCGTACCAGCCCCAGATGTGAGCGAAAAAGGCGTAGGTTATCGCCGTGAAGAGCAGGAGCCAGAGCACTGCTAAGCGCCGGGGAAAAGCGAGCACCGTTATGGCGCTGAGCAAGAAGAGAAGGATGGGCAATGCCGATACGGCGTTCGGGATGACGGCCATCAAAGCGGCAACGAGGGCCGTTTGGGCGGCGAGGTGCACCGTCGAGGGCCAGAGAGGGCTTTCGCGCGCCGGCAAGAAGCGCAACAGCACGATGAATGCCAGCAGCAAGAGGCCCCCCAGCCAACGTTGCTGCCCAGGCCGGGCGATGTTCAACGTCAAGATCGCGACGCTGACCGCCGTCAGATAGGCGGTCAGCATCAGCAAAAAAGAGCCTTTTCGGGGGAAAATCCTGCCTATCATGGGCAAATTATAACCTGACCGTCGTTCTTTAATCAAACCGGAAACGCCAGAGGGCAAAGCCGAAAAAGAGGACGGCGAAGCCGGTCAACACGGCCACATTTGGCAACACCGCTTGCAGGCCCAAGCCCCGTACAATGATGTCCTGGTAGCCGTCCAGCGCCCAGGCGTGGGGCGTGATGAGAGCCAACTTCTGCATGAAATCCGGCATCACGAACGCCGGCACCAGTATGCCGCCCAGGGCTGCCAGGGTCAGCACCAGCAACGTGCTCACGCCGCTCACTTGCGAGGGGGTCTTGCCGATGGCGGCGACCAAAAGCCCTAAGCCGGTGGCCGCCAGCCCGGTAGACAGCGTGACTGCCGCCAACGCCAGGGGAGCGTGGCCCAGGTTCATGTGGAAGACCAACACGCCGACGCCAAACATCAAAACCACCTGAATGATATTGATCAAGTAATAGGGCAGTAATTTTCCCAACAAGAGAGCGCTTTGCGGTAGAGGGGCCGCTAACAAACGGCGGAATGTGCCTGCCTGTTTCTCCTCCAGAAAACTGGTGGCCAGGACCGCAACGATGAAAAAGATGCCGAAAATAGTGTAGCCGGGCACGCTCTGTTCCACCGAATTGGGGAATCTATCCACTTTGAAGGCGGCCGGGACGACTTCCTGGAATTGCACGCCGCCGTGATGCTCTGCCAGGGCACCGCTTTGCACCATGGTATCGATGAAGCGCGTTCCAACCTGGCGCACGAAAGGAGCCTCTTGTGGTGAGGCTTGCGCTGCCAGATTTTCGAAAGCAGATCGCATTTGTAAGGGGGCCTGGGCCAGGGCCGCCCGACGTTGGACGAAGCCCTCTACGGCGCCGCGAATAGGCCCCAGAAACCGGTTGCCGGTGGTGGGATCGACAATGAATGTTACCTGGGCCGGCGCAGCTTGCGGATCGGTAGCGGTCTGCGTCACGGCCTGGCTGAAATCGGGCGGAAAGAGGATGGCGACCCGCTCTTCTTCCTTCACGATGAGCGCCTCGGCCGCCTGCCGGGTAAGTGGCTTGCCGTCTAGACTTTCCAGCGGTTTGATTCCTTCCATCTCGCGCAAGTCGGCGATGGCTTTAGCCGCCAATTCCCCCTGGTCCTGGTTCACCACCAACACGGTGACCGGGAGATCGCTGCTGCCCACCTGAAAGGCGTTTTGCAGGGCCACGCTCATTATCAGAATGAACATGATCGGCATAGCAAACAGCGTCACCATGCCGGCCCGATCGTGCATTAACAGCTTGAGCTCTTTGATGGTGATGGCAAAAATTTGGTATAGCATCGTTCTCTCCTTAGTCCCTGAGCGCTTTCCCGGTGAGTTGCAGAAAAACTGTCTCCAGATTAGGTTCCAATATCTCCAAGGCTGTGATGGGAATGTCAAGTCGGTTGACGATGCCCAACAAGCCGATCAATGCTGCCGGGGCATCGTTCGTCTTCACAATCACCCGACTGTCTTGCCGGGAAACAGTTTTAATCATCGCCAGCCGGCGGGCTTGCCGGGTCAGGCTCTCGAAAGCATTATCCGGCACTTTCAGGCGGATGATGCCGCTGCCCAGGCTGTCGATGAGCGCCCGTGGTGTGTCCAAAGCAATGATCTGCCCGTGATCGATGATGACCACCCGGTGGCAGAGCCGTTGAGCTTCTTCCATGTAGTGCGTTGTGTAGAAAATGGTCGTCCCTGCCCGGTTGAGCGTCTCCAGTGTTTCCAAAATGGCGTTCCGAGCCTGCGGGTCCACGCCCACCGTTGGCTCGTCCAAAAAAAGCAATTCCGGCTCGTGGAGTAAGCCGACAGCCAGATTGACGCGGCGCTTCATGCCGCCAGAATAGGTCTCGATGGCGTCGTTGGCCCGTTCCGTCAGGCCCACAATCTCCAATACAGCAGCCACGCGCTGCCGGAGCCGTTGCCCCTTTAATCCGTAGATACGCCCGAAGAAGACCAGGTTGTCCCGGGCCGAGAGGGGGGGGTAGAGGGCCAGTTCCTGGGGCACCAGGCCGATTTTCGCCTGCAGTGCCCGGTTGGAGGGACGAAAATCGTGGCCGTCGAAGCTAACGCTTCCGCTATCCGGTTTCAGCAACCCGGTCAGCATGGAGATGATGGTGGTCTTGCCGGCCCCATTCGGCCCCAAAAGGCCAAAGATTTCCCCGCGGCGGACGTCGAAGGAAACGCCGTCGACGGCGTGCATATCACCATAGGATTTGTGCAGACCCTGAACGGCTAATAACGTGTTTTCCATAATAAAACTCCTTTCCAGTACACACTGATTGGCTTTCTTGGGGATCAGTATAGGCCGCGGAGGTCACGTGGAACAGTGCCGGAAGTCATGTTTTTCCGGCAAGTAAGTCATATTCCAGTAGTGCACTTCATAAATTTAGCCCGCACCTGGTGACCGTCTAGAAATAACTTTTCTTTTTAGGGCTGACGCTGGCCGAGGATGCCCTTCGACTGCTCTCAGGGCAGGCTCGGGCTCTTTAGCTGCTTTGCGCCGCGAATCGGCCATCGTCGTCCCATCTTCGCCACAGGGAGAGTCGGCGCAGGCCGTCCTCTGGCCGCAGGCCTGAAGAGCCTGACTTCAGTCAGCGAGAGCAAAAATAAAATCGATGGACGTTCGCCAAGGACAACGGACGGCGGACTATGGCACTACTTCACATCCGCCAGGTAGCGCGCAGGCGATTGGGGTACAGCAGCAGGTCGAGGGCGTCGTTGATGTTGCGCACATACAGGTCGGCGGCCTGCAAGGCGGCCACGGCCATGCCTTCGGCCCCATTGACGGCGATACCCAGGGCAGCCTGCGCCAGCATGAGGGCGTCGTTGCGACCATTGCCAATCGCCACCACGTGTTCGACTCCCAAGCCCTGTACAAAAGCCTGCTTCTGGGGGCCGCCGGGGCCGGGTTGTAACTGGCGGAATTGGATGCCCAGCATGGCCGCCGCCTCGGCACCGCCGCCGTGCGTGTTGGCCGTGAGCAGTATGATATCGAGGTTGGGGTGCAGAAGCTGCAGGCGCGCGGCCACACCGGGCAGTACGGCGCCGTCCACAGCCAGAGTGCCGTTTAGATCCAGCACCAGGTGTTGCAGTTTCAAGGTGAGGGTGTTGGGAATATCGATGGTGATCATGAGTAAGACTCCAGAATGTTAGATGTAGTGAAAGGCTCGGGCCTGGCTCCGTAATTCGGCCCGAAAATCAGGGTGGGCGATACCGATTAACGCCTCGACGCGCTGGCGAATAGTTTTACCATACAGGATGGCCACACCGTATTCGGTGACCACATAGTGCACGTCGTTGCGGGTGGTGACCACCCCGGCGCCGGGTTTGAGTTCGGTCACGATGCGTGAGATGGCGCCCTGTTTGGCGGTGGAAGGCAGGGCGATGATGGGCTTGCCGCCCTTGCTGCGAGCAGCCCCGCGTACAAAGTCGATCTGACCGCCTACGCCGCTATACAAGCGATGCCCCAACGAATCCGCACACACCTGACCGGTGAGATCGACCTCGATGGCGGAGTTGATGGAGACCATGCTGTCGTTTTGGGCGATGATGAAGGGATCATTGACATAGTCCTGAGGATGGAATTCGACCATGGCGTTATCATCCACAAAATTATACAGGCGCTGCGACCCCAGGATCATGCCGCTGATGATCTTGCCGCGATGCAAGGTTTTGCGCTCGTTGGTCACTACGCCCAATTCCACCAGATCAACCACGCCATCTGAGAAAAGCTCGCTGTGGATACCCAGATCCCGTTTATCCTTGAGATAATAGAGAACCCCATCAGGGATAGCACCAATGCCCAGTTGCAGGGTGGCGCCATCGGGGATGAGCTCGGCCACGTGGGCGCCGATCGCTTTTTCCAGCTCGCCCGGCTCGCCCTGCACCATTTCGGTCAGAGGATAGTTAACGGGTACCACGTGTGTGAGCTTGGAGACATGAATAAAGCTGTCGCCCAGGGTGCGCGGCATCTGTTCGTTGACTTCGGCAAGGATGATGCGGGAACTTTCGGCCGCGGGTTTGGTAATGCCCACCTCGATGCCATAGGAGCAAAAGCCGTGTTCATCCGGCGGCGAGACATGGATCAGGCTCACATCAAGGGGGATGATGCCTTCGCGGAACAGTTTGGGAATCTCGTTGAGGAATACGGGCGTGAAATCGGCCCGGCCTTCGTTGACCGCCTGGCGCACATTGGGGCTGATGAACATGGTATTCACGCGTATCTTGCCCGCCATGTCCGGGGCGACATAGCTGGCGTCCCCCAGTGTGAGAATTTGGTGGATGGTGAGACCGTGGATGTCATCTGTGCGGGCGCGCTGCACCAGGGCGCTGAGTAGATGTTGGGGAATAGAACAGTTGCCAGTGAGAAAAATATTGGCGCCATTGGGAATGATGGCCACAGCCTCTTCGGCGCTGGTAATCTTGGATTGATAGATCTGTATCCAACTGTTCACGCATCACCTCCGGCGGCCAGGGCGGCCTGTAAGCCCGGATGGACAACTTTGCCCTCACGGATGTTGATGCCCATGCCCAATTCGGGGAAAGTGTGGGCAGCGCCGTCTAGCCCTTGGTTGGCCAGGGCCAGTAAATACGGCAGCGTGAGATATGTCATGGCGTGGGTGACGGTGCGGCCCACCACGCTGGTGATGTTGGGGACACAGTAATGCAGCACGCCTTCAGCCATGTAGGTGGGGTTGGAGTGGCTGGTGGGGCGACTGGTTTCGGCGCAGCCCCCCTGATCGATGCTCACATCCACAAACAGGCTGCGGGGGCGCATACTGCGCATCAGGTGTCGCGAAAGCAGGAGTGGGGTGCGCTGGCCGGGCACGTACACAGCGCCGATGACGGCGTCGGCAAATCGCACCACCTTGCGGATGTTGGCCTCGGTGGCAAACAGGGTCACCCCGCGGCCATCAAGAAGCCGGTTGGCGCGTTCCAGCGCCGCCGGATTGATGTCCAGCACATAGACCGAGGCTTTATTGCTGGCGAGGGCCAGTGCCGCCTCGGTGCCTATCGTCCCTGCCCCCAGGATCACCACCTCGGCCGGCGGCACCGTGGGACAGCCCGCCAGCATTACCCCCCGGCCCCCTTCATTGCTCTGCATGAATCGAGCCACGATCTGGGGGAGGAAACGGCCGGCAATGGTGCTGATGCCGTGCAGCACCGGCAGGGAGCTATCCGGTCGCTGCACGGTTTCCCAACCGATGGCACACACTCCGGCGGATTTCAGCACACTGATTTTTTGGCGACGCCCGGCCGCCAGGTGTAAAAACCCCAGCAAAGTCTGCCCCCGGCCCATAAGCTTGAATTCGTCCAGGGTAGGGCGGGTGAACCTGGCGACGATTCGTCCGCGGCGAAAGGCTTCTTCGTGGCTATAGACGATCTTCCCGCCCACTGCCAGATAGGCATCGTCTTCGAAGCCGGCGTAAATGCCGGCGTTGTGTTCGATGAACAGGCGGTGCCCGGCGGCGACCAGCGCCTCTACGCCGGCCGGCGTCAGGGCCACGCGATATTCATCGGGTCGTATTTCGCGAGGGATAGAAATGTCAATTGGCGTCATCATACCTCCTTGATCACCGGCACATGACAGCCGGCAGCAAAGGCGAAAAAGGCTGCGGCGAGGCTGCCCTTGCCTTGACGAAGCTGTGTCTTTACCATGTGACCCCGTGAAAAAAGCACGGCGTCAGGCCCCTTATTATGACAAAAAACCACCGATTTTACTATGATCTAAAGCATACCGGGTCTCTATGATTTCGGTGACTTTGGCTTGCGTTAGCCGCATCCGTGATGCGGCGTTTTTTACCCCGGCGCATCACGGATGCGCCGGGCGCTAAAGGCCATCTCCACCCTGGCTTTCTTCCCGGTGCCCCATCTCCCCGTTTTCAGCACTCAGGCGCAGGCGCAGATGTTCCTCACCATCAGGTGTACGGGTCTTGAGGGCATAGAAAAACGCATGCTGGTCGAGGGTAAGGGACAGCAAGGCCGGAAAGTCGGGCAATGTAGGCACGGTGTGCAATTGCGCCCGCGGCAGCCACAGCGGTGTGCCCTCGTCACTGGCCCTGAGTTGCGTGTCCTGCACGGTAGCCCTATACACGAAAACCAGGACGCCCGTGCCCGCCTGCGGCGAATCTGTCGTCAGCAGGCCCCGCAGCACCAGGGTTGCAGCATCGACACCTGTTTCTTCCCACAATTCGCGCTGCGCTGCCTGCAATGGATCTTCCCCGGCCTCCACATGCCCTCCCGGCGCATTCACGATGCCCGGCCACAGTTTTTTGTGGGCGGCGCGGCGAATCAGCAGCAGCTCGTCGGCGTGGGTGGCGATGACGAGCACGCGAGGAATGAGGGTGTAGCGGGCAGGCGAGGGATCGGAGGAGGGCGTCATAGGGCATGTGTGGGATGAGACTTCGCAGACCCGTAGACCTGCGAAGTCTTGGCAGAGAGAGGGAAAAGAGGGCGCAAGGACCAGAAAACAGGTGGGGTTCAGGAATGAATCGCTGTACGGTGGCGATGGCCATTCCCTGAGACCGCCAACGCTCCGGCACTGAGCGCTACAAAATAGCGATGAAAGCGTAGATCATCGCTGAGCTCGGGATGAAACGCCGTGCCCAGCAAACGCCCTTGCTGCACAGCCACGATCTCACCCCCCGACAGCCGAGCCAGCACCTCGACTTTGGGGCCGACGCGGGTCACAACCGGAGCGCGGATGAAAATGGCGTGAAAAAGGCCGTTGGCAGCATCGGGGCCGCTGACTTTGGCCAACGCCGGCACGTGGAGTTCGGTCTCGAAACTATCCACCTGGCGACCGAAATAATTCCGATCCACCTCTACATCCAGGCCACCGATCAAGGCCTGGCCGCCTTTCTTCTGTCCCCGGGCCGCATCTGCCAGCAGGATGAGGCCGGCGCACGTGCCCCAGACAGGATGTTGGCGACTGAACTGGCGTAGCGGCTGCACCAGCCCGAATGACATTGCCAGATTTCCCATGGTGGTAGACTCCCCACCGGGGATAATCAGGCCATCCAGACCCGTAAGCTGCTCTGGCAGGCGCACAGCCACTGTCTGTACCCCCAACTGTTGCAGCTTCTTGATGTGTTCGTAAAAAGCTCCTTGCAGGGCCAGAACTCCGATTTGCAGCACCTTTGCTTACCATCCCCGGCTGGCGATACGTTCGGATTCGGGCAGTGATTCCACCGTGCGCCCCACCATCGCTTCGCCCAGATCGCGGCTGACCTCGGCCAGGATGTGCGGGTCCTGGAAATGCGTAACCGCCTTGACGATAGCCTGGGCGCGTTTGGCAGGATTGCCGCTCTTGAAGATACCGGAGCCCACGAACACGCCATCTACCCCCAATTGCATCATCAGGGCGGCGTCGGCAGGGGTGGCCACGCCCCCGGCGGCAAAGTTGACCACCGGCAACCGCCCCAGCTCGGCCGTCTTCTTTATCAACTGGTAGGGGGCACCGATTTCTTTGGCATAGCTAAAGAGCTCTTCGGGGGCCTTGTTTTTCAGGCGGCGAATTTCGCCCATCACGGCGCGGGCGTGGCGTACAGCTTCTACTACATCGCCGGTGCCAGCCTCACCTTTGGTGCGAATCATGGCTGCCCCTTCCAAAAGTCGCCGCAGCGCTTCACCCAGATTGCGGCACCCACACACGAAGGGGATATCGAAATCCCATTTGTTGATGTGATGTGCTTCGTCGGCAGGCGTCAGCACTTCGCTTTCGTCGATGAAATCCACCCCCAAGGCTTCCAAAATCTGGGCCTCCACAAAATGACCGATGCGGGCCTTGGCCATCACGGGAATGGTGACCGCGTCCATGATCTCCAGGATCTTCTCAGGAGCACTCATGCGGGCCACGCCGCCCTGGGCGCGGATGTCCGCCGGCACGCGTTCCAGCGCCATTACGGCGCAGGCGCCGGCTTCTTCGGCGATGCGGGCCTGTTCAGCATTGGTGACATCCATAATCACGCCACCCTTGAGCATGTCGGCGAGACCTGATTTGACCGTCACTGTGCCAGTTGTACGTTCCATCATTTGTATATCCTCCGATAATTTGCGCAATCGTGTGGGGCTTGGAGCCTGATGATTGCAGAATAGACAGTTTCTATGCTTCTATTTTAACTGCTGGCGGGCGTTGTGTCTACGGCCAAAGGCGGTAAATTGGATGGGGCCAATTCGCCAACATCCGGGGATACAAGCACCTCATGGGGGTGCGTCCCCTGTTTTTGGTGGCGTGTGTTGGTCGCATCATGGATGCGGCCAACACACAAAAAAAGGAAGCGCTCGGCGCATCCGTGATGCGCCGCAGCGCCACCTCATGGGGCCGACTTGAACTTCTGGGCTGAAAAGCATAAGATACCTTGCATCGACCCGTTCACCCATCAATCTGTTTGGGGAGTTGTCTCTATGTCTCGTCGCCATTTTCTGCTGGCCGGAAGCTGTTTGCTCGTAGTGCTCATCAGTGGTTGCGTCACCACCCTGCCCATCGAAATCATCCCCACATCTGTGCCCCCCGTCTCGGCGGCAACCGCGCCCCCGTCGACAGAACCCGTCAGCAACGATGTGTCCACGGTCGCTGGCGACACGACTCCCCCCGCGGCCACGGCTGTCCCGGGCATTCTTCTGTCTCCCACCCCCGTGCCCACGCCCCCACCGGCATGGGCTCGCGACCAGGCGCTGACTTATTTGCAGGAGGGGTATCAGATGAACCTGCCGGCGCCGGAGCTTTTCAGCGAGATTGATTCGGCACAGGTGGCGATGACAGGCATGCAAAGTCTGGTCGCCTATGGCAGCGGCAACTGGCGGGTAGTGCTGGGCACCAGCGAGCTGACTCCACCCGGCACCCTCGATGTTGTACTCGATAATGCCGTCACGGAGGCCCGCTGGTGGGGTCAGGTCGATGCCGGGGGTGCTGTTGTCACACTCGTCGCCGTCGAATTGCCTCGCCCGGATTCCAAAGCCGTGGTGGGCTGGAAAGGCCAAGTTGTTAGCTTGCCCCCCGAAAGCCCCTACGACGATTATTTTGAAGGCGCCAAGGGCAATCGCCACGGCATTTTCAGCAACGATGCCGACATCCAGGCAGTCCTTGGGCGTCTGGCCCATTACGACGGTCGTGTGCAGGTGTGGGGCGAGTTGCGCTATGCTGCCCCCGATTATAACGGTCGCCAAATTCTTGTGGATCGTATCGAACTGCTGGATGGCCCCCTGCCCGCCGACGACACCGCCTCTGCCGACACCGCCACAGCCGGCACGCCGGTGACAGAAGTTGGCCCCACCGGCGCCCTGACGGCGCCGGAATTTGGCAGTATCCTCGTGGACCATGTGCTGGTCTCGGGAGAAGCCGAGGGCGTATTCGAAAATCATGTGGTTGTGCAGGTGGAATCAGATGAGGGCGAGGTATATGGGCAGGCCTCGGCCATCACCGACGCCCCCGACATCGGTCAAAAGGGCGCCTTCACGGTCGATATCCCCTTCCACGATCCCCCCGAAACCGGCAACGGCCGCGTGGCATTGTATAGCGAAAGCGCCCGTGACGGCAGCTTGACCCTGCTGGCGTGGCTGAATGTACGTTTCGCCGGCGCGGCCAGCGGCATGATCGCCTCGATTCTCACACCTGAGGCCGGTACACGCATCAAAGGTTCGGTGCAAATGACCGGTACGGCCGTAGGGGTGCACAATCAACGCGTGCTTGTCCGGGTTGAGGATCTGACGGGATTGGTCTGGGGTCAGGCCCGCGTCAAAACCGATGTGCCCGGCAACTGGCACCTGAAGCTATCGGCGCGCCGACCACCGACCGCTCGACCGGGGCGTATCGCTGTCTACGATGTCGATCCGGCTTCCGGCCAAAAGGTGCTTTTGGCCCAACGAGATGTTTTTCTGAGACGATAGCAGTTGAAATGAAGGTATTCGGCATCGGACTCAACAAAACCGGCACGACCACCCTGGGCCTGTGTCTCAAGCAGTGGGGCTTCCACCACAAAAGCTACGATCTGGCGCTGTTGCAAGCTGTGGTTGGCGGGGATCCCGCGCCCGCCCTGGCAGCGGCCGAGCGTTACGACAGCTTCGAAGATTGGCCCTGGCCGCTGCTGTACGCAGAGCTGGATGCACACTTTGCCGATGCCCTTTTTATTCTAACCGTGCGCAAAGATGCCGAAGTCTGGCTGCGTAGCCTGCTCAAGCACGCCCGACGCACCGGCCCCACTCTGGCTCGCCAACTGGTGTACGGTTATGATATGCCTCATGGCCATGAGGCCCAGCATCTGGCATTTTACCGCGCTCACAATCAGGCGGTGAGAGACTATTTTAGCGCCCGCCCCCACAAGTGTTTGGTCGTGTGCTGGGAAACAGGATCGGGATGGCAGGAACTGGCGTCCTTTTTACAGCGACCGCTGCCCGACCGGCCCCTGCCCCATGCCAACCGGCATTGGCGCGCCACCTGGCGGCATTGGCGACGGCGGGTATGGGGAAAATGACCGGGGGCATCTGGGTGTCATGGGGCAGTTCGTAGTTGGCCGCGGACGAGCACAAATAGAAATCCTATCCGCATCCGTCCGCGTTTTTACAAACTAAACACACAGCGTATCGCTGGCGACACTTACTCTTCCTTTGTGCCTCGCCAACGGCTGATGCGATCCGTCAGTACCTTGCTCCAACCGCTGTCTTGCTCGGCCACCAGACTGCCCTCCACTTTGCGGCTAAAGCGCAGGAAGCGAGAGCGTACGCGGGCGAGACTGTAGGTAGCTGACCGTTGGCTGGCCCGCCAGCGCGGCACATCGTGGGCGGGTGGCGCCACCCATTTGAGCACCGTGGCGGCCCATGTGAGGCCAGCCCCAAAACCCACCATCACGATGTTGTCGTTCACCTTGATGCGTTCTTCATCCAGCGCGTCGCACAGAGCAATGGGAATAGAGGCGGTGGAAGTGTTGCCATAGTTTTGCAGGTTGATGAATACTTTGTCGGTGGGCAGCTTGAGTTGACGCATGGATGACTGGATGATGCGCAAATTAGCCTGATGTGGAATCACCACATCGACATCATTGATATCGAGATGTGCTTTGGCCAGCGCTTCCCGCGAGGCTTCGGCCATGACACGGGTGGCGAAGCGAAACACCGCCCGTCCATCCATCTTGATGAAGTGTTGGCCGGAAGCGACTGTCTCCAGGGTGGTCGGTTGCTTACTGCCTCCGGCCGGCACGGTCAGTAAATCGCCTCCCGATCCGTCACTGCCCAGCACCGAGGCCATGATGCCGCCGGGAATGGCGCTGGCCTGTAACAAGACGGCTCCGGCGCCGTCGCCAAACAAAACACAGGTATTGCGATCCGACCAGTCGGTAATGCGCGAGAGAGTCTCGGCGCCAATCACCAGGATGTTATCGGACTGCCCGGTCACGATCATGCTGTTGGCCAGGGTGAGACCGTAGACAAAACCAGAGCAGGCGGCACTGAGATCAAAAGCGCCGGCACGTACGGCGCCGAGGCTATCCTGGATGATGGAGGCGGTGGAGGGAAAGATGTGTTCGGGTGAGGAGGTGGCGCAAATGATCAGATCGACTTTGGACGCGGGTAAGTCGGCAACGTGCAGGGCGTCGCGGGCCGCTTTCATGCCCAGGGTGGCAGTGGTTTCGTCGGGATCAACGGCAACGTGCCTCTGCTCGATGCCGGTGCGACTGCGGATCCATTCGTCGGTGGTATCGACGATTTGCGCCAGGTCTTTGTTGGTGATCACGCGCTCGGGCAGGGCCTTGCCCCAGCCGGTAATGTGCGCATAACGTTGCAGGGGGCGATATGTGCCATTGTCTCCGGTCATGAGTCGTAACCTCCAAATATCAGGGTACTGTTATGCCCCCCAAAGCCAAACGCATTGGTAGCAGCGATGCTAAGTTTTTGCGCTCGTGCCACATTGGGCACGTAGTCCAGGTCGCATTTAGGGTCCGGGGTGGTGTAGTTGATGGTGGGGGGGATGATGCTGTCGCGGATGGCGAGCAGACAAAAGATCGATTCCAAAGCGCCGGCAGCTCCCAGCAGGTGTCCGGTGACCGATTTAGTGGAGCTGATGGGTATCTGATAGGCATGGTCGCCAAAGACCTGTTTGATAGCGAATGTTTCGCCGGCATCGTTGAGCTGGGTGCTGGTGCCGTGGGCGTTGATGTAGTCAATATCGGTAGGCTGTAAGCCGGCTTTATGCAAGGCTTTTTCCATGGATTCGATGGCGCCGAGGCCTTCGCTGTGGGGGGCCGTGAGATGGTAGGCATCAGCCGTAGCGCTGTAGCCGAGGATTTCACCATAGATGCGCGCCCCGCGGGCCAGGGCATGCTCGAGCCGTTCCAATACCAACATGGCGGCCCCCTCGCCGATCACAAAACCGTCACGGTCGGCATCGAAGGGCCGCGAAGCCTGGTTGGGGGCGTCGTTGTGCGGCGACAGGGCGCGGGCACGTTCGAATGCAGCCAGGGTATAGCGGTGCAGGCTTATTTCCACTCCCCCTGCCAGCATGACATCGGCATCGCCGCGGCGGATTACTTCGTAGGCTTCACCCACGCCGTAATTGCCGGAAGCACAGGCCCCGACCACCCCCAGGTTCACCCCACGCCACCCGTATTCGATAGCGATCTGGCCAGGGGCTGTATCGATGATCATGGCGGGTACGGCAAAGGGCGAGACGCGGCGAGGACCGCCGGCCAACAAGATGTCGTAGTGATCGAGGAGTGCGTGAATGCCGCCAATAGCTGATCCGACAATAACACCGGCACGACGGGGGTCCACATCAGTGGGCGCCAATCCGGCATCTTGCCGGGCTTGTTCAGATACAAGCACCGCATAGCCCACATACTCGCCCAGACGTTTATAGGTGCGTCTATCCATGTGCTGCCTGAGGTCGTAATCCTGGATTTGGGCGGCAAACTGAGTGCGCATCTCGCTCACATCAAATTTGGTGATAGGCGTGACGTTGGGGCGGCCGGCAACAACATTTTGCCAGATCGTTTCGACATCATGTCCAACGGATGTAATAGCGCCGACTCCGGTGACGACGACGCGGGGATGTTTCATTGAGTACCTCTTTCGGGGGTTGGGATTTCACCTATTGTAACACCGATAAATGGAATTCGATGCGCAGAACAAAGACCACAGGGGCCCCAATATTTTTGATTTGAGCGCTGCCCACAGTACAATACCATCTCAATCATCCCTCTTGTGCGGAGTTACATCATGCCCAAAATCCCCACCCGTTTTCTATCGCTAAGCACGCTTGTGCTGAGCCTGGCCTGGATCATCGCCGCTGCCATCGCCCCGGTGGAACGTACGCTGGGCACCACCGTGCGCTGGGTGTATGTCCACGCCAGCTTAACCCAGCTAAGCCTGCTTTTCTTTTTGGGGGCAGCCATCCTGGCCATTTTGGTTTTGCTGGGGAAAGAGACCCTGGAACCGTGGATGCGGGTGACCGGCTGGATGGCATTGGGGTTGTGGGCGGCGGGTTTTCTGCTCTCCACGATTCCGGCCAAACTGAGCTGGGGGGTATGGGTTGATTTTCATGAGCCGCGCACGCAGATGACGTTACGCGTGCTGGCTGCGGGCATACTCTTTTTGCTGGTAACGTTGTGGGTGAATGCTTCTCGCTTTACGGCCATTTTTCAGATTGTGTTGTCAGCGGTTTTGCTCACACTCATACGCCAGACGGCTGTCGTGCGCCATCCTGTCAACCCCATCGCACAGGCCGACACTGCGGCCATTCCCCTGGCATACAGCATCATCTTTTTACTGGCCTTGCTGGCCAGCCTATCGCTGACATGGCGATGGGTGCGTGCCATCCAGGATAGGATGTGAGCCCCAGCCGCCTCAGTGAAATGGCCAGATGAGGGGGGCCAGCCAGATGACCAGCGCCCCCATGAACAGCACAATGGGGCCACTCAGCAACAAATAGTGGCGTATGTGATAGCCACCGGGTTTGCGCACCAGCAAATTGATGATATCGGTCAGAGGGGTGAGAAAAGAAGTGCTCACACCCATCAGCACCGCCATCATCAGCGCCTGTGGTTGCACCGCCATGATGTGGGCGATATCAAGGGTGATGGGGGCCAGGATCAATGCCAGAACCGAGTTGGATAATACCTGGGTGATCAGGACTGCGGCCACAAACAGCACGGCCAACAAAGCTTGCGGCTGCAGTCCCCCCAGGTAGCTGGTAAATAGTCTCCCCATTACCATCGATAAACCCGACGTTTGTAGGGCTGTGCTCAGCGGCAAAAGCGCAGCGATCAGTACCACCACCAGCCAGTCTATATCCTCGTAGGCCTGTTCCGGCGTGATGCTACCCGACAGCACCGTGGCGAAAGCGCCCAGCAATGCGGCGATGGGCAAAGCCACCCATCCGCTCACGCTCAGCCCAATCACCGCCGCCAGGATGATCATCATGTGCGGGGCGCGGGCCGTGATCATTTCGTCCGCGGGCAGGCCCAGGCCCGAAAGTACGATCATCGTGTTCCCCCGGCGCAGCCGTTCCAGCCGGGCCGGCGCCCCCTGCACCAGGAGCCGATCCCCTGCCTGCAAGGGTGTGGCCGGCAGGCGTTGGGCCGAGACTTCGTCGCCGCGCATCAATGCCAGCACATTCAGACCATACACCTCATCGAACTGTAACTCGGCCAGGGTGTTGCCCACCAGCGGTGAATAGGGCGGGATCAGTGTCTCGGCCAGTTCCATCTCCGCCGGGGCCAGCCGTACCAGCTCCAACAGTGTCACCGAGCCCTTGGGTTCCAGCATGTGCAGGCTGGCTAACTGTAGGATGTCCGCCCGCTTGCCCTGCACAATCAGTTCGTCATTGACCTCCACCACCAGTTCGGGCCACGGCCGATACGGATGCCCCCCTGGCCGGGCCACGCCCACCACGTTGATCTGCCAGCGGCCCCGCAAATCCAGGTTCTGCAAGCTACGGCCAGCCAGATCTGATCCCGAGCGAATGCGCAACCGATAAAACGATTCTTGCAAATGGTAGGCTCGCCCCACTTCCTGGGCGTTGGGGCCGATCTGCTGGGGCTGTTCCGAGGTGTCAGGCAGCCACCGCCACCCTACCCACAAAACCCACCCCAACCCAAAGGCAAACACCGGCAGCCCCAGCAAGGCCGGCTCGAACATAGAAAGCGGCCGGCCCGTGTTTTGGGCCAGGATGTCGGAGATAATCAGGTTGGCGGGGGTGCCCAGGAGGGTGAGATAGCCACCCAGGGCCGTAAATAGGGCCAGGGGCAGCAACGTTTTCCCCGGAGCGATGCGGCTGGCGCGGCTGACGCGCAACCCTACGGGCAACATAATCACCAGCGCCGCCAGATTGGCCATAAATGCCGACAGGGCGCCTGAGGTCAGGAGCAGCACCGTGGTCAGGCGACGACGCGAACGTCGTCCCACCCGCAGTAGCCAGTTGCCCATAAGAGCGGTGGCGCCGGTACGCCTCATGCCTCCCGACACCACATAAATGCCCGCCAGGGTCAGGGTGGCCGGAGCCGCAAAACCTGATAGCGCCTGTTCTGTGGTCAGCACGCCCCCCAGCAGCAGGCTCAACATCATGGCCATGGCCACAATATCGAGCCGCACGCGACCGCTGGCAAAAAAGGCGATGCCGACCACTAAAACGAAGGTTGTCCACCAGGCAGCGAATGTCATGGCCCGATCATAATGGGAATCGCTTGGTATGTCCACCCTGCAGCTAAGTGTTTGTCTGGAATGACCTTTCGTTTTGCTCTCGCTGACTGAAAGTCAGGCTCTTCAGGCCTGCGGCCAGGAGTCGGCCTTCGCCGACTCTCCCTGTGGCGAAGATCGGGGCGCAAAGCGTCCAAAGAGCCCGAGCCTGCCCTGAGAGCAGCCGAAGGGCATCTCATCGTCACATGTGCCAAGAGACCCTTCGCTTCTCTCAGGGTGACAAAGCTTCACTCAGGGTGACATTGGCCCGCCAGGGTGACACAATAGAAAACCGGAGGCTGGCAGAAATCAAACTCGCGGCTTAGCAACGCCTTTTTTGACCCGAATTACCGGAATGAGACGAATTGTTTGCCAAATTTTTCGTCAAATTCGTGTCAAAAGTAAAAAACACCCGTGTCCAGTTTGGAATTGCTGCACTACCCAAATACGGCTTGGCGTGTAGGGGAAGTTCGTGTATGATCAGCACGGCGAACATTGTTGTTGCGCTTCCTTTTATCTTCATCACTCATAAAGTCAATTGCAAATGTTACTCGAAATCAAGAATCTCACAAAAACTTACGATGACGGCACCCAGGCTTTGAAGAATGTGTCGTTCACCTTGAGCGAAGGCGAATTTGTAGTACTCCTTGGCTTAAGCGGATCGGGGAAATCGACTTTGCTGCGGTGTATCAACCGCCTGGTTGAACCCACATCGGGCACTGTTTTACTCAATGGACAGGATGTCACTGCGGCCAATGGCGCCGAATTGCGGCGTATGCGCCGCGATATCGGCATGGTGTTCCAGCATTTCAACCTGACCAGACGTTCTTCGGTGCTGCGCAACACGCTCTCTGGTCGTCTGGGCTACAACAGCACCCTGCGTTCGGCCCTGGGCATCTGGTCACAGGCCGATCAGCAACGGGCTTTTCAGAATCTGAGTCGCGTGGGCTTGCTGAATAAGGCCTACAGTCGGGCAGACGAGCTATCGGGTGGACAGCAACAACGCGTGGGCATTGCCCGGGCGCTGATGCAGGAGCCGCGCCTGGTATTGGCCGATGAGCCTGTCGCCAGCCTGGATCCGGTACTCTCCCATTCTATCCTCAAGTACCTGGAAGACCTGAATCACGAGGGGATCGCGGTCTTGTGTTCGTTACATATCCCTTCTCTGGCCCGTCGTTACGCTACCCGTGTGCTGGCTCTCAACGACGGTAACTTGATGTTTAACGGCCTGCCCGAGGAATTGGACAACGAACGTTTCAAAGAGATATATGGCCAGGATGCCGAGAGCCTGGAGGACTAATCATGTCTGAAGAGAAAAAACAAACCATCAAACCGGTACGAGAAAACCGCACATCCTTGCAACTGATCATCAATGTGGTGCTGATTGCGCTGGTGGTGCTGACATATACTTACGGTTGGAACGTGACGCAGATCGATCTGAGCAAGCTGGCTGCGCCGTCCGACGGCCTGAAGGGCTTGGTCGGCGATCTGTTCCATCCTGATATCGTGGCTCGTGACCGTCAAAGCTATCGGGCCTACCGTACTTATCTTATCCCCTGCGATGCCGAGCACCAGCGAGCGGGTGCCGTGGGCGAAGGCATTAGCATTATGCCGGATTGTGGGAACATCGGGGACATCGTCACCATAGCCGGTGAAGGCTTGCGCCCGAATACTTCGGGCACCATTGCCTGGCGTACCCAGCAGGGTGGCACTAAAATACTGGCCCAGATCGAAACCGATGACAACGGGGCTTTTTCGTTTACGACACGTGTGCCGGAAGCGCCACCTGGCCAAACCGTGGGCCAGCACGGTTCCGAAGTGATTTTGCGCTGGGAGGAAGGCACCTTGCGTATGAGCGAAACAGCCAAGCAGGTGCTGGCCAAGATGGTCGAGACCATCTTCCTGGCTCTGATGGCGACGACAATGGGTGTTTTTCTGGCCGTCCCCATCAGTTTTTTGGCGGCCCGCAATGTGATGGCCACGACTCGTCTGGGGTTGACTATCTATTTCTTGGTACGTCTGTTCCTCAATATCCTGCGCTCGGTAGAGACGCTGATTTGGGCTTTGATTTTTATAGTGTGGGTAGGCATTGGTCCCTTTGCTGGTGTCCTGGCGCTGACATTGCATTCGGTGGCAGCGTTGGGCAAGCTGTACTCCGAGGCTGTAGAAAGTATCAATCCTGGTCCGGTTGAGGCTGTACAGGCCACCGGCGCCAGCCGCGTGCAAACCGTGATCTATGCCATTTTGCCACAGGTGATGCCTCCATTCCTGGCCTTTACCATCTATCGATGGGATATCAACGTGCGCATGAGTACGGTCATCGGCCTCGTAGGCGGTGGTGGCATCGGCTTCCTCCTCATCCAGTGGATCAACCTCATCCAATACCGTCAGGCAGCAACGGCTGTGTGGGCCATTGTGGTTGTGGTGGCGACTATGGACTACTTCTCCGCCTGGATTCGCAAAAAGGTGGTGTAATTTTCATCCAAAACAAAGGGCGATAACCATTGATAACGGTTATCGCCCTTTCATGACCGCCGAAACGTTGACGAACGCGGTTGAGTTTAACGCCGAGAGGCGGAGGGACAAGAGTGTGCCGTGGTCTGTGACCTGTGATCAGCCGGGGACTTGGTGAACGTCTAAAAATTACTTTTCGTTTTGCTCTCGCTGACTGAAAGTCAGGCTCTTCAGGCCTGCGGCCAGGAGTCGGCCTTCGCCGACT
>JAADGC010000057.1:20125-27281 GCA_013152585.1 Chloroflexota bacterium
GCGTCCAAAGAGCCCGAGCCTGCCCTCGAGTGCAGTGAAGGGTACCCTCGGCCAACGTCAGCCCCAAAAAGGAAAGTTATTCCTGGACGCTACCTTGGCGTTGTGAGCCTGCGAATTCGATTCCAAGACTCAGGGGGTGGGTTCGTTGGCGGGCAGCGCCGACTTGGGGGCATCGTACAGGCCCCGCCAGTCATTCAGGCGAATCCGGAACACGTCCCAGAACATCTTCCAGGTGTCACGGATGGGATCGACGCGACTGTCGTCGTCGAAATACCAATGGATGGGAACTTCGGCCACGCGGGCGCCATCCTTGATGGCAATATACAGCGCTTCCACATCGAACGACCAACCATCGATGGTCTGCCGGGCAAAGACGCTACGCGCCCAATCACGCTGGAAGAGCTTGAACCCACACTGGGTGTCGTGGAAGCCGGGAATCGCCAGCACACGCACAATCAAATTGAAGACCCGACCCATAATGTGACGATATTCGGGTTCATCATATCGCACGGCCCCAGGGGCTTCGCGGCTACCAATGACCACGTCGGCAGCAAACAATTGTGGGGGCAGAAATTTCTCTACCTCGGCAATGGGCATCGAAAGATCGGCATCGCAAATAAAAAAATACTCGCCCCGACCCCGCATGATACCCTCACGCACGGCGACCCCCTTGCCTTTGGCGCTGTGCAGCACGCGGATATTGCTATGCTGGCTGGCGTAGGCTTCGGCGACGGCGGTGGTACGGTCCTGACTGCTATTCTCGACCACCAGCACTTCGACGCTGTAGGGTACGGTTTGCATCCAAGACACAATTTGATCTAAAGAGCGCGGCAGGCGCTGCTCTTCGTTATAGGCCGGGATAATAATACTGAGCAAGGGAGTTTCGGAAGATCGGTTCATCACACTAAAATGGGCAATGCCGCAATCACGGCGACAACGGCGCCTGCCACCGTGGTTAAAAAATTGACCACATCATTGTTCATCCAGGGCAGCCCCCGCCACGATTGGGTGGTCTGGCCACAGGTATGAATGCGACGTTCGGTCACCGTTTGGCATTGCGGGCAATAGTACTGATGTTGCAGGCTGGCGCCAAGCAATGAGTCTACCACAGAGCCCCCCAGTCCTGCCAACGCACACACCGGCAAAAGAAACCAATCCTGCAAAAACCAGGTGCCGTTTGTCAGCAATGAGGCCAGTTGGATGAAGGCGAAAGCGCTGACTCCCATCATCAGGCCACCTGCCAGGCTGGCTACCAATCCCAGGCCGCTGATGCCGCCCGATTGGCCGCGGGCCACAGGCTGGCCGCTGGTGATCAGCCGCGGCGGCCGGGACGACATCATGCCGATCTCGGTGGCCCAGGTGTCGGCGGCCGCGGCACTGAGGGCGCCAAAATAGGCCAGGGTCAGCCACGGGTACAGGCTCCCTGCGTGCGTAATCAGCCCCACGCCCAAGGCCAGCCCCGCGGCCAGACCGCCATTCGCCAGCACCTGTATGCCATCGCGGCGGCTGTGCTTGGCGTGCTCACGGGCGGCGGCTCGTTTCTTCTCGCTTTGCCAAAAGCTGAGCAGGCTGCTGAGCACAAAGAAGGCCACCATCACAGCCCCCCACGTGGGGCCGCCCAGGCCAAAAACCAGGCCGCCCACCAGGGTGGCGGCAACAACACCGCTACGACTGAGGGCGTTGAAGCGCCAAGCCAGGGCGGCGATGAAAAATGCCAGTAGGAAACCAATGAGGAGTTGTAGCATGGGGTGGGAGGATTGGGGATTTTGGAACCCGGTAGACCGGGGCAAACAGCGGCGGCTTATAACGCAAAGATGGGAAGGCAGGAGGAGAGAGGGCGCAGGGGAAGAAGTGGAGACTGGTTAGTAAAGGCAGGTCACAGACTCGTCCTGAATGGCTTTGCAGTGAATCCTTTTGGGGCTGGCTTGTCCAGGTCAGGGCAGGAGATTTTGCAGCACAACCCATCCCAGGCCTTGCCATGCCAGGGCTCCGGCCCAAAGCATGAGCGCCGCCAGACGCTGGCGCTGGTATATCCATAAACCCAGCACCGTATTGGTCAGCCAGATCAAAGCCAGGATGAGGGGAAGGATGAAGATGGCGCCACGAGGGGCAAAACGATCGGGGATGCCGGCGGAGTTAAAATGCAGCGCCAGATCAGCCGGCAAGCCGGGAAAGCGCCAGATCAGATACAGACTGATCCCCAACAGCGCCAGCGCTGCCAGTCCGATCTCGAGTTGGGGCAGACGTTGTTGCCAGAGCCAGTGCTGGCGCCAGGGTGCCACCTGGCGTTGGGGTTCCAGACGCCGGGCAGGCCCCAGTTGTTGCCGGGCCCTGATAGCCTGTATCAAAGCCCGGGGCTGGGCGGGCGAGATCAGCACCACGCCTTGCCGGGCCGTATTGATTTCGATGCAGGCTGTTGGTGGCTGACTGGCCATGATCAAAGGCTGATGCTCGGGGGCCAGCCACACCGAGGGCCAATGCCACCAACGCCGCCTTTCTGCCATCTGCGATGGAGGCATGTGTATGGCATCGATATCGGGCAGCGGGATCAGCAGGGTGGAGATGGCCGTGGTGATGCGCAGGGCGTCACGGTCGAGCCGGTATCGCAGGCTGTGCAATAGCCAGATACGATATCCCAGCCAGCCCCACAGCCCCCACAGCAACACAACCAGCAGAAAACGTTGCACCCAGGCCGGCCCCGGGGGCGTGCGCCATAGCCAGAGATCGACGAAGCCGGCGCCAGCGAACAGGAGCAGCCATAGCAGCCAGGCCAGGGCACGTTTGGGGGCGGGTACAGCCGGGAAAGCCATCATAAAAAGTCTCTCAGGCGACAAACCAGGAACGAACGGTGTCGAGAAAACGATGTTGGGTCATGTCCATGTGCAACGGCGTGACCGAGACATAGCCCTCGGTGAGGGCGGCGAGATCGGTGCCGCTTTCTTCGATGCCGGTGGGCGGATCGCCGCCAATCCAATAATAAGGCGCACCGCGGGGATCGCGGCGTTCGATCAGCACATCGCGATAGACACGATGCCCCAGACGGGTAGCGCGGTAGCCATTGAGCTGCTCGATGGGCAGATTGGGCACATTGACGTTGAGCAGGGTGTTGGTGGGCAATCCATGCTTGCGCACCTGACGGGCAACAGCAACGGCGGCGGACGCAGCCGTGGGCCAGTGGTGGCCATCACCATCATCCAACGAAACGGCGATGCCGGGCCATCCGTGAATGGCGGCTTCCATGGCCGCGGCCACCGTGCCCGAATAGGTGACATCAACCCCCAGGTTGGGGTGTGTGTTGATGCCCGAGACCACCAGATCGATGGGCGTTTCTACCAGCCCCAGGGCGGCCAGGGCCACGCAGTCGGAAGGAGCGCCGTCGGTGGTGAAGGCTTCGCTGCCGTCGGCCAGGGTCACGCTCCATACGCGCAGGGGCTTGTGCATGGTCTTGTTGTGACCGGCAGCCGACCAGTTGCGGTTGGGGGCAAAGACGATGACTTCGCCCAAGACGCGTAAGGCCTGCGCCAGTGGTAGCAGGCCGGGCGATTCTACGCCGTCATCGTTGGTAACCAGAATTCGAGGCATGGTGGTTTTTAGCCCTGATTGTCGGGGGGGAGATCGGCTTCGGGAGGTGGAGGGACTTCTTCGGTGCGTGGCTCGGGACCTTTGCCTTCCTGATGGCTGACAAAGATGCGAATGGGATCACTTTCGGCCTTGTTGCCGGCAGTATCGAAGGCCACAGCCTTGATCACATGAGTTTCGGTGTAGCCGCCGCTATCGTGAATAATGCCAAAGCCATTTTCAAATGTCCAGATCAGGCGCGTGGGCTCGTTGGGATCGGCTGAAATCCGGCTGGTGACTTTCTCTTGCAGGCTGAGGCTGCCATCGGCGTTGGTGATCATCTCGGTGCTGCTGATATCACCGATGTCGGCAGGATTGGGCACGGTATCGGACATGGTGATCGTCCACTTCACGTTGTAAGGCGCCACGGTGGTGGTAACGAACGGTGAATCATCAAGATAGAACACCACGCGATCCATGGCCCATTCATCGGTGGTCAGGGCATTGATATTGACCCACTCGTCACCTTCTTTGCTGTATTGGCGGCCATTGGCGGGCGCTGTGAGTTTGATCACCGGCGGGGTGTTGTCGATGGTGAGGGGGACAGCATTTTGCTGGATGGCGCCGCTGTTGTCGATCACGCTGAGGCGCAGGGTGTAGGCGCCTTCGAGGCCGGTCGTGTCCCAGTATTCCAACTGCGCCTGATCGACTTGATTGTAATGATCAGGCCCAATCTGCGTCCATTCCGACGGCTGTAGTCCCTGGCCAAAGTGCAATTGATACAGACGGAAATCGTTGCTGCGGGCGTTGCCCCGGATCTCTATCTGGCCGCGAATGTAGCTGAAGGGTTGCGGCTGGGTAATGACCACGGCTTCGTTGCTGAAGATGGGCCCGTAGGTATCGTCGTATTCCCGCGGGGGCAGTTCCAACAAGCCTGCTTCGGCCTGTTCTCTAGCCCAATCGGCGGCAACGGGCGGATACACACGGTACACACGACGTTCGATCAGTTCGGGCGGGGTGTAAGGTGTAGCCAGCTTGCCGTTTTGGCGATTGACTTCGAACATCTGGTAGACATTGTCATAGTCGGTAGGTTCGGTGCCGGCGATAAAAATTTCTTCATTCGTGCGTTCGCAAAGATCGGTGGGGAGCAGGCCGCTGTCGGTGCAAACCGTGAGGTGGACGATGCCGTCAGGTTCCTTCCAGGTGCGTACAGGCAAATTGCGATGGGCATAGAGCATAATGTCATGGAAGATGGGCGAGGCGCCGATGGAGCCGGAGACTTTTTCCATGGCCGTGTTGTCCGCATTGCCCACCCAAACCCCCACGGCAATCTGAGGGCTGGCGCCCAGGGTCCAGCCATCGCGAAAGTCATTGGTGGTGCCGGTTTTGGCAATGATGGGCCGGTCGGGCAAGACCAGATATTGGGCCAAAATGCCAAAGGCCGGGGGCCGGGGGCGAGGATCGCTGAGGACATTGTCGATTAGATAGGCGAGTTGGGGACTGATCACCCGCTGCTCGTGTGGCTGCTGGTATTTTTGGATCGTGTTGCCATCGCGATCACGCACTGCCAGGATCACAACCGGATTCAGTGTGCGATAACCGGGCCGGAGATCGGGAGGCGGCACCGGCTCTCCGGCCATGACGCCGTTGTTGGCCAGGGTGGCGAAGAGATAGGTCATATCTATCAATTTGACCTCTCCTCCGCCCAGGGTGAGGCTGAGACCGTAGTAGTCTTTGTTCAGGCTGGTAATGCCGAGACGATGCGCCATATTAACCACCTGCTTGACCCCGACCTGATTCATCACCCACACCGCCGGGATATTGTACGATCGTTGCAGAGCGGTGCGCAGGCTGACCGGACCATGATAGCGGCGGTCATAGTTTTCGGGCGTGTAGGGCTCGACGGCGTCGGGGAAGACCTGGCGCACGTCCATCACCGCGGTAGCCGGAGTCAATCCCTGGCTAAACCCGGTGAGATAGGTGATAGGCTTGAAGGAGGAGCCGGGCTGACGGTCCGACAGGGCGACGTTGACTTCGCCATCGATATCACGGTTGTTGTAGTCCAACGAGCCCAGCATCGCCAGAATCTCACCCGTATCGGATTTCATCACAACCACTGCGGCATTGGAGACATTGTGATCGATGTTTTTACGTCTTGCCAGAAATTCGGCCGGGGCAATCGGCTCGCAGCCGGGGAGGGTGGGAATTTCGTGATTGAGATGAGCGACGCGCTGCCGGGCGACACAGGTCACCTCGTTCTGCATGTCCACATCGAGCGTGGTGATCACGCTGAGGCCGTTACGCCAGATAAAGAAAGGGTCTTCGGGTGTGTTGAATTCTTTTTTGAGCTGATCCAGGACGTAGAGGGCAAAGTGGGGGGCCAGGTCGTTTTCGAAGCGCTCGAGTGCGGATTCGCGTACCTGCAAGGGCTGGGCAAAAGCAGCATCGGCCCGTTCCTGCGTAATGTAACCGGCCTCGACCATGGCTGCCAGCACTTTGCCCTGACGGCGCTTGGCATCTTCCGGCGCCTGGATGGGGTTGAGGCCCGGGAACTGGGGCAATGCGGCCAGCATCGCCGCTTCGGCCAGATTCAAATCGGCAGCCGACTTGCCAAAATAGACATTGGCAGCCGATTCGATGCCATAGCTAAAGTTGCCGTAGAAGTTGTTGTTGACATACCACTCCAAAATCTGTTTTTTATCGTAGCGCCGCGTGAGGTCAAGGGCCAGGATGACCTCCTTGATCTTGCGGGTGTAGGAGCGGGTATATTGTTCTTCCAGCGTAAAAAAGTTCTGCTTGGCCAATTGCTGGGTGATACTGGACCCCCCCTGCACCCCTCCCCCTTGCAGATTCTGTAAAAAGGCGCGGGCAATACCACGCGTATTCACCCCGGGATTGGTCCAGAACGAACGATCTTCCAACGCCACCGTGGCATTGATCAGATGCGGGCTGACTTGATCGAGCGTGATATAGGTGCGATCCCCGCGAAATGGCCGGGGGTCGATGGATTCGTACAGCAGATGTTTCCCGGTGCGGTCGTAGATCTTGACGGTCTCGAAACTCTCCTGTTTGGCAACGATGGTGCTGGGATCGGGCAGATCGCGGGCGAAATAGTAGGTGACGCCGCCCACCATGGCCACAGTGCTGACCGCAACACTGACGAGGAGGATAAGTGTCAGCGCCAGAGCCAGGCCGGCAATGCGGGCGGTGATGCTCCAGCCCGAGGGCCGGGAGCGGGTCAGGCGTTGACGCTTGCGACGGAGGATAGTGAGACGAGTAGAACGATTCATAGGCAGTTGGTTGACGCTGGTTTGCCAACAGGATATTTTAGCATGTTGCAGCGTCGGCGCCAAAGATTTTGGGCAGGAGGGTGTGCGTCAGGATTTTGGATAAGCTTTGGCTCTTTTGGATTTCGCGGGGGTCGCCATTCAGACCTCCGGGAGGTGGCCGGGATATTTTTGCCCAAACAGAGCGTTTTTGGCCACCTCCCGGAGGTCACTGTGAGAACCCATGAGATGCGGTTGAATCAAATCTGACCGCGTTATCTGTCCGCGTTTTCGGCGCTGGTCCGCGACCTATAGCTTGTCGGTTTGAGGCG
>JAADGC010000131.1 GCA_013152585.1 Chloroflexota bacterium
CCGCTGCTCACGAAAGCGTTAGCCGCATCCGTGATGCGGCGGGTTAAGCGGCGAAACCGGTGCTTTATTGGC
Organism: Chloroflexota bacterium; assembly: GCA_013152585.1. Classification (GTDB taxonomy): domain Bacteria; phylum Chloroflexota; class Anaerolineae; order J102; family J102; genus JAADGC01. Next base: position 73 of record JAADGC010000131.1, read on the forward strand.
GCCCTCGTGACCTGGCACTACAAATAAATTTGCAGGCTCACAGGGCAAAGTCCCCCCGGGGACTCTGTCCTGTCGTGTGCGCCCGGCCACTTGCGGAGACGCCGCCAGGTATTCGGCGGCGCCGGAGTGGCAGCGAGCTGGGAATCAGGCAGGCACGGCTTATGCCCCTGCCATTTCGGCTTTGATTTCCTCGTAGCGCTTGTCTTCCAGCTCCGCCAGGAACCTTTCAGTCTCCATCGCCGCCATGGTGCCCTGGCCCACGCTGGTAGCCACCTGCCGGAAATGGTTATCCTGAATCTCGCCGGCGGCAAACACGCCGGGAATGTTGGTGTGCATGGTGCGATTGGTCACGATGTACCCGTCTTGCATCGCCAACTGGCCGCTAAACAGCTCGCCATTGGGTTTGTGGCCAATAAAAATGAACACGCCTTCGGCCGGGAGATCGCGCAGTTCTTCCGTCTTCACATTTTTCAGAGTCACCGAGGCCACAGCGCCGTTCTCGCCGGCATTGATACTGGCCAGCACCGTGTCCCAGATGAATTCGATCTTCTCGTTTTCAAGAGCGCGCTTTCGCATGATCTTGCTGGCGCGTAGCTCATCGCGGCGATGGACAATCGTTACTTTGCTGGCAAAACGCGTGAGGAACAGGCCTTCTTCCAAAGCACTGTCGCCGCCGCCCACCACCACGACTTCTTTATTGCGGAAGAAGAAACCGTCACAGGTGGCGCAATAGCTCACCCCGCGGCCGGTAAGCTCGAGTTCGCCGGGTATCTGCAATTTGCGCGGGGTGGCGCCCGTAGAAACAATCACGCTCTTGGTGCGGTATTCCTGGCCGTTCTGGGTGCGCACCACAAAAGGATGCTGTTGTAAATCGACTTCGGTCACATAGTCGTATTCAATGCGGGTGCCAAAGCGTTCGGCCTGGGTCTGGAGCTTTTCCACCAGTTCGGGTCCGGGCAAGCCATCGGGGAAACCGGGGTAGTTTTCAATTTCATAGGTCAGGGCCACCTGACCACCGATTTCGTTGCCAGTGAGCAGCAGGGGTTTGAGTTGGGCGCGGGAGGTATAAAGGCCGGCAGTGAATCCAGCCGGGCCGCTTCCGATAATGATTACGTTTTCAACTGTCATTTGTGACTCCATATGTGTCTTGGTGTTTGCCTAGAATGAACCTCCGGGTGGTGGTCACCGCAATTTCGCTGCTTGCAGCACTTCTGACCACTTCTTGGAGGTTGATAACGGGAACTTATTTTTAGACGATTGCTTAGAAAAGGCTGAGGTCTGCCCTATTCGACGCGGTGAACCCGGCAAAAGTTACTTGTGGCAGGATAATTCAGGGCAGAGGGATGGGGTCGAATTCGCCCAGGGCCTGCAAGGCCAACGTTGCCAGCACCAGCGCTGCGGTCTCGCTGCGCAGGATACGTCGGCCCAGACCGACGAGGTGCACACCGGCATCCTGCGCCAGCTCGACTTCGGCGGCGGCAAAGCCGCCCTCGGGACCGACATACAGTGTAAGCGGCCACTGCAAGTTATGCAACATGGCTGTCAGCGGCTGCCGGGCTGCGACCACCGGCATCAGGGCCTGCCCGCGGGCGGCTGCCAGTGCTTGCGGAAACGAACAGGGGGGGAGCAACTTCGGCAGTGTGGCCCGCTGACACTGCTCCGCAGCTTCCTGAATGATGCGCTGCCAGCGTCGCCATTTTTGCTCGCCGGGCGCGCCCCGCACCGTACGCTGCGTCAGCATGGGCTGAAAATGCGTGACCCCCAACTCCACCCCTTTTTGCAAAACCCATTCAAAGCGCTCTCCGCGGATCAGGGCCAGGTTCAGGATTAAATCGCCGCCAGGATCGCCAGTCGCCGCCTCTTGGCGCCGGATCAGTCCCTCGGCTCCCTCTTTGGTGATGCTTACCAGGTGCACCCAATAGCAGACACCGCTGTTATCCAAAGCCAGCACTTCGGCGCCGGGCTGCAATCGCAGCACCTGGCGCATCTGCCGACTCTGCCCGGCACTGAAAATCACCTTGCCGTCGCGAATAGCCGGTGGCGGCACAAAAAACCGCTGCATCAGGGTACGTCCCGGTGCAAGTGGCGCACTGCCAAAGCCAGCCAATCCCCCTCGCTCACAGTTTCCACGATCTCCATGCCACAGGCTGCCAGGGCCAAATCCACCACGTAGCGGCGCCCGTCGATGATGCCCGACAGCACCAGCACGCCGTCCGCTGCCACGTACTCCGCCAGTTGTTGATGCAATAACAAATCGACAATTACGTCTGCCAGGATGTTGGCACACACCAGGGGATAGGGACGCTGTGCGGGCAATGATCCCAGCATCGTCGTCAGCCCCGCCGCCACCTCATTGCGCCGGGCATTGGTCTCGGCAGCGGCCACGGCATCAGGGTCAATGTCGGTCGCCCACACATGCCGCCCCCCCAGCTTCAGGGCCGCAATGCTCAAAATCCCGGAGCCCGTGCCCACGTCCAGCATCTCCTGCCCCGGCTGCAGGGTGCGTTCCAGCAGTTGCAGGGTCAGACGGGTGGAGGGATGCATGCCGGTGCCGAAAGCCATGCCCGGCTCGATCCACACCACCACATCCTCGGGCCCCACCACCGGTTGTTCCCAGGCAGGGGCAATGACCAGGCGCTGGCCTACGCGCAGGGCATGATAATGTTGTCTCCAGGCCTTCGTCCACGCCTGTTGGCTCAGATGTCGAATCATCACTTCGCCGTACAAATCGGCCTGCGGGTAGGCCAGCAGGCGGTGGCGCAATGCCTGCAGGGCGCGGGCATGGGCAGGGGTGTCGCTCATGTAGCCACGCAACCACACCTGCGTGTGTGCGGCCTCGCCATAAAGACCAAAGCCGTTCAGTTCTACCACAGCACCACCGCTGACCACTTCATCGATCAGCGCCCGTGCTGCTTCCACGGCCACCGCGGCTGTATCATGGACAGCCACGCTCAGGGACAGTTCCAGCAAATCGGTCATGCCATCCCTCCTGAGTGCCTGTTTTAGAAAGAACTTCCCCTGGGCACGATTCCTTACAGACCCAGGGCTTCCTTCATACGATCGAAAAAGCCAGGTTCATTGCTCGAGGTGTCCAGGCTGATCGGTTGTAAAGTCTCGTCCAGTTGCTGCACCAGATGCCGCTGTTCTTCGCTGAGCTGGGTGGGGATGCGCACGTTGATCGTCACCAGCAAATCGCCGCGTCCTCCGTGGCGCAGATGCGGGACCCCCATACCGCGCATTCGCAGCACCTTGCCCGGCTGCACGCCGGGCGAAATCCGGATCGATTTGGGGCCGTCCAGGGTGGGAATCTCCACTTCGGCTCCCAGAATCGCCTGACTGATCGTGATCGGCAGTTCCAGCAACAGGTTGTCGTCGCTGCGTTGGAATATTTTGTGCTGCCTGACCTTGAGGAACACATACAAATTGCCGGAAGGGCCGCCGCGCAGGCCGGGTTCCCCCTCGCCGGGCAGTCGGATGCGAGTGCCATCATCGACCCCGGCCGGGATCTTGACGCGCAGATGGCGTTGGACTTCTTCCAGACCACTGCCATTGCATTGCCGGCAGGGCGTGGTCACCACTTCGCCCGAGCCCTGACAGCGGGGACAGGTGGACACATTGACGAAGGTGCCCAAAATGGTCTGTTGGCGCTGGCGGACTTCGCCAGCCCCGTTGCAGGTGGGGCAGCGTACGGGCGAGGTGCCCGGTTCGGCGCCATTGCCCCGACAATGTGTGCAGGTTTCGTGCCGGCTGATCTTGATCTCACGTTCAGCGCCCAATACGGCTTCCTCAAATTCCACGCGCAGATTATAGCGCAGATCGGCGCCGCGCACCGGTCCGCGCTGCGGCCCGCGGTTAAAACCACCAAATCCGCCAAATCCGCCGCGGAACAGCTCGTCGAAAATATCGGCCATATCGGGAAAACCGCTGGCGCCGGCGCCAGCGGCGGCGCCTTGCACACCGGCATGGCCAAAGCGATCATAGGCAGTTCGTTTTTCGGGACTGCTGAGCACTTCGTAGGCTTCGTTGATCTCTTTGATGCGATCGTTGGCGTCTTCGCCTTTGTAAATATCGGGATGATACTTTTTCACCAGGCGCCGATAGGCACGTTTTATGGCTTCGGCCGCTGCGTGGCGCTCGACGCCCAGCACTTCGTAAAAATCTCTTTTGGTACTCATATCAATGTTTTTTATTCACCAATTCTATTTTGATGGGGTGGCTGTTCTTGCTCAACAGCGGCGTCTTCGGCCTCATCCTCCCAACTGATGATCCAGATGCACAACGCGGCCAGGACCACTGTGGCTGCACCCAGCGTGAACCACTGCCCCGGCGTGAAGCCCACATGACGGGCCGAAAAAGTCAGGATCACCAACATGCCGACCGCCAGCAGCAGAAAAGAGGCGATGTTGGGATGATTTTGCCAAAAAAGTTTGAGTGTTTTCATAATGCAAAGGATGTGGAGAATGAATCGTGCCGATAAATAACCTGCATCACGTGGCGGGCGAACTGGTCTGACGCGCCGTCAGATCCGCTTGTAAACGCTGCCACGCCGCCTCAACCTGCGCCTGCAGATCGGCCATGCTGCCATCGTTGTGAATGACAAGGTCGGCCTGAGCCGCCTTGAAAGACTGCGGGCTCTGCAACGACATGCGCACTTCCGCTTCGGCATGGCTCATATGTCGCGTGCGCATCAAACGCTCGATCTGTTGGGCGATGGGCGCTGTCACGACCCACACTTGATCGCAGAGAGTGATGGACATACCTGCTTCCAGCAGCTTGATGGCCTCGATGAAAACAACTTGCTCGTCGGCGTCATCGATGGTGGCCGAAAGCTGCGCAAAAACAGCCGGATGCACGATCTGCTCCAGCAGAGAGAGCCGGTCGGGATTGGCAAAGACGATCTCGCCCAGGCGTTTGCGATCGATGCTGCCGTCGGCCTGGAGGATATCGGGGCCAAAGGCCTTGGCCACGCCTTCATATGCCGCCTTGCCGGGGGACATGACTTCGTGCGCCACTTTGTCGGCGTCGATGATGCAGGCGCCCTGCCGGCGCAGCAATTCTAATACGGTACTCTTGCCGGTGCCAATGTTGCCGGTGATTCCTATTACGATGACTGGTTTAGACATGGCTTTCTCGTCAATGACTGGTTAGCAATGATCTTCGATAACGCATACAGGCTACGATTTCTGTGCGCAAGCGATTTGGAGGGGAGGACATTCTATTATACCAGATTTGCCCATTTCTCAATGAGTTGATGTAATTGTTCTTCAGCCCGCGCGTACACTTCGCTCAGGCGCTGCACTTCATCGAGCTGCATGGCCTGGCTGGCCACGGCTAAATCTACCCCCACCTGCCCCAACTCAGCTTCGAGAGCATGGATGCGGGCTTCGAGGGCATCGGCTTCGGCCTGGCGCTTCTCCTGTTCCCGCCGCTGCCGCCGTTGCTCTTGCGAGAGCTTTCGCTGCTGCTGGGATGCAGTCAGGGGGGTGGGTCGGGCATCTCCCTGGGGGACAGCTTCCTGCCGCGCCACCAGGTAATCGCTATAATTGCCTTCGTAGGTCTGCAAGCGATCATCGGCGATGGCCCACACCTGGGTGGCCAGGGCGTTGATCAGATAGCGATCATGCGAAACCAGCAGCACCGTGCCGTTAAATGCCTCCAACATGGCCTGCAGCACTTCCTGTGATTCGATATCGAGATGATTGGTGGGCTCGTCCATGACCAAAAAGTTAGATTCCTGCCGGGCCAACACGGCCAACGCCAGACGGCTGCGCTGGCCACCACTAAGCGTAGAGACGGTTTTATCGACATCATCGCCCACAAACAGGAAGCGTGCCAGCCAGTGCCGGGCCTCGCCCACAGTCAGATTGGGATCAGCTTCCAGCAAGACATTCAGTAACGTGTGCTGGGGATCGAAGGCGTCTTGCACCTGCGCCAGATAGCCAATGCGCACACTGGCGCCCACGCGCAATTCTCCGCCCAGGGGCGGGATTTGCCCTAACAGCGTTTTCACAAAAGTGGTTTTGCCCGAGCCATTGGGGCCGATCAGGCCCACGCGCTCCTGGCGCTCGAGCCTGACATCGTCCGCTCGGAATAGCAGGGTGTCGGCAGACGTTGGCGGCCGGGGCGCTTTGTAGACGTGTCCGCCCGAGCGCTCCTGGATCATGGTCGCACTTGGCCGGTCATAATAACCGATGGCGAGATCGTTTGTGGCCAACACCAGCGACCCGCTCCGTAGCCGCGCCCGCATCTCCAGGGTCATGCGTCGTCGCTTATGCGGCGCCACGATCTGCTGTTGAGCCAGCAGGCGCCGCAGGCGGGTGCGGCGGCCCTGGGCCTGGCGGGTATTTTGGCCGGCGATGTTGCGACGGATGTAATCTTCTTCTCTGGCGATGAAGGCCTGTTGGGCCTCGTAGCTCTTGCGCATTTGCCGCAAGCGTTCCTGGCGTTGTTGCACATAGGCGCTGTAGTTACCACGATAAATGTGCATCTCACCCCAGACCAATTCCCAGGTTTTCATCACCACACGATCAAGAAAATAACGATCATGGGCGACGATGATCATGCCGCCCTGCCAGCCCAGCAAGATATGCTCCAACCATTCCACTGCTTGCAGATCAAGATGGTTGGTGGGTTCGTCCAACAGTAACATATCTGGTTTTTGCAGGAGCAGCCGCGCCAGCAGCGCCCGCGTGCGCTGTCCGCCACTGAGTTGCGCCAGGGGAAGATGAAACTGTTCCGGCTTAAAACCGAGGCCGGTCAGGGTTTGCTGGATGCGCAGGGGATATTCGTAGCCACCGTTGACCTCGAACGCGTGCTGTCGGGCGGCGTAGGTATCGAGCAGCGCTACGCCAGCATCCGGCTCGGCCAGACGATTTTCTAAATCGGCCAAAGCTGCTTCTTCGGCCCGCAGGTCGGCGAAGACTTCCAACATATCTTCCCACAGGGTTTTGGCGGCGGCGGGCGGCGGGATTTGCGGCAGGTAGCCCCAGCGCAAGCCGCGGCGCCGATGCACGTGGCCCCTGTCGGGTTTGATCTCGTCTGCCAGGATGCGCAGCAACGTGGTCTTGCCTTCGCCGTTCGGTCCCACCAGGCCGATACGATCTCCCTCGGCGACAGCACAGCTCAGCCCCTCGAAAACATCGAGGGGCCCATAGGCCAGTGAAAGATCATTTGCAGTGAGAAGAGACATGGGGAGGAAGAAGTGGGGTGGGGTGAGGAGGCCGGGGCGAAGCCGTCATGTGCCCAATCAGGTGATCCATTCACCAGCGCCATCGAGCAAAGAATGAATGTCGGCCAATGCCTGGGGAGCGGATTCGAAACGCACGCCGTGTATGCCCAGGGCCTGGGCTGCGGCCACGTTGTCGTCCAGATTATCTACGAAAATGGCTTCGTGCGCTTGCACGTCCAGGCGATCGAGCGTGCGCCGATAGATGCGGGCATCGGGTTTGGCCACGCCTTCTTCTGATGAGATCACGATCAGATCGACTTCCTGATCGAGACCGAATTTGCTGCTGAATGTCGCACGGGCATCAGACCAGGCATTGCTGAGGATGGCGGTGTGATAATGCGGCCGCGCCTTCCGCAGCAAGGCGATGAGATCGGCATCGAGGATCTCACCAGTCCAAAAATCACGCTCGAACTGCTGCATGGTGGCGTCGTTGAAGCCGAAGCGACAGGCTACGTCCTGCCAGACGGCTATCTCGGGCGCCAGGCCCACGGCCGCTCGCCGCGCCACATCGGAATCGAAGACCAGTGCCTCCAGGTGCGAAACGGGCACGCCCAGGCGTTGGGCCCAGGCCTGTCGGCGGCCGGTGTCGGCCATACGCACCAACACGCCTCCAAAGTCAAAGATAAGTGCACGAATGGTCATGAACCAGCCTCTGTGGTTGCGGGTGGGGGGAAGGGGGGGAGTTGTTGTTGGCCGGTTTGCGCCAGATAAAAATTCCACACCAGACGGCTGGTCTCGTACATGAGGGGGTTGCTGATGTCCCAAACCACCCAGCCGGCCTGATACACGAAAATCGAAAGTACATAAGGTCCTTCGGGGCCGTAAATCAGCGCTACATCGCCCTGGCTGTCGGGGGCGTACCCGTGTTTGTGGGCCACGCGGGCATCGGCGGGCACGCCGTAGCGGATCAGCCAGCCCAGGGGATTTTGTTCCAGCCAGCCGATCAGCTCCTTACATTTGGCGGGCGTGATGCGGTCGGCATAGGCGGCGATGAGATTGCCTTTGCCCTCGGCGCAGGTGCCGATCTCGGCCAGAATCCGCCCGATGTCTTTGGGCGTGGTCTGCATGGCTGGATCAGGATTCGTGTTGTATGCGGGGTTGGTGTTGGCCGGGGTGCGGTGTACGGGGGGACTGAGCTTGCTGTCGTAAGGCGAAGCGATGAAGGTGTTTTTGAAGCCCATCTCGCGCACCAAGTCGGTCACGCGCTGCGCCCCTACCATGCGGTCGCCATCGCCGATGCTGGCCAGCAGGGCGTTGGCGCTGGCATTGCTGGCTGTGGGCGAACGCACGGTGGTGCTGATCCAATCGCTGATCTGAGGAGAAAGGGGCAATTCGTTGTCAAGATAGATTTTGAGGAAGATGGGGATTTTGACCGTGCTCATACCGGCAAAGGCGGTGTCACCATCGATATCGATTTCGGCGCCGGTGATGAGGTCCTGCATGTAGACGCTGTAAATGCCGGGGAATTGCTCCAGGCGCTGGCGCATGGCCGCTTCGAGGCTGGCCATATCGGGAGGCACGGTCTCGGTTTCGATGATGGCCGTGCGGGCCACGCGATTGACGGGATGGCTGAACGCGTCCAGGATGTTTTTTGCGGTTTGATTGAGATCGATGTTGCGGCCGGGCTGGCCCGGCACAAATTGCAAGGTGTCGAGATTGGCATAGCCGGGAATGGGGGGGTGATTGGTGCTGTCGGCCATGTCCTGCAACCAGGCGCCCATTTTGTCTCGATCATAGCTGTATATCAGCGAAATGTTGCCACCCAGGGGGGGGCGTTCGAGCAAGAACAAGCTAAAATCCCGCAGGGCGTACCACCCCCGGCCATAGGTCTGCGCCTCGGCCACCATCTGTTCGGCGTCGATTTCAAAACCGATGTCGGCGGGTCGCAGCACCAACCGATCGGCGCCCACTTCAACCAGCACCGGGCTTTCGAAAACCTGACGCAGGTTCTGGGCGGCGGCGGCGGCTGTCGCCCCGCCGATGTTGGCGCCGGCGAGGCTGACGCCCAGGGGAATGGCATCGTGGCTGGCGCGATAGGCGGTGTAGCGAGGACCGAGATAAACTGTGAGAGCTGCCAGGAGGAGAATAATGAATGTGCGACCGGTCTTCATGAGCACTCTATTTTACATGAAATAGCGGCAATTTCCCTAACCTGGACCAGCCGGAACCAGTGAAGCAGAAGATGGGGGGAGGGGGAGAGGGGGAGTGGTAATCGCTTATTCCCATTCAATGGTTGCGGGTGGTTTGGAGGTAATATCGTAGACCACTCGATTCACGTCTGCGACTTCGTTGACGATGCGGTTGGCGATGCGGCCCAGCACGTCGGGGGGCAGTTTGGCCCAATCGGCGGTCATAAAATCGTCGGTGGTGACCACGCGCACAGCCACGACCTGGGCATAGGTGCGATAATCGCCCATGACGCCCACGGTTTGCACGGGCAAGAGTACGGCAAAGGCCTGGGCGGTGCTGCGGTATAAGCTTGCGGCCTCCAATTCCTGGATGACGATGGCGTCGGCCTGGCGCAGGGTGTGCAAGCGTGGCTCGGTGACTTCGCCCAGGATGCGGATGGCCAGCCCGGGGCCGGGAAATGGGTGTCGCCAGACGATGCGCTCGGGCAGGCCCAATGCCAATCCCATACGCCGCACTTCATCTTTGAACAACATGCGCAGTGGCTCCAGCAAGGCAAATTCGATGTCGTCGGGCAGGCCGCCCACGTTGTGATGCGTCTTGATGGTGCGGGCTGATTTTTCGCGACCGCTGGCGGCGCTTTCGATCACATCGGGATACAGGGTGCCTTGGGCCAGAAAGTGGTAGGGGCGCCCGGCTTCGCTGCGCATCAACCTGGCCGCCTCCTGTTCGAAAACGCGCACAAAGCGATGGCCGATGGCCCGGCGCTTGGCTTCGGGATCGGTGACGCCTTGCAGGTCGTGTAAAAATGCGTCCGCGGCATTGACCGTCTCGAGGCGCACGCCCTGGGCATGACGGAAGGTTTCGATCACCTCTGCGGCCTCACCCAAACGCAGCAGGCCATGGTCCACAAATACGCAGGTGAGTTGATCGCCGATGGCGCGATGCAGCAGAGCCGCCACCACCGATGAATCGACACCCCCACTTAAACCGCACAGCACTCTGTCGTCACCCACCTGGCTACGGATATCACGAACAGCCTGCTCGATCAACTGGCTGGGGGTCCATGTGGCCGACAAGTGAGCAATATCGAACAGGAAGTTGCGCAGGATATCCGTGCCTTGCAGGGTGTGGCGCACTTCGGGATGGAACTGGACGGCATAGCGTCGCTGCTGCACATCGCCCATGATGGCGATGGTGTCGTCTCGCGAACTGCCCAGCACCTGCCAACCGGCCGGGGGGGTGGAGATATGATCACTGTGGCTCATCCACACGTGCAAGTGCGTGGGCAGGCCCGTCCCCAGGGGCGAGGGGCTTTGCATCGTCACGGCGCTGTGGCCAAATTCGCCGGCTGTGGATGGCTCGACGCGGCCGCCCAGGGCCTGCGCCAATACTTGCATGCCATAGCAGATCCCCAGCACGGGTTTGGCGCTATCGAGAACGCAGTTCGGCAGGGTGGGGGCGTTGGGGGCGTAGATGCTGGCGGGGCCACCGGAAAGGATGTAGGCATCTGCCCCGGCCATCTGTTCCGGAGCAGCGTCCCAGGGCACCAATTCACTGTACACGCCCAGGTCACGCACGCGCCGGGCAATGAGCTGAGCCGTCTGTGAACCAAAATCAATCACTATCACACGATGTTGTGTCTGCATTTGCTACCGCCAAAAGGGTCAGAAGGAATGGGATGAATTGATTGTAGTGCATCAGGCCCAAAACCCCGCAACAGCCCATACGGTATTTTTCTCCCCGCCTCTTTGCCTCAAAGCCCCAGCATCTCACTTACAATACTGCGCACCACCGCCGGCTGCAAGGTGCGGGCCATGACCAGGCGGTATTGATCGTGGGCCGATACGGCGTCAAACAGCGCCGACTGCAAGGACGGCTGGTTCTGGGCGGCGCGCAGCACAGGATTGAGGAGGTGCATGCGGGCGAAAGTGATGGTCAAATGTCTCATCAATTGACCGTACGGCAAGTCGCTAATAATGTCATGATTGGCTGATCGATAATGCGTGTGGAAGGCTGTGGCAGAAATACCTGCCTCCACAATCGTATGGGCGGCCCGAATCCCGGAAAGCACGGCGGAGGTGACGCCCTTGCCCTTGAAGGCACGCACCAGCCCGGCGGCGTCGCCGACCAGGACATAACGGTCCCCGTAAAAATGCCGGGCCAACGACCGGGGGAAACGTCCTTTGTAAAAGCGCAGGTCGGTGGCATTGACGCTGCCCGCTTGTTCGATATGGGGGAGAGTGCTTCTCACGACGGGGTGATGCAGAAACGACTGCATGGTGGGGGCATCGACACTTTTACCGGCGATGTTGATGGTGAGATGATTGCCTTTGGGCGTGATGGCCCCGAATTCGATGCGCGGGTCTGCAAACAAAAAAGCATGGATATAGGAGCCAAACTGGGCGAGGTCGGTATCATTGAGATGGTATTTGGTCACCACCGAATCAAGAAAATGGGGTGGGTGATAACCTGTCAAACGCGAAAACATCGCGGCGCTGCCCTCGTCCAAGCCAAACGCTCCCACCACAACGTCACACGTCAGGGGAGCATTCTCTGTGTACACCACAACCCTGTCTGCATGAAATTCCAGATCGACTGCCCGCGCCGGGATGACGGTTATGTGGCGCTGGCGCACGGCATCGAGCATGTAGGCGTCAAATTGAATTCGTCGCACAGCCACCGAGGGCTCGTGGGTCTCATCGAGCTTTAGGGTCTCGCGCTCGGTGTGCAACACATAGCCCTTGATTTCACCACGACTGAGATGGACGGGAAAGCTTAAATCTAACCCATCTGCCAGCAAAGCCGGGAGCGGCGGCGATAAGACGCCAACACATTGATTGTAATGCTGCTCCCTTGAAAACTGTTTTCCTTCCAGGATGATGATCTGCAGGTGCAGCCCGTGCTGGCTGGCCAGCCGTTGCAGCGCCATCGCACAGGCCGTGCCGCCGGGACCGCCACCAATAATGACAATTCGTCCGCCATCAGAGATCGGTCCTGTAGGGGTCGGCATAGTGATTTTTCCAGGGATGATTGAGCCCTTTGAGCAGGCTAAGTATGGAACCAGGCGTCATTAAAAGCCAGAAGAGATTACGGTAAGCTTCATCTCCTGTAAGCATACCCCAAAGGATACGAACGTGCATCTTTTTACTAAACGGTAGCGCCGACTCCGTGCGAATGGCATTACCCCAGGCCCGTCTCAGAAACGGCGTGAGCGTTGTCAGATGCCACATGCGAAATAGCAGATGGCCATAGCGGTTATCCCGTTGTACTTTGCGACAATAAGGCACATAGCCACGGCCGAAATCGTGGTGACTGATGCCGTGGCGAACCGCCGTGCGCATGGCATAGCCAGATGTGTGGTAGGCTGAGCCGATACCATCTTTGTATAAACGCGTCACGGCTGCATCCCCTACCGCCACCCATCGATCCCCCCAAAAATCGTGCCCCATCCCTACGGCGATGCGCGGTGTGCAGCCACACAAACTGCCGCTGGTAGATTCCAGGCTCAGTGTCAGATCATGCCTCTCGGCAAACGCCTCGATGGCATCCAGGCGCAGTCCTTCCCCCAACAAGGATACATTGACATACCGGCCTTTAGGAATGATGGCGCCAAACGTCAGGCCCGGAAAATCGTCAAAAAAGGAGCCCACCTGATCGTGGGGCCAGTGCTCTGGCAACAAAAACTCATCCTGTGCCATGACGGCTGTCTTCGGGGACTGATAGTGAAACGCCGGCGATAAAGGCGCATGGCTGTTGACCCCGGTTGCCATCACCAGCAAATCGACCGCATACGCACCCTCGCGGGTGTGGATGACAGGGCGTTCTGCCATCGTGATATCGCGTACTCGCTGGCGCAAGAGACCGGCACCGCGGCTGATTGCCTGATTGAGCAGGAAGGCGTCGAAGCTGGCGCACGGCGGCGCTTCGTGCAGGCGGGGGCCGCCGCCACGATAAACGCTCACGATCCGCCGTTGGGGATCCGGTTGTTCGAGGCGAAAGAGTTCGGTTCCGAGATGCACGGCATAGGCATGTATCTCGGCCTGGATGACATCCGTTGGTAGTTCCAAATCCAGGGTGCCCAGACCCCGTAACAAACGCGATGAGAGAATTCCGGCGCAGCGATTACAGCCGGCGGGCCCGGGATGAGTAAAATCGCGGGGCTCGAAGATGTCGATCTTCAACTCGATGTGCGCACGCCGCGCTTCAGCAACAAGGTGCAGTGCCGCAAATGAGCCTGCCGGCCCTCCACCCACAATGCCAATGTGATCGCCGGTCCGCAACTTAAGTGCCATCGTGTGTCATCATAAATAGATTATAAGTGGCAAACAGAAATGGCGCAAGTAAGGTGCAAATGGCCGGGGCGGGTTTTGTAGCCATTTTGTAGCCACTCATGGGGTATAAGAAACAGTGTCCAGTAATATACACGGTGCAGACATGCCACCGAATCCATGCAGCTTGATGCTTATTATAATTCACTCAGGAGGAAATTATGATCAACACCTATCGCTCGCCTCTGCTTTCTCTCGTCATTTGTCTGATACTGGCCATCGGCCTGCTGGCAGGGCTGGGAATCAGCGGCAGTGCTACCCAGGCAAGGTCCGCTCCAGAGCAGGCCGGCCCCACTTTGGCGGGGCGCGTTTACGAAGGCAACACCGGGGTGGAAGGTTCCCCCCTGGCAGGCGTCACCGTCAGCCTGTACTGCTCCAATAACGAGGCCCAACAAGGCACTTTCCTGCGTAGCACTACTACAAACAGCACGGGCTGGTATGGTCTTAGTGCGCCGGAGGTCTGTGAATATTACAACATCATCGAAACCGATCCTGCCGGCTATATCTCCGACGGTGCCACCACCATCAGCGGCACCGTTCTCTCCGCCAACTGGATCGAATATGTCGGTCCTCTGGCGGACAAGACGCTGACCGGCAACAAATTTTGGGATCGCACACGGGCTACCAGCACGCCCACGTCCACGCCTACGCCTACGCCTACACAGACTCCCGCCGCCACATATACGCCTACACAGACACCTACTTCGCCGCCGGCGGCACCCACTGCCACTGCCACGGCCACCCCTGGCGGTGTCTTAATGGCCGATCTCAGTATCAGCAAGGTCGGTCCATCTGGCTCCGTACCGCTGGGTTCGGTAATCACTTACACAGTGACGATCACCAACAATGGCCCGGGGAGTGCGGTTGGCGTACGCGTGATCGATTTTTTGCCGCCCGAGGTGTCCTTTCTTTCCTGCATCCCTTCATCCGGCACCTGTGGTCAGAGCAACACCCAGCCGCATCATGGTAAGGTGCAATGGCTACCAGAGGAAGGGCCCTCGATGCCCTATGGTCGTACTTATACGCTCTTGATTCGGGCCCGGGTGCAAGATGCCTGCGGCTTGATCTACAACTGGGCGGCTGTGGACAGTGATACCCCCGACGCCAACAATGAAAACAACTTCGCCGAGGTGGTTTCCCTGGCCGGACCCTGTGATCGTCCGGCTGTCGCGGTGTACAAATATCTCACCGATCCCCCCTCCGGCCCCGTGGCGCCGGGCGACATCGTCACTTTTGCCATCGATATTTTCAACATCGGCAACCAACCTCTGAGCTCACTGCCCCTGGAGGATACTTTCGGCAGTCCGTATTTTGACTATGTTGACGCCTCACCCTTCCCCAGCATCGCCATGACAACGCCCGTGCAAAGCACTCTCCGCTGGCCAGACCTGACCATGCCGCCACCGTTCGGATTCGGACACGCTCTGAACACTGGGGATCACTTCACTTTGCAGGTTCGTTTGCGGGCTAAACTGCCCGGTTGGGGGAGTAATTGCGCCGTTGTCGACTTCGTCTTCCACGACGTCCCCCTCTATGACAAGGGCTGCGATAGCGTTGATATCCGTCAGTCTAACAGCGATCTGGTGATTGCCAAGACCCTCATTTCCCCTGCCGGTGGCAGCGCCGTCGTCAGTGAAACGGTCGAGTTCAGGATCAGCCTGCAGAACACCGGCGACCAGCCCATCACCAGTTTGCACCTGGAGGATCTCTACGACCCCGCTTTTCTGTCCTTCCAGTGGGCGGGCGTCTCTCCCGATGATACCACCGACGACGGACAACTGGCGTGGGGCAACATCATTGCCAATTTCGGTCAGCCCCTGATGCCTAACATGGCGTTCAGCTTCCCTATCCGCTTCCATGCGCACCAGCCCACGCTGCTCACGAGCAATTGCATCCGGGCCGGTTATCGCCACGAGCAGGGGGCGATCACCGAGGTGCCCGAACGCTGCACGCGCCTGCGCATCAACCCAGAGCCCGGCCCGGGCATCGATATCAATAAAATACTGTACAATCCGGCGGGCGGTGTGGCGGCACCAGGAGATCAGGTCAAGTTCAGTTTTGTGATCACCAACACAGGCACCACGACCCTCACCCGCGTGGCCCTCACCGACATGTACAACACCGCCTGTCTGCGCTCCGTCCCCACAGGCTGGCCCCCGGCCTGGGGATTAAATCCCGACGATCCCACCGATGACGGCCAGCTTGATTGGCACGATTACGTGAGCGCCTGGAGCGGCGGTATGCCGCCAGGTGCCGTGCAGACAACCTGGCCGGGTGTACAGTTTCAGGCCAAAGCTGGAGCGGCCTGTGACCCCACCATCAATCATGTGCAGGCCGAGGCTATCGATGCCGCCGGACGCCATGCCACTGACAGCGATGATGAACCGGTACGCATCGTTCGGGACCCCCAGCCCTTCCACGATCTCGGCGACGCTCCATCCGGCTTCGACTTCGTTCCCTGGATGCAGATGAGCGCCTATCCTGCCGGCGTAGACTCCAACTTCCCCACTGTCTACAGCCCGCTCACGGCGCCCTTTGGCCCCATCCACTGGCGGCCGCGTGATGGTGCCTGGCTGGGCGAGGTGGTCACGCTGGAAGAAAATGCCGACGCTGGTTTTGACGAAGACGGGCTCAACAACATCGACATCGGCAGCGATTCCCCTGATCGCGATGAGGCCGATGATGGCTTGCAGTTCCCCCTGGCCCTCCCGCATTGCCAGCCGACCCGTTTTCACTTCACTGTCACCATCCCGCCCGGTGCGCCAGAGACCGAATACTACCTCAACACCTGGTTCGATTGGAATCGCAACGGCGCCTGGGGCGAGACCAGGCAATGTATCGGCGGGCCGGTCGCTGAGGAATGGGCCGTGAAAAACCAGGTCGTGCCCTACTCCGCCCCAGGGACATACGTCTTCACGTCCCGTGCCTTCGTGCCCTGGAACCCGAATCCCGCCGCACCACTGTGGTTGCGCCTGACCCTTTCCGAACAACGGGTGAATCGCAGCGACGGCAGCGGTGCGCCCGGCGGCTACGAATTCGGCGAGACCGAAGACTACTATCTGCCCGGGGAGGAAGTGACGCCCACACCCACCCGCCAACCCGACTGCTGCATCCCGCTCTACCTGCCGTTGGTGCTGCGTACACACCCGCTGCACATGGGCGGCGATTTCGTCTATCGTCATGGCAACGTGGATGCTATTGATCTGGCACCCGCGCCGTGATCTGAGCGGATGTGACGACGGTCTTTCTTGTGGTTTCTATCCCCCACCCCCGGCCCCTTCTCCGTCGCAGCGGAGGGGGGCCAGATGCCTAGAATCGGGGGGGCACAGGTCAAGTCAGGAGGCTAAACAATGAACGAATCCGCGAATCCCGAAGGGCAGCAGACCCTGCGCCAGGGATTCAAATACTTCAATCGCTTCATGCTGCTCATGTGGCGCCTGGGCCTGGGCAAGTGGATCAACATCTGGCCCCAGAAAATGGGTCGGATTATGATCATGACGCACACAGGCCGCAAGACCGGCTTACGACGTCGCACGCCCGTCAACTACGCCATTGTGGACGGCGAACTGTATTGCACATCCGGCTTCGGCCGCCACTGATTGGTATCGCAACATGATGGCGCAGCCCCAGGTGGAGCTATGGCTGCCGCAAGGCCGCTGGGCCGGCGAGGCTGAGGACGTCACAGACCACCCCAATGCTACGGCATGGTTGCGCGAGGTGCTCATCGCCAGTGCCTTCGCGGCCGAACTGGCCGGGCTGCACCCCCGGCGGATGTCTGATGCCGAGCTGCAGGCCGCCACCGCTGATTACCGCCTCATACACATTCGCCGCACCCAGCCCCTCGCTGGCCCCGGCGGGCCCGGTGACCTGGCCTGGGTGTGGTGGGTGCTGGGGGTGATGTGGCTCGTTTGGCGCTGGCGGCGCCCAAAAGAGTCTATTTCATAAATAACGTTAACCCGCCCGATCACGGATCGGGCTAAACGCGACGCGGCACATGCCCCCATCGCGCCCAGCCGCATCCGTGATGCGGCGGCCACTGCTTCGAAAACAGATCTCTCGCAAGGGCGCAAAGGACGCAAAAAAATCTTGGCGTCCCTTCGTAAGCGTCCAAAGTGAACGTCTAAAAATTACTTTTCGTTTAGCACTCGCTGACTGAAGTCAGGCTTTTCAGGCCTGCGGCCAGGAGTCGGCCTTCGCCGACTCTCCATGTGGCGAAGACCGGACGGCGATGACCGATTCCCGGCGCAAAGCGTCCAAAGAGCCCGAGCCTGCCCTCGAGTGCGGTGAAGGGTTCCCTCGGCCAGCGTCAGCCCCAAAAAGGAATGACGCTTACTTAATCAAACAAGATCACGCCGCGGGCAGTTTCGCCGCGGAGCATGTCGGCAAAGGCTTCGTTGATCTCTTCCAGGCGATAGGTTTTGGAAACCAGACGATCCAAATCCAACAGCCCGCGCTGATACAGATCCAGATACAGCGGAAAATCGCGGGTCGTATTCGCCGAACCGTAATACGAACCCGTCACGGTTTTTTCCTGCCGGGTGATGAGGGAGCCGGGCAGATTGGTGCCGCTGCCCATCGGCGACACCCCCACCAATACGACCGTGCCGCCCGGGCGCACTGCTTCCAGACATTGTTCTTGCACGGCGGGGATGCCGATGGCCTCGAACACATAATCGGCGCCGCGGCCTTCGGTCATCGCCCGTATCCTTTTCACAACTTGCGGCCCGGCCAGCACAAATGCGGTAGCGCCGAATGCCTGGGCCATATCGCCCTTGGCCTCAGCCTTATCCACGGCGATGATCTGGCTGGCGCCCGCCAGTTTGGCGCCCATGATGATGCTCAGCCCCACGCCGCCGGCGCCAAACACGGCCACACTGCTGCCGGGTTTGATGTGAGCTGTATTCAGAGCCGCCCCCACGCCCGAGGTCACGGCGCAGCCCACCAGCGCCCCCACATCCGGCCGGATGTCGGCGGCGATGCGTACGCAGGAGATTTCGGCCACGACCACGTATTCGGCAAAACAGGCGACGCCGCTGAAATGATACACGGGTTCATCGTTGCGAGAGAACCTGGTTGTGCCGTCGAGCATGGTGCCGGTCCACAGGGGCCCCACAAAAGTTGTACAGAGGCTGGGCCGATCGTGCAGGCAATAATAGCAGGTGCCGCAACTGGGTGCCCAGTTCAGCACCACGGTATCCCCCGGCTGCACGCGGGTCACGCCCGGCCCCACCTCGGCCACAATGCCGCTGCCCTCGTGGCCCGGCACCACCGGCAAAGCGTGTTTGGTATCGCCGGTACGCAGGTGATAATCACTATGACACACGCCGGCCGCTTTTACTTTGACCAGCACTTCGCCCGCCCGGGGCGCTTCCAGATTGAGGGTCTCGATGGCAAATGGGGAACCAACCTGGTTCAGGACAGCCGCTTTGATTTTCATGGCCATGCTCCGCAATGATCGATGGTGGGGTGAGGAGGGATGGAAGGTGATTGGGGGAGGGAAAGCCGTTAATCCGGCAAATGCAGCAGTTCATCAATTTGCAGACGATGCAGGCTTTCGGCGGTGGGAGCGCCGGTGTCGGCATCCCAGGCCATCAGCTCGTAATAGCGGCGTTTGGCCCAGGTGAATGCCTGTTCGTTAATCTCAATGCCGGCGAGCGGCCCGGACTCGAAGGCCTTCATCACGCGCTTGGGCAGTCTGTCATCGGCAGCCGTAAAACCCTCACGATAATTGAACAATCGTGCCAGGGTCTGGGCCCGCTCGCCCACGGCCAAAATGTCGGCAATCTCATAGGGCACGCCGGTCACCCCACTTAGCGCCTGCGCCAGGTGTTCGTAACGATAAGGATAAAAATGGCAGCAAATAGCGCAATCCTGGAAGTGCTGCCACGACACTTCACGATAAAAGACCTGCATCTTATCCTCGTCCAGCACCGAGGGCGACATGGGGCCGACCGGTTCCGGCATGGCGGCATTCACCCGTTTCAGTGCTTCGCCGGGACTGGCGTACGAAGTGTCGTGCATATTCATCATGTGATCCGCGCCCACCGGCGCCACGGCATAGCCCACGCCCAAAGCCTGCTTCAACCGCGGCTCGTGCATGGGCAACTCCTGCCCCTTGACGGTGATGTTGAATTCCTCGGCCTCCGGGCCCAGGCGCTGCGCCATGCGGGCCACGCCTTCGGCCATCACATCGCCAAAGCCCCGCCGATAGGCAATCAGTTCCACGGCCTGGCGCAGAATATCGCCATCGCCCCAGCGGAACTCCAGGCCGCCGGTATCGGCCGCCGTCAGCAGGCCGCGCTCGAAAGCCTCCATCACAAAACCAATGCTGGCGCCCGTACTGATGGTGTCGAGGCCGTAGGCGTTGGCCAGTTCGTTCGCTTTGGCCACGGCCAGATTATCATCCACCAGACAGATGGAGCCAAAGGCACCCATGGCTTCATACTCGGGCCCGCCATACGCCGGATCGAGGCGCCGGTCGGGGTCAGGATCATCGTGTTCGAAAACTTGTTTGCAGCGGATAGGACAGGCCTGGCAGGTATCGCGCGATTTAAGGAACATCTCGTAATTCCTTTCCCCGCTCAGCAGATAGCGGTTTTCGAACAGGGGTTGGCTGAAGTTCTTGGTAGGCAGGCCGCCCACCTCGCCCCAGTTCATCAAGGAATCCTGGGTGGCGCGGCCACTGCCTTCCGCCGCCCATGCCGCCAGCGTACGGAAATTGGCCCCCAACCACTTGGCCACAGCACTCACCTGCTTGCGGTTTGCCACCGGTGGCGACAGGCTGCCACGCACGGCCACTGCCTTGAGATTCTTGGAGCCCATCACCGCCCCCAGGCCATTGCGGCCCGCCGCCCGGTTCATATCGTGCATCACGGACGCGTAGCGCACCAGTTGCTCGCCCGCCGGGCCGATCTGCGCCACCCGCACGGCATCATCCTCCAATTCCTCATGGATGGCCGCCTCCGTGGCTGCGGTGGTCAGACCCCACAAATGCCCCGCCGGTCGCAGCGCCACTTCGCCGTCGTGGATCCACAGATACAGCGGATCGTTGGCCCGGCCATGCACCACCAGGGCGTCAAACCCCGCTCGTTTGAACTCGTGTCCCCACCAGCCTCCTGCCTCCGAGCTGGCCAGCCCCCCGGTCAGTGGCGACTTGGCACCCACGCCATGCCGGCCAGCCCCCGGTAGATTCGAGCCCTGCAAAATGCCGGGCGCAAAAATCAGTAAATTGTCCGGACTCAGCGGATCGGTATGGGCAGGTAGATCGCGCAAAAGCAAAAAAGCCACCAACGCCCGCCCACCCACCAAAAGCCGATAAAGCTCGTCGGGAGGTGTCTCGATCCAGGTTGTGCGGCGTGTCAGATCCACGTGCAATATTTTACCGTATGTTCCGCCAATCATCGGGTATTCTCCTGTTACGGGGGAAGCGATCAAAATGAGACAATGTCAGCGTCATTATACACAGAGCTGGCCGGAATGTCGTAACGCCGGGAAAGGAAAAAAGGTCGATTGGTTGACGGCGAATGATTCTTTTGACGCCGAGGCGCAGAGAGACGGGAGAACGCGGAGAAAGAGGCAGAAAAGAAGAGAAAGTGTGTGGATAGTGGTCGCCGTAGGGCGACCGATCTTGTCAGCAGCGAGGGCCTGTTACAGCGGCTGCAGGCAGGGCGGAACGCCATTCAGACCTCCAGGAGGTGGCCAGGACATTTTTGCCCAAATAGAGTGTTTTTGGCCACCTCCCGGAGGGCACGATGAGATTCCCTGAGATGCGACTGAACCGCAAAAGCTTAGCCAAAATCTTGACACACACCCATCATGCCCCTCGGCTTTGCACTCTGACCTGCACTGGGGCACAATAAACCGACACCCCAGATCCCAAATATCCTGTGGAGTTTTGACATGCAATATCGCCTCACATTTTTAGGGCTACTGGCGCTGGCCTTGTTGCTCGTAGCCTGCCGGCAGTCTACCCCCCCCCCTTCCCCTACCCCGACCGAGCCCGTGGGCGCTAACGCCATCACGGTCGTGCCCACGGCAACCCCTATCCCCATGCCTGAACCCAGCCCCACACCCGAACCCACCCTGGCGGCCGAGCCCCCCCTTTATCTCAGCATCATCTGGCACCAGCATCAGCCCATCTACTTCAAAGACCCTGAGACCGGCATCTACCAGAAGCCCTGGGTGCGGCTGCACGCCGCCAAAGACTACGTGGACATGGCCGCCATGCTGGAAAAATACCCCGATATTCAGGTTACCTTCAACCTCACCCCCTCGCTGCTGCGGCAACTGCAAGACCTGGCTGCCGGCGCCCAGGACCTGTACGCCGTGCATACTCTCGTGCCCGCGGCGACGCTGACGGACGCGCAAAAAGCCTTCATCGCCCGCCATTTCTTCGACATCAACTCCAAGATCATCGCCCGCTTCCCCCGCTATCAGGAGATCGCCGACGTCCGGGATCAGTGGAAAGCCTGGGATACGCAAACCTGGCTGGACCTGCAGGTGCTGTTTAATCTGGCCTGGACCGATCCCGACTGGCTGGCGCAAGAACCTTTGGCCAACCTCGTGGCCAAAGGGCAGGATTTCGCCGAAGCCGACAAGGAAATCGTGTTAGGCGAGCACAATCGTCTGATCGCCGAGGTCATCCCTCTGCACAAACGCCTGCAAGAGGATGGCCGCATCGAAGTGACGATGACGCCCTTCTTCCATCCCATCCTGCCCCTGCTTTTCGACACCGATCTGGCCAGAGTCGCCATTCCCGACATCGAGCTGCCGACCCGCTTCAGCTATCCGCTTGACGCCATCGCCCAGGTGCAGATGGGCGTGCAATTCTATGAGGATACGTTTGGCCGGGCCCCGCGCGGCATGTGGCCCCCCGAGGGCGCGGTGGCGCAGGAAATCGTCAACATGATCGGCAAAGAAGGCATCCAGTGGATCGCCACGGACGAAGAAGTGTTGGCGCACAGCCTGGGCCAGAGCGGCTTTGCCCGCAATTCCTCCGAGACCGTCCTCGATCCGGATGCTCTCTATCGCCCCTACATTGCCAAAAGCGCCAAACACCAGGTCTACGTGGTGTTCCGTGACAAGGTGATCAGCGATAAAGTGGGCTTTACCTACAGCGGCACGCCCGGCACCGCCGCCGCCAAAGATTTCGTCCGGCGCATCCTGGCCATCCGCGAGCAATTACGCCTGAGCGGCGCCAAAGGACCACATCTCGTCAGCGTCATCCTCGACGGCGAGAATGCCTGGGAAAATTACGCCAACGATGGCAAGGACTTCCTCAACAACATGTACCGCCTGCTGCAAGAAGAGCAGCGCAAAGGCACCATTCAGACCATCACCCCCAGCGCCTACATCGCCCAATTCCCCGAGCAGCCCGTGCTGGATCATCTGTGGCCCGGTAGCTGGGTCAGCCCCGATTATCTCACCTGGATCGGCGAGCCCGAGGAAAATCGCGCCTGGGACTATCTGGGCAAGGTGCGACAATTCGCGGCCACCCGCTCTGCTCGGGTGGATGAAGAAGCCCGGGCCGAGATGATGGACGCCATCTACACGGCCGAGGGCAGCGATTGGTTCTGGTGGTACGGCGCCGACCAAAACAGCGGCGACGATGCCAGTTTCGACGAGCAATTCCGGCGCACGCTCATGCGTGTGTACACCGCCGCCGGCAAGCCTGTGCCCACCTTCCTCAAGGTGCCCATCATTCCTGCCCGCACTCAGGCGCCCGTGGTCAGCCCCAGCGGCCTCATCGCCCCCGACATCGACGGCGTGGCCGCCGATGGGGAATGGGACGCGGGCGGCTATTACAGCGAAGAAGGCGGGGTGCAGGCCAATCCCAATCAAGTCATCCGTCAGATCTGGTATGGCTTCGACAAAGGCACCCTGTATCTGCGCGCCGATGCCCGTCGCCCCTGGGCGGCGGTGGGCGATGATGTGCGCATCGGCTTCTATTTCACGCAGCCCGGCGCCCGCAACGAGCAGCCCTTCAGCCGCATCTCTGTGCTCAACAACAGCGAGCAATCGTTGCTGGGCTTCAGCGCCAATGCCCTGCTCGAAGTACATCTGCAAGGCGATAGCGCCACCGCCACGTATTACACGGTGGATAAGGACGGCACCTACGTGGAAGCGGCCACCGATCTGCCCGTGGGCGTGGCCGGCAGCGTCATCGAGGCGGCATTGCCCTACGACGTCTATGGCAAGCCCGCGGCAGGCGATCGCATCAAGCTGCGCCTGGTGGTCAGCGAAGCCGAAGCCCGCGACATGCAGGTGGCGCCCGGTCAGGGCCCCGGCGAAATGATCGTACCCGACCTGGGTCTCACCACGCCCATCCTCAGCGTTGCCGACCCCGAAGGCGATGATCATGGCCCCGGCAGCTACATTTATCCCAAAGACAGCGTATTTGGCGCCAAAGCATATGATCTCATCCAATTCGATGTGGCCGAAGACGACAATAATCTTATCTTCCGTTTCACCTTTGCCGGGCCCCTCAACAACGACTGGGGTGCGCCCAACGGCATGGGCATCCACACCCTGGACGTGTATATCGATGCCGTGGAAGGCGGCGCCCGCAAGCTGCTGCCGGGCCGCAACGCCGCCGTCCCCGCGGACCAGGCCTGGGATTTCGCCATCTGGGCGGAGGGCTGGACGCCGGGATTGTACGGCCCGCCGCAAGGTGACGAGCCCAACCCCGTGCAAATCGGCGACGCCGCCACCCTCAACATCCTCAGCGATCCCGGCCAGCGCCGCATCACCATTCGTGTGCCCAAGCAGACGCTGGCCGACGCCCTGGGCGTGGCCCCGGCCGAGCTCAACCCGCAGGCCTGGGGTTACCTGGGCGTGGTACTCAGCCAGGAAGGCTTTCCCGCGGGCGGCGTCTGGCGCGTGCGCGATGTGAATGTGCGGGCCGAGCAATGGCGCCTGGGGGGAGCTCCCAAAAACAGCACCACCCACACCCGCATCATCGATGTCGCTTATCCCGCGGACTTCAGCCCCGGCCAGGAAGAGGCGCTGAGCAACTACACGCCGCAAAACGTCAGCCTCAAGGATTTCGACGGCCTCAGCGCCGACGATTTCGCCCAATTGCCAATGGTGAAGGCGCCGTAAAGAGGATGATATAGAGAAATGAATCGGTAGAACAGACTGGGCTCCAGGCCCCATTTGATTTTTCGTACATCCCCGCTACCCATCCGTCTGTGCGGTCAGTGCCCACAGAAGGCAGGCATTCCAACTATGGAAGCAGCCATGGCGGCTGCGAATCGAACCTGGGGCGCTGGCGCCGAAGGTTGGCCTGCCGACCAAGAAAATTGTTCATGTGGGTAACTTACCCCCAAATCAAAGTGCATTAGATCGCACATACGGCTCGTGAGCAGCGGCCAGCCAGCGCTGCGCCGGCAAGCGCGGTATCTAGCCGACTGAAGTCGGTCTCTTCAGGCCTGCGGCCA
>JAADGC010000066.1:0-17281 GCA_013152585.1 Chloroflexota bacterium
CGCTTTGCCCCTTCTTGATTTACAATAGGCTTTCATTTTGATCCAATTTTGCCCCGAATGAAACCCTTGAGGAATTGTCCATGAAGATGAGCCATCTTTTCGGCCAGACGCTACGTGAGGCGCCGGCCGACACTGAATTTGTCAGCCATCAGCTTTTGGTGCGTGCCGGTTATGTGCGGCAGTTGGGCGCCGGGATCTTCAGCGCCCTGCCCCTGGCCCGCCGCATGCTTACCAGGCTGGAAAATATCATGCGCGAGGAGATCAACGCCATTGGTGGCCAGGAGATGACCATGCCCGTGGTACATCCGGCCGATATCTGGAAAGAAACCGGCCGCTGGTATGAGATTGGCTCGGAGATGGGTCGCTTTAAGGATGCCAATGGCCGGGATATGGTGCTGGCCATGACCCATGAGGAGGTCGTCACCGATCTCGTGCGCAATGTCATTCATTCCTACCGCCAGCTTCCCGCCCTCGTCTACCACATCCAGACAAAATGGCGCGACGAAGTGCGCTCGCGTGGGGGTCTGATCCGCGTGCGCGAGTTCACCATGAAAGATAGTTACAGCCTCGACTCGGACTGGGAAGGGCTGGACCAACAATATCGGGCGCATTACCAGGCCTATTTCAATATCTTCCACCGCTGTGGCCTCGATGTGATCGCCGTGGAGTCGGATGTGGGCATGATGGGGGGCAAGAAAGCGCATGAGTTCATGTATCTGGCGCCGATTGGCGAGGATACGCTGGTGCTGTGCGATGCCTGTGGTTACACCGCCAACCGCCAGGTGGCTACCTTCCAAAAGCCTACCTCCCCCGCCGAAGAAACGCTGCCGTTGGAAAAAGTGGCCACGCCCGGCACCAAGACCATCGCCGATCTGGCCGCCTTTTTGGGCATTCCCGAATCCAAAACTGCTAAAGCCGTTTTCCTGGTAGCCACGGTCAGCGAGGACCAGGCCGATGTGGAGAAGTTCGTCTTTGCGGTGGTGCGCGGCGACATGGATATGAACGAGACCAAGCTCACCAATGCGGTCAAGGCCAAGGCCCTGCGCCCTGCGCACGAAGAAGAGATTCGGGCCATCGGCGCTTCGCCTGGATACGGTTCGCCGGTGGGGATCAAAGAAGATGTGCTGATCGTGATTGACGATCTCGTGGCGCAATCCCCCAATCTGGTGGCGGGCGCCAATGAAGATGGTTATCACTACCTGAATGTCAACTATGGCCGTGATTTCACCGCCGGCATCGTCACCGACATCGTGGCGGTCGAAGAGGGTCACGCCTGCCCCGAGTGCGGAGCAACGCTGCGCACTTCCCGCGGGGTGGAAGTGGGCAACATCTTCAAGCTCGGCACGCGTTACAGCGCCGCCATGGGCGCCACCTTCCTCGATAAGAACGGCAAGGCCCAGCCCGTGATCATGGGCTCGTATGGCATCGGCAGCGGTCGTTTGCTGGCCTGCATTGCCGAAAAATACAATGACAACTACGGCCTCTGCTGGCCGATTACCGTGGCCCCCTTCCAGGTGCATCTGGTGGCCCTGCGCGGCGGCTTCGAAGTTGCCGAGCAGCTCTATAGCGATTTGCAGGCAGCCGGCATCGAGGTACTGTATGACAATCGCAACGAAAGCCCTGGCGTCAAATTCAATGATGCCGACCTCATTGGCGTGCCCATTCGCCTCACCGTGGGCGGCCGCTCGCTCAAAAAAGGCGGCGTAGAAATAAAAGCCCGCACTGCCAAAGATCTCACGCTGGTGCCGCTGGCCGAAGTCGTGGCCCGGGTACAGAACGAAATCGCCACCCAGGAAGCCACCATCATGGCCAAAGTCACTCCGACTCCCTACCCTGGCTGATTCCACACCCCACCATGAGTCCTGACCCCCTCCACCCGCGCATACGACGTGAATACAAGACCATCGCGGTGATGATGCACATCTACTGTCATGACCACCATGGCAGCAAGGACGCGTTGTGCAGCGAATGCCAGGAATTGCAGGATTACGCCTTCGCCCGCCTGGAGAAATGCCCTTTCCAGGAAGACAAAACCACCTGCGCCAACTGCCCCATTCACTGCTATCAACAAGAAATGCGGGAGCGCACACGGAAGGTGATGCGCTATGCCGGCCCGCGCATGTTGCGCCGCCATCCCCTTCTGGCGATTCTGCACCTGCTGGATGGGCGCAAAAAGCCGGTAGAATTGTCGGCCAAACGACATAAACGGACATCGGCGGAGGGGTAGTCGTTAGTCCTCCGTCCTTGGTCGATGGTCGTCGCCAGACTGAAGCGTGTTGCAGATAAGAGGTGGAGCTGGGTTGGTAAGGCGGAAAAACTGATTGTGCTGTCGATGAAAACTTTTGTCATGGTGCCACACACGGATGCGGCTGGGCGTAAGGTGAATGCGAGGACTGATAACTGATCACCGATAACTGATCACTCTCCCCCCAAATGTTGCTCTCTCGGCCCAAGGTGCCTAAAATAATGTGTCTGTGCCCGTGTTCTGTCAACGACATCGGCAACTGTCTTCCTGATAAAAACAGAGATCAGGAGTCGGGCCGTTGCCATTGATAGGCGGACAACATCTATCAACAGGAGTAAGAGCTTATGATCAAAGTATCCAAGTTGTCCAAGTCGTACGGCGCAATTCGGGCGTTACACGAAGTCTCGTTCAGCATCGAGTCTGGCGAGATCGTGGGATTATTGGGGCCCAATGGCGCCGGAAAAACCACGCTCATGAAGATCTTGACCGGACGCTTGCAGCCAGATGGCGGCGACGCCCACATCCAAGACATGGACGTGCTCACCCAGCGGCAAGACGTGCAGGCCCTGATCGGCTATCTGCCCGAAAACGCGCCCGTGTATCACGATCTGTCGGTGCAGGGCTACCTGAAAATGATGGCCGAACTTCGCCAGATCCCCCCGGGAGCACAACTCGAACGCATCGGCGAGGCAGTGTACGCCACCGGCCTGGAAGACATGCTCATCCGACCCATCGGCCAGCTCAGCAAGGGCTATCGCCAGCGCGTGGGTATTGCCCAGGCCATCCTGCACCAACCGCAATTGCTGATCCTCGATGAACCCACCGTGGGCCTGGACCCCACCCAGATCATCGAAATCCGCCATCTCATCCGCCGCCTGGCCCAACACAGTACCATTCTCCTTTCCACCCACATCCTGCCCGAAGTGGAGCAGGTGTGCGACCGGGTGATCATCCTCATGCACGGCGAAGTGCGGGCCGATGCCAAACTGGCCGAGTTGGCAGCCACGGCCAATGTCGTGCTCGTGTTGCAGGAAGCAGCACCCGCCATTAAGAAGGCACTGCAGCAGATGCATGAGGTCGGCTCGGTGCAAGAAGAGCGCTCGAGCGATGGCTTCCCCGCTTATCGGGTAACAGCCAAAGATGGCGCCGACGAGCTACCGACAGCCGTCTTCGCCCTGGCCCGGCAGCACGATTGGCCTGTGCGCGAATTGCGTCGGGATGTGCGCACTCTGGAAACCGTCTTCAATGAATTGGCGACAACGGCGTAATGGGAGAAACATAATGAAGCAAACTTTGGCAATCACACGTAAAGAGGTGACGTCGTATTTCAGCTCGCCCATGGCCCTGATCTTCGTGGGCGCCTTTCTGGCCGCCACCCTGTTCTCGTTTTTCTGGGTCGACACCTTCTTCGCCCGCGGCATCGCCGATGTACGACCCATGTTCCGCAGTATGCCGCTGCTGCTCATCTTCCTGGTGGCCGCCCTCACCATGCGCCAATGGAGCGACGAAGAACAGAGCGGCGCCCTGGAAATCCTGCTCACCCTGCCCGTCAGCGGCTGGCAACTGGTGCTGGGCAAATTCCTGGCCGTGATGATGCTGGTGGTTGTATCGCTGGCCCTCACCCTGTTCCTGCCCATCACCGTGGCCATTTTGGGCAATCTGGACTGGGGCCCGGTGTTCGGCGGCTACTTGGCAGCGCTGCTGCTGGCTGCCGCCTACACCGCCATCGGCCTGTTCCTTAGCTCGCGTACCGATAATCCCCTGGTGGCGCTGATGCTCACGGCTTTGGTGGGCGGCGCTTTTTATGTGGTGGGGTCCAGTACGCTGGTCGATTTCTTTGGCAGAGATGTGGGCAACGTGCTGCGGGCGCTGGGCGCTGGTAGCCGTTTCGAGAGCATCGAACGGGGTGTGATCGATGTGCGGGACCTGGTGTACTATGGCTCGCTCACGGCCCTCTTCCTGCTGTTGAACGTGGTCTCGCTGGACTCAAAACGCTGGAGCCTGGGCGATAACACCCGCCGCTATCGCGGGGCCATGCTGCTTGGCGTGGCTCTGGTGGGCGCCAACCTAATCTTGCTCAACGTGTGGCTATACCCGCTCAACAGTCTGCGCCTGGACGTGACCCAGGATCGCGAATACAGCCTCTCGCAACCCACCAAAGATATCCTCGGCAACCTCAGCGAACCCTTACTGATTCGGGCCTACATCAGCGAAAAAACCCACCCCCTGCTGGCGCCGCTGGCCCCCACCGTGGCCGACATGCTGCGCGAGTACGAGATCGCCTCGCATGGCAAGGTCAAGGCCGAGGTGATCGACCCCGCCAAACACCCCGATCTCGAGGCCGAGGCCAACCAGACCTACGGCATCCGTCCCACACCCTTCCGGCAGGCGGGCCGCTACGAGACCTCGGTGATCAATTCCTATTTCGACATCCTCGTTCGCTATGGCGACAAGAGCACGGTACTCAACTTCCAGGACCTGATCGAGGTGGTGCCCCGGCGCGATGGCACGCCCGATGTGCATTTCCGCAATCTGGAATATGATCTGACCAAAGCCGTGAAAAAAGTAGTCTACGGCTTCCAGAGCATCGACGCCGTATTGGCAGCCCTGGATCAACCGGCGCAACTGACACTTTATGTCACCCCGAACAGCCTGCCGCAAGAGCTGCAAAACGCGCCGCAGACCATCCGCCAGGTGGCCAACGACATTGCCGCCCAATCCAACGGCAAATTCACCTTCAAGGAAATCGATCCCACGGCCCCGAACAGCCCCATCACCCCCAAACAGCTTTACGATTCCTACCAAATCCAGCCCTACGCCGTCTCCCTGTTTTCACCCGATACCTACTACCTGAACATGGTGTTGCAAGCGGGCGGCGCGGCGCAAGTCGTGTACCCGGGCGGGGCCGTGGCCGAGGCGGATGTGAAGTCGGCCATCGAATCCGGCCTCAAACGCAGTTCCAGCGGCTTTTTGAAGGTGGTGGGCGTGTGGAGCCCGCCGGAAACACCCACACCCGACATGTTCGGCAACATGCAGCAGCCGCTCTCCACCTATCGCGCCGTGCGCCAGGCCTTGCAGGACGAGTACGAAGTGCGGGATGTGGATCTGAGCACGGGCCGGGTGCAGTCTGATGTCGACGTGCTGATCGTTATCGCCCCCAAGGGCTTCAGCGATGTCGAGCGCTACGCCATCGACCAGTATCTGATGCGGGGAGGGGCCGTGATCATGTCTGCGGGCAATTACACCCTGCGCCTGGATCGGATGTCAGGCACCCTGGCCCTGGACCCCGTCAGCGACGGCGTGCAGGACCTGCTCAAGCAGTATGGCGTTACCGTGCAGCAAAGCCTGGTGATGGACCCGCAGAACGAACCCTTCCCCATGCCCACCACCCGCATGGTAAATGGCCAGCCGGTACAGGAAATCCGGGCTCTGGATTATCCCTTCTTCGTCGATGTGCGTCCCGATGCCATGGCCAAAGACAGCCCCATCGTCTCCAACCTGCCCGCCATCACCGTGAACTGGGCCTCGCCTTTGCAGGTGGATGAAAATACCAATCGCAAGGTGACGGAACTACTGCATTCCAGCAAGGGCTCGTGGCTGCGCACCAACACAGACATCACCCCTAACGTCGATCAATACCCGCGCCTCGGCTTCCCGGTGGAAGGCGATACCGGCGCCCATACGCTGGCCGTCTCCATCCAGGGCAGCTTCGACAGCTATTTCAAAGGCAAGGAACTGCAGCCTGCCGCAGGCCAGACCCTGGACCCCAATCTGCAAGTGGGGCAGCTCGATACCTCGCCCGAGACGGCGCGTTTGGTCGTGGTGGGCAGCAGCGAGTTCCTGGATGACGTGATCTTCAATATCTCCTCCAACCTGCAGCCCGACCGCTATCGCAACAGCCTGACCTTTGCGCAAAATGCAGTCGACTGGTCGGTGGAAGACCTGGATCTGCTGGGAATTCGCACCCGCGGCGCCCAAACCCGCATCCTGCAGCCATTGCAGGAAAGCGATCAGTCATTCTGGGAGATTCTGAATTACCTCGTGGCACTGATGGCACTGGCCGCGATCGGCCTGATCTGGAATATCCGCCGCCGCAGCGAACAGCCTTTGCCCATCACAGACCCGCACACAGGCAAGAAGGAGGCTTGATGATGTTTAATCGACGCAACCAAGTGTTGGCAGCCCTGGTGGTGCTGCAACTGCTGCTGGTGGCCGTGGTGTTCTGGCCCCGCAGTACGCAGGCCGTGGGCGGCCCCATTTTCACAGACATCACAACCGACGACATCGTCGCCATTCAAGTCGCGGATAACACCGGCAACCAAGTGCAACTGCAGAAACAGGCCGGCGCCTGGGTGCTTCCCACCGCCGACAACTTCCCCGCCCGCGCCGACAAGGTGAGTGCTTTACTGGAGAAATTACTTAAGCTGCAAAACAACCGCCTGGTGACGCAAACCGCGGCCAGCCACAAACGTTTGCAGGTGGCGGCGGATGATTTCGTGCGCCGGGTGGAGTTTCGTAGCCAGGATGGAACATCGCACGTGCTCTATCTGGGCTCTTCGCCCACGATGAGCAGCATGCACTTCCGCCTGGATGGTCAGAACGAGGTGTATCTCACCAACGAGCTCAGCAGCTTCGACGCCAGCCCCCAGGCTTCGGCCTACATCGACGCCCAGCTCATCAGCCAGGCTGCGGCCGACATCACGCAGGTGACGGTCGAGAACGCACAGGGGAAAATGACCTTTGGTCGGGATGAGAACGGCGATTGGGTGGTGCAGGAACTGGGCCCCGACCAGCCGACTGACAGCGCCCAACTGTCTTCGCTGATCACGCGTCTCACCTCGCTGAGTATGCTGCAGCCCCTGGGCACGCAGCCCGATGCCAGCTATGGCCTGGACCAGCCGCAAGCGGTGTTGCGCTGGACCTTGCATCCCGCGGATGCCGATGCCCAGGATTTCGAATTGCAGATCGGCGCCAAAGACGCTGCCGACAACGGTTACTTCGTCAAATTCTCGGGCTCGCCCTATTACGTGCAGGTGGCGCCCTTCGCGGTCGAGGATTTCGTGACCAAAGCCGCCGCGGATTTCATTCTGGCACCCACGCCCGAGCCGCAGGCGACGCCCGGCCAGTAATCATGTAAACACAGCTACAAGGATGACCCGTCAATCGGACCACCAGGTGACCAGGCCGGTTCTGCCCGGCGCTGATCAACACCTGGTGTTCCGGTTTACGGGTTGGCTGCTTCGAAAACAGATCTCTCGCAAGGGCGCAAAGGGGAAAAGGCCGGGCTAAACGCGACGCGGCACATGCCCCTATCGCGCCCAGCCGCATCCGTGATGCGGCGGCCACTACCCTATATTCGTCATTATGTGGTGTGTAAACACCCATGGCAACTTCTCAATACGGTGGGTCGCCCCCCTTGCGGTCGCCCCGCCAGGCAGGCGCAAGGCCTGCCCCTACGTCTTGAGAAGAGACAAAGTTTGGCAAATAATTCGTAAAATTCGGGTAATTCGTGTCAAAAAAACCGTACTTCGCCGCAAACACCCAAGAAGCAAACGCCGATAAGGCGGTCAGATTTGACTCTTTGGGATTTCGTGGGGTCTCGATTCAAATCGTCGGGTGGATTCTTTTGTAGCAGAGCCAAATGGGGAGTGCTGTCAGAAGATTTATAGGTGTTCCGATACAATCGTCGTTGAAACTTCGTATTTTATCAGAACGCGTCAAAGAACCATTGATAAAATGCCGGATAAGCCTTAGAATAGTTTTGCAACCTGCGCGTCAGGCCTGTCCTTCCTGGCGCCATTGCCAGCGAATCTACGCTCTTGAGGAGAGACATCATGTCTGAACCAATGATCCCCAAAACCATGGGGCAGCAGTTTGGCCGCCGCTCGTGGGCCGAACCCTGGAAGATTAAAATCGTCGAGCCAATCCACATGACATCCAGCGCAGAGCGCCAGCGGGCGATTGCGGAGGCTGGCTACAACACCTTTCTTTTGCGTTCCGAAGATGTCACCATCGATCTACTCACCGATAGTGGCACCGGCGCCATGAGTGACCGCCAGTTGGCAGGGTTGATGCTCGGAGACGAGGCCTATGCGGGCAGCCGCAATTTCTATCACCTGGAAGAGGCGGTACGCACCTATTATGGCTACAAGTACATGGTTCCCACCCACCAGGGACGCGGGGCCGAGCATTTGATCAGCCAGATCGTGATCAAGCCGGGTGATTTCATCCCCGGGAACATGTACTTTACCACCACGCGTCTTCATCAGGAGTTGGCGGGTGGCACTTTTGTGGATGTGATCATCGACGAAGCCCATGATCCCATTAGCGAGCATCCATTCAAAGGCAATGTCGATCTCGATAAACTTCAGGCACTGATTGACAAGGTGGGCGCCGAGAAAATTCCCTATGTCAGCCTGGCCGGAACTGTCAATATGGCCGGGGGACAGCCCGTGAGTATGGCCAATGTGAAGGCGTTGCGCCGGTTGTGCGACCGCTATGGGATTCGCCTCTATCTGGATGCCACGCGCATGGCCGAGAACGCTTACTTCATTCAGGAGCGCGAGGAGGGCTATGCCGATAAACCGGTGGCCGAGATATTCAAGGAGTTCTGTGACACCACCGACGGCGCCTGGATGAGCGCCAAAAAGGATAGCATGGTGAGTATCGGCGGCTGGCTGGCCGTGAACGACGAGGAAATCTTTGACAAGGCACGCAATATGGTCGTGGTGTACGAAGGGCTGCACACGTACGGCGGCATGGCCGGTCGCGACATGGAGGCCCTGGCCATCGGCATCGAGGAATCGCTGCACGACGACCATCTCCGTGCCCGCATCGGGCAGGTGCGGTACCTGGGCGAACTGCTCAGCGATTGGGGCATCCCCATTGTGCGTCCTGTGGGGGGGCATGCCGTCTTTTTGGATGCCCGGCGAATTTACCCCCATATTCCTCAGGATCAGTTCCCCGCCCAAACCCTGACAGCCGAACTCTACCTCGACTCGGGTCTTCGCGCCATGGAAAGGGGCATTGTCAGCGCCGGGCGCGATCCCAAAACTGGCGAACATCGCCATCCCAAGCTAGAATTAGTACGGCTGGCCATCCCTCGCCGCGTGTATACTCAGGCACACATGGATGTCACCGCCGAGTCGGTGAAGGCCGTCTATGATATGCGGGAGCAGATGCGTGGCCTGAAGATGGTTTATGAGCCCGCGTATCTGCGCTTCTTCCAGGCTCGCTTTGCCCGGCTGTAACCTCCTCACACTTTTTGTATTCCCAGCACCATGCCTAATCCACACGATTCACCAGCTCTTGACGAGTTGGACAGAGAAATGCTGAAGATTTTACAGGAGGATGGCCGCATCAGCAATGTCGACCTGGCGCGGCGCATCAACCTATCGCAACCCGCGGCGTATGCACGCCGTCGGCGCCTGGAAAAGCGCGGTCTGGTGCGGCAGTATGTGGCCCTCCTGGATCGAGAAAAAGTGGGCTATGATATGCTCTGTTTTGTGCGCGTCAGCCTGGAGAAGCACCAGACGCAGTCGGTCGAGCAATTTCGCCAGGCCGTGCAGCAAATGCCAGAGGTTCTGGCCTGCTATTTCGTCACAGGTGATTTCGACTATTTGCTGAAAGTCGTGGTGCGCAATCGTGAGGATTTGGAGCGTTTTTTGGTGCAAACACTGACGCCCACGCCCGGTGTGGCGCATGTCTACACCAACCTGGTACTGAGCGAAGTCAAGGCCAGCACGGCCCTGCCGCTGCCCTGAAATCTGGTGCCGGACAGACGCTGATCTATAACGCCAACGTTTTTCTATCCACCAACCACTCGTCACCATCCACTTTTCCTTCGCGGGAGCACTTTTCGGCCCGGCCAAAGCAGACTTCCAGGGTTCAATCGCGTCTCGGGGGTGTGTCGTGCGCAATTCACCCCCCTCTCACCCCTATCTTGACTTCATTTCCGGTTTCGTGTACCTTAGAGCAGCATCAAACACACCCCGCTTTTCCCCTGATTCGAGGCAAACCATGGCCACTTACCAAATCATGTACTGGCACGACATTCCGGCCCAGATTCGCGTGCGCACAGACGGCGAACGCATCAGCAAACCGCTGCCCCAACGATTCCTGAATGCGATTGACGCTGCCGCCATGGCCGCCAATCTCACCGGCTCCGACGAATATTCCACCGGCTTCCATTGGGGCGACGCTACTGACATCCAAATCGATGACGAAGAAGGCTCGTTGGAAGACATCGCTGAGGCAGTTATCGCCCTGGTCGAAGAGCAGTATCCCTCCATCGACTGGCAGCAAACCGCCGAGGCCCTAAAGCCAGCCGCCGTCGAGGAACCATCTCCAGCCGCCGAGGAAACGCCCCCGGCAGATGACGAGGAAACGCTCTCCGCAGACGACGAGGAAACGCCCTCCGCAGACGACGAGGGAACACCCTCCGCAGACGACGATTGACGTCCGGTTTCACACCCCCGTCTTCCTCCCCCTTTCGCATAAGCAGGCCCAGCACCTCATGATGGGGCTGGGTGCTTTTTTGTGATCACGCTTACATCACCCATGCCAAGCCCCCTACCCCCGTCTGCCGATCCTTATGTCATCTTCATGCCATCCGGACGACGTCGCCATGTAGCGAGCGGCACCACCCTGCTCGAGGCCGCCCGCCACATGGGCGTGGAAATCGAGAGCATTTGCGGAGGACGTCTGACCTGCGGCAAGTGCAAAGTCCGCATCGAAGAAGGCGCCTTCAGCAAGCACGGCATCGTCAGCAGCCAACAGCATCTCTCAGCGCCCACGGCCGCAGAAGAAGCCTGGCTGCGTCAGGCGGACGATGAAAACATGCGTCTGGCCTGCAATGCCCGCGTTTGGGGCGATGTATTGGCTTTTGTGCCCGCAGAAAGTCGAGCCCAGAAACAGATCATCCGCAAATCGGCCGGCGAGCGTGTGATTGAAGTGGCGCCCACCGTGCGCCAGGTGTATGTCGAAGTCGACGCCGCCCAGTTGGGTGAACATCGGGGCGATTGGGGTCGTCTGCAGGATGCGCTGGCAGAACAATGGCGTTTACAAAATCTGGAAATCGATCTGCCTGCCTTGCAAAAACTACAAAGTGCGCTCCGCCACGACAATTGGGCCGTCACCGTTACCGTGTACAGCGAGAGCGAAGTCATCGACGTACAAGCCGGTTATGTGGAGGGAGTCTACGGGCTGGCCGTCGATATTGGCAGCACGACCGTGGCCGCGTATCTGTGCGATCTGCGCACCGGCGCCCTGCTGGCCACGGCAGCGGCCATGAATCCGCAGGTGGCGTATGGCGAAGACCTGATGAGCCGCATCTCGTATGCGACCGCCCATCGTCATGGCCTGCAAAAAATGCACGACGCCGTCATCGATACCATCAACCGCCTGGGCGCCCAGGCGGCGCGGCAGGCCAAAATCCGCCGCCGGCAAATCGTCGATGCTGTGTTCGTGGGCAACACCACCATGATTCACATTCTCCTCGGCATCAATCCCGTCGAGCTGGGAGAGGCTCCCTTTGCCCTGGCACGCCGCGAAGGCATGGACCTGCGGGCGCGCGACCTGAACCTGCATCTCCATCCCGGCGCTCATGTCATGATCATGCCAGCCGAAGCCGGGCATGTGGGCGCAGACAATGTGGGGGTGCTGATTGCCGAGGCGCCTTATCAGCAAGATGACGAGGTCGTGCTGATCGTCGATGTGGGCACCAATGCCGAGATCCTGCTGGGCAATAAAAACGGGATGTACAGCGCCTCCAGCCCCACCGGCCCCGCCTTCGAGGGCGCCCAGATCCAGTTTGGCATGCGGGCCGCACCCGGCGCTATCGAGCGTGTGCGTATCGACGCCGTCACCAAAATCCCCCGCTTTCGCGTCATTGGCGAAGAACGCTGGTGCGATACCTGGCATGACACACCGCCCCAGCACCTGGTCGCGGGCATCTGTGGTTCCGGCATTATCGAAGTCATCGCCGAACTTTATCTGCAAGGACTGTTGTTGCCTGACGGCCGTTTTAATAGCGCTATCGCCAGTGAACGCTTGGTGTGGGAGGGGGCGCGGGGGGCGTACATCCTGGCCACCCCCGAGCAAAGCGCCAGCGGTGAAGCCATTCTCGTCACCCACGAAGATGTACGCGCCATCCAATTGGCCAAAGCCGCCCTCTATGCCGGTGCCAAATTGCTGATGAAACGGGCCGGCATCACCCACATCGACCGCATCACCCTGGCCGGTGCCTTTGGCAGCACCATCGATCCCCAACACGCCATGGTGTTGGGCCTGATTCCCGACTGCGAGCTGGACAAGGTCCATGCCGTGGGCAACGCCGCCGGTGATGGCGCCCGTATCGCCCTGCTCAATCGCCACAAGCGCCGGGAAGCCGAACAGGTGGCACCCTGGGTGCATTACATCGAAACCGCCGTCGATCCCGAATTCCAGGACGAATTCGTGCGCGCCATCCACATCCCCCACCAAAGAGATGCCTTTCCCCATCTCCAAGACATTCTGCCGGTGGCCGGTCAACACCCCGTGCCCCCGGCCCGGGCCCGACGACGGCGAACCGCACGCGGCCGACGCCAAAGCTAACCACAGCTCTGCCCGAACTTATATATCAGGTATGTAAATTTGTGTATTTGAGCGTTATATTCTATCCTTGTGAAGCATCCCTCGAAATGCATCCGACTCCGACGCCTCACCAAACGCAATGTGCTCTGCAGCGACTCTCGACCCCGGTTCTCCCCAGGCAGATGACCCCCGTCAGATCTGACGAGGTGCATCTGTTTATTTTTTGTCAACTCACCCTCTGACGCGTGTTTCACTAATTCACAAAGGAGTGCAAGGCATGTCACACAAACTGACTGAACTCAAACGTCCTGTTCCCAGCGATATTGATATCGCCCAATCCATTGAACCCCTGCCCATTACGCAAATTGCCGAAGAAATCGGAATTTTGCCCGAAGAGCTGGAGCTTTACGGCAACAAAAAAGCCAAGGTCACCCTGTCGGTACGCGACCGCCTGGCCGATCTTCCCGATGGCAAGTACGTGCTGATCACTGCCATTACCCCCACCCCCCTGGGCGAAGGCAAAACCACTACAACCGTGGGCCTGTCGCAGGCGCTGGGCGCCCATCTGGGCCAAAAAGTGATGACCTGCATCCGCCAGCCCAGCCAGGGCCCCACCTTTGGCATCAAAGGCGGTGCTGCTGGCGGCGGCTACAGCCAGATCATCCCCATGGAAGACTTCAATCTGCATCTGACGGGTGACATTCACGCCATCACGGCGTCCAACAACCTGCTGGCCGCTGCCATCGACACCCGTATGCACCACGAATCATACCAGTCGGATGAATCCCTGTTCAACCGCCTGTGCCCCCCCGACAAACAGGGCCATCGCAAATTCGCCCCTGTCATGTTGCGGCGGCTGCAAAAGCTGGGGATCGACAAAACAGATCCCAACGAACTCACCACGGAAGAACGCAGCCGTTTCGTGCGCCTCGACATCGATCCCGACAGCATCACCTGGCGCCGGGTGATCGACACCAACGACCGCTACCTGCGCGGCATCACCATTGGTCGGGGCCCAGCCGAAAAGTTCGAACGCGAGACCGGTTTTGATATCACCGTGGCCAGCGAAATCATGGCCATCCTGGCCTTGACGACCAGCCTGGCAGACATGCGCCGGCGCCTGGGCGACATGATCATTGGCACCAGCAAAGCCGGCGAACCCATTACCGCCGATGACTTGGGCATGGGGGGTGCACTCACCGTGCTGATGAAAGACGCTATCAAACCCAACCTCATGCAGACCCTCGAAGGCACCCCTGCCTTTGTGCACGCTGGCCCCTTCGCCAACATCGCCCATGGCAACTCCTCCATCATCGCCGATCAAATCGCCCTCAAACTCGTTGGCCCCAATGGTTTTGTGCTCACCGAGGCGGGCTTTGGCGCCGACATCGGCATGGAGAAGTTCTTCAACATCAAATGCCGCGCCAGTGGGCTCGTCCCCAATGTGGTGGTACTCGTAGCCACGATTCGGGCTCTGAAGATGCACGGGGGCGGCCCCAAAGTCGTCGCTGGGCGGCCGTTGGATCCCACGTACACCGAAGAAAACCTGGAGCTCCTGGAAAAAGGCTGTGCCAACCTGCGGGTGCACATCAAAAACGCCCTGAGCTTCGGAATTCCTGTGGTCGTAGCCGTCAACCGTTTCACGAATGACACCGACGCCGAAGTCGATCTGGTGCGCCGTATCGCCAAAGAAACGGGCGCCGAAGATGCTGTGATGTCGAATCACTGGGCTGATGGGGGCGCCGGCGCCGTCGAGCTGGGCAAAGCTGTCATTGCCGCCGCCAATATACCCAGCAACTTCCGGTTCCTCTATCCGTTGGACATGGGGATCAAAGAGAAGATCGCCACCATCGCCACACATATCTACGGCGCCGATGGAGTCGAATTCTCGCCCGAAGCCGAAAAACAGATTGAGCTCTACAATCGCCTGGGCCTCGACAACCTCCCCATCTGCATGGCCAAGACCCATCTCAGCCTCAGCCATGACCCGACCCTGAAGGGAGCCCCCAAAGGCTTTGTGGTGCCCGTGCGGGCAATCCGTGCCAGTGTAGGCGCCGGATTCCTCTTCCCGCTCCTGGGTAGGATGAGCACCATGCCCGGCCTGCCCACGCGTCCGGCTTTCTACGATGTCGATCTCGACCTGGAGACAGGCAAAGTCGTGGGTCTCTTCTAGCCCTTCCCCTTACATCCTCAATCCCCCCGGCGTCCTGGATTGCCGGGGGATTTTTTTGGGCTGCATCTCGACTTTGCACCGCAGCCGTTGCCGGTATACAATAATTAGGATCGACTCGCGAGGGTCGATCCTTTCATGCTTTTACCTGAAAATGTAAGGAGTTTTGATGGCAATCACTTCGCAACGTATCAAACGCATCCTGATTGGAGAACCTTTCCCCACCCGCGCCGAAATCCATGAACGCCTGGACAAAGTGCGGGCGC
Source organism: Chloroflexota bacterium (assembly GCA_013152585.1). GTDB lineage: Bacteria > Chloroflexota > Anaerolineae > J102 > J102 > JAADGC01. The sequence goes on from JAADGC010000066.1 coordinate 15,254, forward strand.
TGGCTATTTTCGCCTCTGACCCCATCAGTAGTAACGCCTACGCCACCGAAGCAATCATGAGCGTGCTGGTGCTGATGGGCGCCGGGGCGCTGCGTATCACCTTGCCCGTGGGACTGGCTGTCATGGCATTGGTCTTGCTGGTGGTGTTCAGCTACACCCAGACCATCCTCCATTATCCCAAGGGCGGCGGCGCCTACATTGTCACTAAAGACAATTTGGGCACCTTGCCATCGCTGTTTGCTGCGGCCGCCCTCATGATCGATTACGTGCTGACGGTGTCGGTATCTGTATCGGCCGGGATACGTGCCGTCACGTCGGCTATCCCCTCCTTGCTCCCCTACAGTGTGGGACTGGCCCTCCTCGCCATCCTTCTGCTCACGTGGATCAACCTGCGGGGAATGCGCGAAAGTGGCACGATTTTTGCCTTGCCCACCTACGCCTTCGTTGTCGGGGTGCTGGTGATCATAGTGCTGGGGCTGGTGCGTATCTTCGGCGTGTTCGGCGCCGCCGCCCCTGTTCTTCCATCCCACACATCCGAACTCGCCCAGTCCACCGGCCAAATCAGTCAATTCCTCTATATTTGGCTGATCTTGCGGGCCTTTGCAGCCGGCTGTACGGCCCTGACCGGCATCGAGGCGATTAGCGATGGCGTTGCCGCCTTTAAGCCGCCAGAATCGAAGAACGCCGCCACCACCATGATTGCCATGGGGATTACCGCCATGACCCTGTTCCTGGGCATCACATTTGTGGCCACCCATGTGGGCCTGGTGCCCATCGAGAGCGAAAGTATTTTGTCGCAGATGGCACACGCAGTCACCAATGGCGTGCCCGGCGCCGACTTCATCTATGGCTGGGTGCAGCTCTTTACGATGCTGATCTTGATCCTGGCCGCCAACACAGGCTTCCAGGACTTCCCCCGCGTGGGATCATTCCTGGCTGCCGATGGTTTCATGCCCCGCTGGGTACAAAACCGGGGAGATCGTCTGGTTTATAACTCCGGCATTCTCATGCTGGCTTTCCTCGCCTCCATCATCGTCATCATCTTCCGGGCCAATGAAATCCACATGCTGCCCCTGTACGCCCTGGGGGTCATGCTCGGCTTCACGCTGTCCCAGATCAGCATGGTGAAGCTGTTCAATAAGATCAAACAACTGAAACCCGGTGAAACCGCCCAGACCAAGGTAACAACCATTCATTACGAGACCCACGCCACTTGGAAGCGTTTCCTGCCGGCATTCGGTTCGGTGGTCACCGGCCTCGTGCTTATAGCCCTTATTCTCACTAAATTTGTAGAAGGCGCCTGGATCGTCGTGGTCACCATTCCGCTGCTGGTGCAGTTGTTCCGCGCCATTCGCAAGCACTACGACACCGTGGCCGCCGGCCTGTCGTTACGTGATTTTGATAGCAGCACCATGCGGGAATATGCCGATGTGGTCATCATCCCCATGGGGGATATTCACCGCGGCACCCTGCGGGCGATTCGTTATGCCAAGCAATTCTCACCCAACATACGGGCAATATCCATCGTCACATCTCCCGAACAAAAAGAACGCCTGCTACGTCGCTGGAATCGCTTCCCGGACGTCACGGATAGTTGCGAGCTGAATATCATCGATTACGATTATCGCGACATCCTCACGCCGCTGGTCGATTACATCGCTCATGTCACCCGTGAGGAATTCCCCGGTGAGATCGTCACGGTCATCGTGCCCGAATTCATCCCCGGCTCCTTCTGGGCCAACCTGCTCCACAACCAGACCGCCAACATCCTGCGTATGCGCCTGCGCGGCTACGAAGATGTGGCCGTGGTGGATGTGCCCTATCACCTCCGCAAACACAAGACCGCCCCGCCAACAGCAACCCAGCCCACAAACCCGTCTTGATTTTGCTGCCATAATGGCAACAGACACTCCCTTTCCACACATGCCATAGGAACTTCGACATACACCCCGTTGCCAAGATCCCCGGGGTGCGTCCCAGGAATTTGGGCGTAAGGTTGGAGGTGGCCTGCGGCGCATCACGGATGCG
>JAADGC010000066.1:17289-21359 GCA_013152585.1 Chloroflexota bacterium
CCAACACACGCCACCAAAAACATGGGACGCACCCATATCCCCGACTTCAAGGACACAACTGCTCCCTAACGTTCCCCTGCATCCCGACATCTGTATGAATCAAACCCCGATTCCCGGTGCTGTCCCCGTCCAATATCAGCTCAAAGAAAACCAGCGGTGGAGTGCTGTCACCGCCGCTGTCGTCGCCGAAGACGCCCTGTGCATCCATGTGAATGGCCAGCAACTGGCCACGCTGATGGTCACCCCCACCCATCCCCAAGCCCTGGCACTGGGTTTTTTGCGCTCCGAGGGTTTTATCGACGGCCTGCACGATATTGCCAGCCTGACCCTTTCGGAAAACCGCACGTGCGTAGATGTGTGGCTGCACAAAAGTTTTGCCCTGCCCCGGACCAGCATCAAGACATCCGGCTGCGGCGGCGGGCTCACCTTCGATGATCTCACAGCGCAGCGCCAGCCCCTGCCCATCGCTGAGACCTTCGCCCCAGAGCATATCATCCAGCGCACCTTCGAGCTGCAGGATAAAGCTACCCTGTATCCAGTCACCCGCGGCATCCATGCCTCGGCCCTCTGCACAGCCGCTGAAATCCTGCTCATCGCCGAGGATGTGGGCCGACACAATACGCTGGACAAGCTGTGGGGGAAAGCCCTGCAAGCCGGCATCGATACTGAGGGTTGCATTATCGTCACCACAGGCCGGGTGAGCTCAGAAATGCTGGGCAAGGCAGCCAAGATGGGCGTGCCTGTGGTGGCCGCACCTCGCCCACCAGTCACTCGGTGCGTCTGGCGCAGGCATGGACGATCACCCTCATTGGTTATGTACGACGCAACGGTCTGCGCGTTTACGCTACGCCCGCACGAGTCGGCGCCCCCTCCATCTCCTCTCTCCCCAGCCGTTAACATCTGCCCCATGCCACCTTCCCCAGTCAGCGCTTCCCCACCTCTGCCGCGCTTATGGCGCTTCACGCATCGCCACCGCCGGCGGGTGATCCTGGCGGCGGTGTATTCGGTGATGAACAAGCTGTTCGATCTGGCACCGCCCTTGCTCATTGGTGCCGCCGTCGATGTCGTGGTGCAGCGTGAGAGTTCCTTTTTGGCTCAGATGGGCGTGGTCGATGTCAATCACCAGCTCATCGCCTTGGCCATCCTCACCGGCATCATCTGGGGCTTCGAGTCAGTCTTCGAGTATGCCTACGCCACCGCCTGGCGCAATCTGGCCCAAACCATCCAGCATGATCTGCGCACCGAAACCTACCAGCATGTGCAGAATCTGGAACTGGCCTATTTCGAGGACCGCAGCACGGGCGGGCTCATGGCCGTCCTCAACAACGACATCAACCAACTGGAGCGCTTTTTGGATGTGGGCGCCAATCAGATATTGCAACTGCTCACGACCGTGGTGGTGGTTGGCGGCATTTTTGTGGTGCTGGTGCCGGCGGTAGCCTGGATGGCGATTGCGCCACTGCCGTTCATCGTCTGGGGCTCGATCCGCTTTCAGCGTATGCTGGCGCCCCGCTACGCGGCCGTGCGGGAGCAGGTGGGCCGGCTGAACAGTATGTTGAGCAACAACCTGGGCGGTATTGCCACCATCAAAAGCTTTACCGCCGAAGCCCGGGAAGCACAGCGGATTCGGGCGGAAAGCAGCCGTTATCGGGACAAAAACCGGGATGCCATTGCCCTCAGCTCCGCCTTTGTGCCCCTGATCCGCATGGTGATCATGCTGGGCTTTATTGCCATCCTGGTGTTTGGGGGCCAGTTGGCGCTACGGGGCGAGCTAAACGTTGGGGCGTACAGTGTGTTGGTCTTTATGACCCAGCGCCTGCTGTGGCCCATGACCCGCCTGGGCGAGACCCTTGATCTGTATCAACGGGCGATGGCTTCCACGCAACGCGTGCTCGATCTGCTCGATACCCAACCCCAGATTCAGGATGGGGAGCTGGAACTGCCGGCGGCCGATGTGCAGGGCGACATTCGTTTCCAACATGTCAGCTTTCAGTATGATGTCCAAACCCTGCAACCGGGAGGCCTTCTGCCTGTCATCCTGCACGATCTCAGCTTCCATATTCCGGCGGGCGCCACGGCCGCCCTGGTGGGGGCCACGGGCGCCGGCAAAAGCACCGTCGTCAAGCTATTGCTGCGCTTCTACGATATCCAACAGGGCCAGATATTGCTCGATGGCATCGACATTCGGCGCCTGCACCGCCACGATCTGCGCAGTGCCATCGGCTTCGTCAGCCAGGATGTGTTTCTGTTCTATGGCACCGTGCGCGAAAACATCGCCTACGGCAAGCTGAATGCCACCGAGGCCGAGATCAAAGAGGCGGCCCATATTGCCGAGGCACACGACTTTATCAGGCAATTGCCGCAGGGCTACGACACCATCGTAGGCGAACGCGGGCAAAAACTCTCGGGCGGCCAGCGCCAACGCATCTCCATCGCCCGGGCAGTGCTCAAAGATCCCCCCATCCTCATCCTCGACGAGGCCACGTCGTCGGTAGACAATGAAACCGAAGCCGCGATTCAGCGCTCGCTGGAACGCATTGCCGTGGGCCGTACCACCGTTGTCATTGCCCACCGCCTGTCGACGGTGCGCAATGCCGACATGATCTTTGTGCTGGACGGCGGCCACTTGCACGAATGGGGCAAACACGCAGAGCTCATCGCCCGCAACGGCATTTACGCCAGCCTGTGGCGGGTGCAAACGGGAGAGGCGGTGTTGGCATAATTTGTGCAACTTGGCGCCGGGGATCAGAAAGCGGTATGATGTCAGTATTAGACGAATTATTTGCCAAATTTTCGTGAAATTTGTGAAAATTCGCCTCAAAAAAACGCCAAAGTCCAGTAATAACAAAAATCCTCATGATTGCCCGACTCCTCATCCTCCCCTTCGGCTCGATCTGGCGCTTGAAACAGCGCTGCATCGACACCCGCAATCCCCTGCTTAAAAGGCTGGCCATCGCCCTGTATGGCCTCTATCAATACGAAAACAATAGCGCCATCGCCTGGAACGCCACCTTTGCCGGGATGCCCTGCCTGCCTCACGGCATGAAGAGCATCTTCATCTCCGGGGGCGCCAAAATCGGCCGCAATTGCGTCATTTTCCAGCAAGTCACCATCGGCTCCAACACACTCCCCGATTCCAAAGGCACTGGCGCCCCGCGGGTGGGCGATAATTGCTACATCGGCGCCGGCGCCAAGATCATCGGCAAAGTGCGGGTCGGCAACAATGTGCGCATCAGTGCCAATGCTGTGGTGTACAAAGATGTGCCCGATAATACGGTGGTGCTGGCAGGCGAACAGCGCCTGATCAGCAAAGATGCCCCCCTCGACAACCGCTACTACACCTATCGTGGCCGCTGGGTCGCTTACGACAACGGCCATTGGGTTCCGGTGCAGGACCCTGCCATCCTGGCGAAATTGAATCACTAGAACACGCTTCCGACTTCCACATCCCCTCTCATAAGTTTTTATTATGTCACGTCAACGCCCGCAAGGATTCATCAGCGAAAGTACCCTGCGCGTCCGCTACGCCGAAACCGACGCCATGGGCATCGTCCATCACAGCCGCTACATCCCCTGGTTCGAGGTCGGCCGTTCTGATTGGCTGCGGGAGGCTGGCCTGCCCTACAGTGACTTTTCCGCCATGGGCTATTACCTGACGGTGGTCGAGGTCGGCGTTCGCTATCTCAAGCCGGCGCTCTATGATGAGCTGGTCACGGTGCGCACCTGGGTGAGTGAGCTCAAAAGCCGGGAGTTGAGAATGGAGTATGAGGTCGTGAATGCTCGTGACGAGCGTCTGGTCACCGGCTTCACGCGCCATGTTTGCATCACGCACGATGGCCTCCCCGCTCGCCTGCCACCGGCCCTGGCCGATGCCGTCGCCCGTGTCAATGCCAATGAGGAATCATGCCAAAAATCGGGTTAAACGGCGAAAACGGCGCATCACGGATGCGCCGGGCGCTCGACGCCGTCCCGCCGATTGAAATCGGAGCTAGGGGGCCTGCGGCCGCCGGGGGCTGAAAGCCGCCCGGCTACACAACGGCGCCCCCTCAAGGGGGCTTGACGACCGTGGC
>JAADGC010000038.1 GCA_013152585.1 Chloroflexota bacterium
GGTGACAGGAACTGGGGTGGGAGTATCGGTGGGGGCAGGTGTGGGGACGGGCGTGTCGGTGGCAGGGGGGAGCGGCGTTTTGGTGGGCGTGGGGGTGGCTGCGGGGCTGCCGCCGCAGGCAGCCAACAAGACTAAAAGCAAAAGCATGGTGCTATAATGGACGATGCGCTGAATCTGAAGCTTCATGGAATCCTTTGTCTCCACAGGGGTATCGGGAAAAATGGCTCTTTGGGATTTCGTGGGGTCACCGTGAGACCCCTGAGATGCGGTTGAACCGAAAAAACGAGCGAAGAAAGCAACCCAACTATACAAACGGTTGTGGCATCTGGTCAATAAATGGAGTCCGCCAGACTGCCCCGGTGGCCCGGGACAGTGAGCTGCGACGCACTTCAGCCCTGCCGCAGTGTGGCATCTGTCCACACTTTTTCATAGATGACCCTGATCTGCTACAATCAGGTATCCATGCTTTTGGAACGAGGTAAAATGCCATGTCTCACACAGCGATGTTTGCCGGTCTTGTTTTTGACGAATCGGGTCAGGTGACGGATGTGGGCTGGGTGGGCACCGATGCATGCTATGTGATCGACGAAGGTGATTTCCGCCGCCACATCGATGCCGAATATGTGGACCGTCAGGTGTTGCGCTTTTTCAAAGAACAGGTTGAGGCCCATAAAGATATTGCTGTACGGCAAATGCTGCAGCTTCTGGGCAAGGATGATATTTTCAGCAAAACAGCGCTGGAATATCAGATCAATAAAATGGATGAAACCGTGGGTCAGGCTCTGCCGCCGCAAGCCATCGAGATGTTGCAATCCTTTGGGTTTCGCATACAGATCGACTTCCATGGTGATGTCATCGATATTCATCTGCCCGAGGCCGGTATCGACGAGTTCTAAACTCATTCTTGTTCACATTCCCCGGAGGTTTTGATCTTATGAAGCAACGCCAATTGTTTGTGATCAGTCTGATAGCCACAGCGGGACTGATGGTAGTTCTACAGGGGATCGATGTGCCGTTACGCACGTCGGCCGCCCCTCAGGGCATCGTTTCGTTCGAATTGGCAGGTAGTGTGGCCACGGCCCAGGCCATTGTGCAGAGCTGGGACGCCTCGGCTCTCGCACATGCAGGCTTTAGCCTGGGGCTGGATTATCTGTTCATGCTGGCCTATGCCACCACCTTTATGCTGGCCTGCTTATGGGCACAGGCGCAATGGCGGCCGGGATGGGGACACCGATTGGGAGCACTGTTGGCCGCGGCAATGCCGGTGGCCGCGTTGGCGGACGCCATCGAGAACCTGGCGCTGTGGCGCAGCTTGCAGGTCGTGGCGGCGCCGTGGCCGCAAATAGGGCGCAGTATGGCCACGATTAAGTTTACGTTGCTGGCAGTGGCCCTGGTGTACATGCTCGTGTCATTGATCCGTAAAATCCTGCTGCCTGCTTCCTCCCAGCGTTGATCTTGGCCCTGCCATGGCGGCATACTCAGTGTTCGCTGTGCTCATGCCGCGTCTACGCAGGAAAAGGAGATGTTTCTGCCCAGAAAATAAGACGTCTCTTCTGGATTTCGTGGGGGTCTCAGTGAGACCCCTGATATCCGGTTGAACCAATAAGACGTCTTACAGACACGGACTATCGCCTATTTTCGCAACAAATTCTGCTGATAGGTTTTCAGCTCTGCCAGTGCCTGATGGGCGGCCATCGGGGTGGCAGCGGCTGCCCCCACACCCTCCAGTGCGGTGATGACAGGCGTGACAATGGACGGGGGAACATGTCCCAATGTTTGTTTGAGGACATGATGCGCACCTTCGTATAAAAATTGGTCATACTGTTGCATCAGCGCCTGCAGCACGGCCTCGATGCCATGGCTGCCATGTTGCGCCAGTGCTTCGGCCGCGGCCCAGCGTACAGAAAAGTCGGGGTCTTTCAGCGTGACGACCAGCACCTGCACGGCTGCAGCATCAGGAACACGACCTAATTTGTGGCAGGCGTCGATGCGATCAACGGAATCCTCTGTGGGATCGGTCGCTTGAACGATAAGGCCTTGCAATTGCGCTTGTGTCATTTTTGCGCACATGGGGGGTACCTCCGAGATAAGGACAGTTTATAAAAGCACTTCAATTCTATCATGCCTGTCAGCTCTGCGACAATGTCCTGACTTGGCGGAGCGTGGCCCAGGCACTTGGCGAGATGGTGTTATGGTGTTATCGAAGATGCAGCATCGGCGCATCTGTGATGCGGTCGGGTTGACGCGGATTGTTGGGCGGATCTTCTGGAGTATCACTTTACCTGGGAATGGTTCACACGAACGCTAGTACACGCAGACGGAAATAGCGGTAGGGTTAGCAAGCGTTAGCCGCATCCGTGATGCGGCGGGTTAGGCGGCGAAAACGGCGCATCACGGATGCGCCGGGCGCTCGACAACCCTCCTGGTATTTAGGCCGTCGTGTACTAGTTTGATGGTGTATGCTTGAGGCGCCAAGCACAAGCGTGGGCTTCTGTCAGCCATTGAAAACCGAACTTTTCCAAGATTGGTCGGCTCATCGGACTAGCATCTGCGTCCAAAAAGCGTATTCCCCGCTTCCTCGCTTCTTGAACTCGTATGGCAAGCAAAGCTGTGTATAAACCACGCTTGCGGTAGTCCGGTAGGGTGGATGCGCCGCCTAGACTAGCGAAACACCCGTGTGCATAAAAAGTGATCTGCGCTGTGCTGACCGGTTTCCCATCAACGTACGCCACGTACAGACCTATATTGTGAGGGTCGCCTCTCAACCGTTTGACAAGGTTCCGAGCCGTTGAGGAAAAATCCCCTCGCCATACTTGTTCGCGAACCGTGATAACATCGCCAATTTTCTGGGGATCCTTGATTCTTTGCACATCATGGTTAACCATTTTTTGTAAAGCCGTGGATACATGTTCGACATCGAGTACCATAATCGCTTCCGGTTCTTCGGCCTCAAAACCATGAGCCAGTAAACGATCTTTTAGGTTGACTGGTTTGTCGTGTTGGAAGACAACCCAGTCAAACGCCTGCCCTGAACTCTCAAAGCGAGCAATTTGTTCATGAATCACATCCTCGACATTCGAGGCATTGAGGTCGGAGTAGATAATCATGCCTTCACCATTGGCAGAAATATGCCGAACAAGGTGGGGAGTTTCCTCCCGTTGCAGATTAAAGAACCTGACTTCTTTTCGTGATTGGTCGTATAGTTTTACTATTTCGGCGCTATCCATTCCTCACTCCAGATCGATGGTAACTGACAATGAATGTTTCTCCAAGCAAATCATCCCGCCCCACCCGAATTTCAGGCGCTAACGAGGCCCCATGCGTAGGGCGCCATCCAGACGGATCACAGAACCATTGAGCATGGGATTCTCCACGATCTGCTGCACCAACAAAGCGTATTCCTGCGGGCGTCCCAGTCGCGACGGGAAGGGCACCTGGGCGCCTAACGACTGGCGGGCGGGTTCGGGCAGGCCGGCCAACAGGGGGGTATCGAAGATGCCGGGGGCAATCGTCATCACCCGAATGCCCTCACGTGCCAGATCGCGGGCAGCCGGCAGGGTTAGGCCCACAATACCGCCTTTAGAAGCGGCATAAGCCACCTGGCCGATTTGGCCCTCGTATGCGGCAATGGAAGCAGTGTTGATTATCACGCCCCGCTCGCCTTGTTCATCGGGGGCATTGCCCTGCATGGCTGCGGCTGCCAGACGCAACACATTGAAGCTCCCAATCAAATTGACTTCCACTACCTGGCGGAAGGTTGCCAGGGGCAGAGGGCCCGAACGCCCCAGCACGCGGCCCGGTGGGGCGATGCCGGCGCAGTTGACCACGATGTGCAAGGCGCCATAAGCGGCCACGGTTTGCCTGATGGCTTGCTGTACGGATGTTTCATCGCTGACGTTGGCCGGGTAAAAGACCGTGTCCGGGCCCAGTTCCTGTGCCAGCGCTGCACCCCCTTCGGCGTTGATGTCGGCGATGGCTACGCTGGCGCCCTGCGCCAACAAATGCCGTACCGTGGCTGCTCCCAAACCGGAAGCGCCGCCAACGACCATCGCCACAGAGTTTGTCAATTGCATGAGCTACCTCCCAAATGGAATCAATAGGCGGACTGTATCCAGGCCCATTCCCGGCGCAGTCCTGTGGTCAAATCAACTTGGGGCTGGAAGCCCAGCACCTGGCGGGCACGGGTGATGTCGGCCCAGGTATGCCGGACATCACCGGCCTGTGGAGCCTGTCTTTCGATACGCAAGCTGGTGCCTGTGATCCTGGCCATCAGTGTTAACAGATCATTGAGGGTGATACGGCTGCCTCCGCCCAGATTGAACATCCCGCCCACAGCCCCATCCGCGGTGGCTGCCGCCAGCGTTCCCGCCACGATGTCATCCACGTAAGTAAAATCGCGTGATTGCAGACCATTGCCAAACACAGGCAGGGCCTGCTGCTCTAAAATCGCCCGGAAGAAGCGATGAAAGGCCATGTCAGGCCGTTGCCGGGGGCCATAGACGGTAAAATAGCGGACGACGGTTGTGGGTACGCCAAAATCGAGATGATAGGCCTGGCATAAATGCTCGGCAGCCAGTTTGGTGATGGCATAGGGTGAGCGCGGCCGGGGGCAAGTCGTCTCGCTCCAGGGCATTTCAGGGGCATCGCCATAAACAGAGGACGAACCCGCAAACACAAACCGGCGCAGCGGGGCGTCAACACAGGCGTAGAGCAGACGCTCGGTGGCCAGCACGTTGTTCTGCGTATATCCCGCAAACGACGGCCCCCAACTGCGGCGCACTCCAGGTTGACCGGCTAAATGAAACACGATCTCCACATCCTGCAGCCAAGTCGCCAATGGCGCTGTAGTCAGGTCGATCTCCACGAACTGGAAGCGTTCATGCTCCAGCGCCCGGCGCAAATTGCGGCGCTTGAAATCAGGATCGTAATAGGGGGTGAGGGCATCGAGGCCGATGACATCATGTCCCTGAGCCAACAGCTTTTCTAGCAGGTGGGAGCCAATAAAGCCGGCACAGCCGGTGACCAGACATTTCATAGGGCAAGTCTACCGCATGATGCGCCAATCGGCCAAGCGTGGAGGGGTGCGCTTCCTCTTCTTCTTGGCGTCCTTTGCGGCCCTGCGGCTGCACTCAGGACATGCTTTGCCAGAGATTTCTTCCGCTTATTGACGCCGGGCCGTACCGGGACGCACCCGTGCGTTGAGACAATCTCGTCGCCGACCGCCCTTTTGTGCTATCCTTAAGCATCTCTGTTTGCAACCGGCGGTCTCCGCCCTCTCCTTATGAACGAACACACCTATCGTATCCTCGAATACGATAAAATCCTGGCCCGCCTGGCCAATTACTGCAGCTTCGAAATCAGCAAAGAAAGCGCTCTGCGCTGGCGGCCCACCACCGATCTCGACGAAGCCCGCCTGTGGCAGCAAGAAACCGCAGAAGCACGGGCACTACTTGTGCAACAACCCGATCTGCACCTGGGCGGCGTACATGATCTGCGCTTGATCCTCGAGCAGGCCGAACGCGGGGGCATCCTGCTACCGATCGATCTGCTGGCCGTGCACAGTACCATCCTGCGTACCCGACGTTTGCGCCAGATATTGGTGGGCAACGCGCCTCGCTATCCGGCCCTGGCCGAATGGGGCTACCAATTGCACGACCTGGAACACGTAGCTGCCGAAATTGCCGGCGCCATCAGCGACCGCGGAGACGTGCTCGATAGTGCTAGTCCCCGGCTGGCCTCTTTGCGCTCCGAGATCCGAGTGCTGCAAGACCGTCTGCAAAGCCGCATTCAGCGCATCGCCACCAACTCCGACAACGCTCCCTATTTGCAGGAAGCCCTCGTCACCCAGCGCCAGGGCCGTTATGTCATTCCGCTGCGCGCCGAATTCAAGGGCCGTATCCCCGGCATCGTCCACGATCAATCCGGCAGCGGCGCCACCCTGTTCGTAGAGCCGTTTGCCATTGTGGAACTCAACAACACCTGGCGCCAGCGACAAATGGAGGAGCAGGAAGAGGTCAACCGCATCCTGCGAGAACTGAGCGAACTGGTTGCGGACGAGGCACTGTACCTGCGCAGCTCGCTGACGGCGCTGGCCGGGCTGGATCTCATCCTGGCCCGCGCATCCTACGCCGATGAAATCGATGCCAATCAACCCCAGTTGCTGGGCTTTCAGCACGACGATGTTCGGGAACCCGAACAGCATCCGGGGGTCATACTCGACCTGATTCAAGCCCGGCATCCCCTGCTCGACCCCGCCACCGTTGTGCCCATTGACTTCCACTTCGGCCCCACTACCTTCATTGTCGTTATCACGGGCCCCAACACCGGCGGCAAAACCGTCACCCTCAAGACCGCCGGCCTGCTGACATTGATGGCGCAATCGGGCATGGCCATTCCGGCCAAACCGGGCTCGCAGCTCAGCCTCTTCGACGCGGTTTGGGCCGATATCGGTGACGAGCAAAGCATCGAACAGAACCTCAGCACTTTTTCATCACACATGACCAACATTGTGCACATCCTGCACACCGCCACCCCTCACAGCCTGGCTCTGTTAGATGAACTCGGGGCAGGCACCGATCCCGAAGAAGGCTCAGCCTTGGCACAGGCCTTGCTGCAACATCTGCGCGACAGCGGTGTGCCCACCATTGCCACCACCCATTATCCCGAAGTCAAGCTGTTCGCCCACAGCACCGCCGGCATCACCAATGCCTCGGTCGAATTCGATTTGGAGAGCCTGCGTCCCACCTACGAACTCAGTATCGGCCTGCCCGGACGTTCTAACGCCCTCGCCATTGCCCGCCGCCTGGGCTTACCCCGTCCCATTGCCGACAATGCCGAAAGCCTGGTCAATCCCGAAAGCCTGACCGCCGATGCCTTGCTGAACGAAATTCGCTCCGCCCGTGATGCCGCCCGCTCGGCCCAGCAAAAAGCCGAAGCGCAGCAGCGTATGGTGGCCAGCCGCGAGGCCGAATTGCGCGCCCAACTGGCCAAGATCGAAGAAGCGCGGCGAGCAGTGCTCAATGAAGCCCGCCAGCAAATTCAGGAAGAACTGGGCACCCTGCATCAGGAGGTCGCCCGCATTCGCTCCCGGTTGCAAAAAGGCGCGCCCACACAGCACGATCGTTTTTTGGCCGAAGCCGAGAAAGCCCTGCAAGCCCGGCTGGCCACAGAACAAGCCCTGGCCCAGCAGGTGGAGCCCGAACCCACACCCTTGTCCGGCCCCATCCAGGCCGGTGATTTGGTGTGGGTGACCACTCTGCAAGCCAGCGGCCGGGTGCAAAATGTGATCAACGAGCGTGAAATCGAAGTACAGGTGGGCTCATTCCGGCTCAAAGTACCTCTCGACGGCGTCGTATTACGCGAACATGGCGCCTCTGAACCCGAAACGACCGGGGATCGTCCTATCAGCAACACCCATCCCTCGCCCGGAATAGAACTGGACCTGCGTGGCCTGCGTGTGGACGAAACCCTGGAACGCCTGGATGAATACATCGACGCAGCGTATCTGGCCGAATTGCCGTGGGCGCGCATCATTCACGGCAAGGGGACAGGGGCCTTGCGCCAAGTCGTGCGTGATTTCCTGCGTCAGCACCCGGTCATCAGCAAATTTCGTAGTGGCGAGCAAGGCGAAGGGGGCGACGGCGTTACCGTGGCGTATTTTGTCGACGGTCGTGATTAATCCCGGTCGATTGATCAACCCGCCCGGTGAATCGAATTTGCCGTCTTCCGGCGCCAACCCTCCACAGGATCTGCGCTTACCGTCTGATCACCGATCACTTTCTTCTCTCCCCATGCTTTCACTCAGCCAGCATCTTGGCGAACAACCACTCACCGTGGTTCAGGCCATCGCCCAACGACAGGGGCTCGTGGCCGCATCGGCGCGCAAAGACGATCTCTGCGCCGCCATCATGGTCGCCGTACAAGATCCCGAGCATCGGGCCTGGGTGTGGAGCACGCTCAGCCCCCCCGCGCGCAGGGCACTGATGCGCCTGGACGCAGCCCAGAACCGCATGACCGCGGCCAGCTTCCAGCGCCAGTTCGGCGAAATCCGGCGCCTGGGTGAGGCGCGCTTGCAGCAAGAACAGCCGTGGCTGCATCCGCTGAATGCCGCGGAAGAACTTTGGTACACGGGCTACCTGCTGCGGGCGTTTCGCAACACCGACGACGGCATCGTAGAGCTGTGCAGTATCCCGGCCGAACTCTTACCCCTGCCCGAGACGCTCCCCCCGGCTACCGGTTTCCAGTTCGAGCGCCTGCCCCCACCGGCATCCGTCCCCCCGGAGACCGATGACGATGCCGATACCTTGCTGGAAGACCTGGCCAGCCTGCTGATTTATGTCCGTGACCATCGCCTGTGGCTGAACGCCGGCGGCGGCTGGCGTCAGCACGACATGGACGCCTTGCAAAAGCAATGGCGGCATCGCCCCACCGGCCCCGATGATTGCTATCCCGATCTGGTTCTACACTGTGCCCGCAGGCAAAAACTGCTTATGCGCCGATTCCGCCAACAGCAGTTGCCTCGCCAACAGTTGCAGCAGTGGCTACAAATGAGCCGGGCCCACCAAGCCCGAGCTGCGTTTATCGCCTGGCGTGAGAGCCCGCACTGGGACGATCTCTGCCGCACACCGGGGCTCATCTGCGGCAAAGGCAATTGGCAACATGATCCCTTCGCCGCCCGCCACGCCATCCTCGACATCCTGCAACGCGAACAGCCCTGGCAATGGCGCCGTCTGGCAGATATCATTGCCGCCATCCACGAACAGATGCCCGATTTTCAGCGTCCGGACGGCAATTATCACACATGGTACGTGCGCGATGCAGAAGGCGTGTATTTGCATGGTTTTGAAAACTGGGAAAAGGTAGAAGGTCGGGTTATTGCCTATCTTTGGCAGCAACCTTTACACTATTTGGGGCTGATTGTTTGGGATACGCAACAGCGCTTGTGGGCACTGAGCGAACGCGGCCATACATTTGTACATGACGCCCCACTGCCCACGCCTCCTCCCTCCCCGGCCATCCTCGTTACCGACGACTTTCATATCGATCTGCCACCACAAATCCCACTGATCGAGCGTTTTCGGATAACACGTTTTGCCCTGTGGGAATCAAGTGTCCCTCAGTTTCGTTATCGCATCACCCAACGCAGCCTGAACCGGGCCGCCCGGTTGGGCATTCGTCCTCAGACCATCGCCCACTATCTGGCGCAGGCCAGCCATGAACAGGCTCCGGCCAACGTCATCGACGCCCTCACTCGCTTTCAGGTTTCATCGTGACAATCATCCTTCTCTTCTTCATCCCCATCCTCATGATCGTGGTTGTGGCCAATATGGGCCAACACTCGCCAACTTTCCGCGGTCTCACCTACGCTCTCTTGCTTATCAGCAGCGCCCTCGTCGCTTTTGCCGGCATTCAGTTCTGGCAGGCAACGACCCCGATACTCGCACAGATTCTCAGCCCGGACATCCCCCTCGATCAGGCGGCGCTGGGACAAGGGCTGGCTGCCAGCGGGCTGCTGGCCAGCGGGCTGGTTCTGGCTGCTTTGATTACGGATAGACGCGGGCGCAGATTGCAGGTGGGCAGCCTGTGTCTCAGTTGCCCGGTGCCGCTGACGGCCCTCACCCTGGCGATTTTGTATGCCGGCGGTAATTTTGCGCTTGTGCGGGCATTGCCCGATCTATCAGAGCTGAGCCGGTTACACCTTGATTTTGGCGTGGGGGAGCTGTTAGCCCAAAACAGTGGGTTGGTGGCATTGGCATTCCTGGGCGTAGGGCTGGGTGTCCGCCGCAACCTGCGCAGCGCCTGGCAACGGTTGGACCTGCGGCCTCTGCGCCGGCGGGAGTTCGGCATCGTGCTCATGCTGACGATGGGCATGATAGTGATGAGTATGATGGTGGGAGCCATGATTGCGGCACTGTTCCCCGACAGCGTCACCAACGCCAACGCCCTCAATGATACATTGCTCCAGGCTTTTAGCAGCGTGGGGGGTGCCCTGCTGTTGGGGTTGCTGACGGGAATTGGCGAAGAGTTGCTGTATCGGGGGGCGGTGCAACCCGTCTTTGGCCTGTGGTTCACCAGCCTTATCTTCGCCTTGCACCACGTGCAGTATCTCAATCCTACTTTCATCCTTATTCTGCTCCTGGGCCTCACATTGGGCTGGATCAGAAATCGCTGGGGGGTCAGCGTTGCCGCCCTGACGCACGCCTGCTACAATACATCCCTGGTGCTGATAGCCATCAGCGTCACCTCCATCGGCAGCTAGCACCCGAGGGCGTCAAGTGATGTGGCGTTGATAAGCGTTAGGCGCGTTACAAATGCGGCTGACGCAAAAGGAATATCCCCACTATGGACTACCGCCTCGCCAGTCTGGCACTCAGGAAACCCGCATATGGAAGCAACACCCCAGATAAATATCTCCGGCCACTTGATTGCCGGGGTCATCATCATTCTGTTGAACGGATTTTTCGTAGCAGTCGAATTTGCGTTGGTGACCTCGCGGCGGATGCGGCTACAACAAGCCGCCCGCCAGGGTTCTGCCTCGGCGCGCATTGTGCTAAAAATGCTGGAAAACCCCGACCGGGCCTATGCCGCCGCCCAACTGGGCGTGACTGCGGCCAGCATCTTATTGGGTATTGTGGCCGAAGAGCCCATTGCTGAATTACTCAACCCCATCCTCATCCCCATCCTGGGCCGATTCCTGACCACAGCCACATCCGTGGCCCTGGCTTCGGGGCTGGTACTGCTGATCCTGTCTTTCTTCCATATGGTAATTGGCGAGCAAGCGCCCAAATTGGTGGCCATTCGTCATCCCGAACGTGTGGCGCAGTTCATTGCTTATCCCATGCGGATATTTTCGCTGCTGACGGCGCCGTTCGTGTGGGTGGTAGACCGCTCGACGGCCGTGGTGCTGCGTCTGGTGGGCATGAAAGACGGGTCGGCGCATCACGGCACATTCTTCTCGGTGGATGAACTCAAAGCCATCATGCAGCAAAGCAGCCAGGAGGGGCTCATCGAAGAGAATGCCAGAGAGATGCTGGATCGCGTGTTTAATTTTGGTAATCGTGTCGTGCGAGAAGTGATGGTGCCACGCCCCAACATCATCGGTATTGATCGTGAGCAAAACCTGCAGGATTTGCTGCTGCTCTTCAAAGAGCACCGCCATTCCCGTTTCCCCATTTACACAGACAACCTGGATCATGTGGTGGGCATCATCGCCATCAAGGACCTGCTGGCGTTTCTGGCCGAACATCCCCAATCCCGCGATGTGCTGGTTGGCCAACTGGACCTGATTCAGGAGGCGATGATGGTGCCGGAATCGCGCAAAATTGACGATCTTTTCGCCGAGATGCGGGGCACGCGCACGGGACTGGCCATTGTGATCGACGAATTTGGTGGCACCGCCGGCCTCGTCACCATCGAAGAACTGGTGGAGGAGGTGGTGGGGACGATAACGGATGATTGGGCCACCCAGCCGGTGATCCGACAACTGGAAGACCATATTTACGAAGTCGATGCCCAGTTGCGCGTGGATGAGATCAACGATGCCCTGGGCACTGCCCTGCCAGAGGCAGATGAATACGAGACGGTGGCGGGGCTTATCTTGCACCAACTCCGCCGCATCCCCACTATCGGATACGAATGCCATTTCCCCACCTTTAGCATCACCGTTCTGGAAATGGATGGCCCCAAAATCACCAAAGTGCGGATTCAGGAGCGGGTATGATGAGTGGATGCAGTTCTTCCCACAGCTATCCCACACTATCCCACACTATCCCACACAAACGGTCATGGCTGAGCGCCGGGCAACCTCTCAGGCGCCGGCAGAAAGGATGTCGAGGCTCTGCAAAAGATGCTGTCGCCAGGCGCCCTGCTCGTCGATAGCAATCCACAAAGCATCCGTGCCCACGCGGGCGCTGGTGCCCAACTGATGCTGCAAGCGTTGGGCGTTGAGCTTTTTCAGGGCAGCGCTGCGCACCACCAACTGATCACGGTCGCGGCCAATCGCACGCACCCCAGCCCGAGCGCTCAGCATCTTCACCTTCACCTGGAACAGGAGCTGGCGGGCCGGTTCGGGCAGCGAACCAAAACGATCTTCCAGCTCCTGCATCATGTCATCCAGCTCGCCGGGGGTGTTCAGGCTGGCCACACGCCGATAAAGTTGCAGGCGCAGGGCATCGTCAGTCACATAATCATGCGGCAGCCCTGCCTCCAGCGGCAGGTCAAGCTGCACCGTGGGGCCCAGCGGCTCGGCCAACACGCCGGCATCGAAGGCGCCGGTGGGCAATTTGCCCTCATCGCGTAATTCTTCCACCGCCTGGGCCAGCAAACGCACGTACAAATCGAAACCCACGGCTGCAATATGGCCATGTTGACGGGCGCCCAGCAATTCTCCTGCACCGCGAATCTCTAAATCCCGCATGGCAATACGAAAACCCGCGCCCAGTTCACTGGCTTCCTGGATGGCATCGAGACGCTGGCGGGCTTCAGATGAAAGCGGCTTGTTTTTGTCGTACAAGAGATAAGCGTAGGCGCGTTGCGCCCCACGGCCGACCCGACCCCGTAACTGATACAGTTGCGCCAGACCAAACGTGTCGCCGCGATTGATGAGGATGGTATTGGCATTGGGGATATCGAGTCCGCTTTCGATGATGGTGGTGCATACCAGCACATCAAATTCGCCGGCAGCAAAGGCCAGCATCGTTTTTTCCAGTTTGCGTTCGGGCATCTGCCCATGCCCCACCACCACCGTGGCTTCGGGCACCAGCTTGCGGATGCGATTAGCGATTTGCTCGATGCCGCGCACCCGATTGTGCACAAAGAAAACCTGGCCATTACGGTCCAGTTCCCGCAAGATAGCATTACGAATCAGGGTTTCATCATAAAACTGCACAAAAGTATGCACCGGCAGCCGTTCTTCGGGCGGGGTATCGATCGTGCTCAGGTCCCGGACGCCGGTCAGGCTCATGTACAACGTACGGGGAATAGGCGTGGCCGTGAGCGTGAGCACGTCAATCTGGCTGCGGTATTGCTTGATACGTTCCTTGTGTCGCACGCCAAAACGCTGTTCTTCGTCAATGATCAGCAGGCCCAGATTCTTGAATTCGACATCCTTGGACAGCAGCCGATGAGTGCCGATCACCACATCCACCGTGCCCAGGGCCAGACCATCGAGGGTAGCCTGTTGCTGCTTGCGCGTGCGAAAACGCGAAAGCATGTGCACTTCCACCGGGAAGGCGCGCAGCCGTTCCTGGAACGTCTTGAAATGCTGTTGGGCGAGAATGGTCGTGGGCACCAGCACGGCTACCTGTCGGCCATCCACGATCGCCTTGAATGCAGCCCGCAAGGCAACTTCGGTCTTACCATAGCCCACATCGCCACAGATCAAGCGGTCCATGGGATGGGCGCGCTCCATATCTTCTTTGACGGCCTCGATAGCCACCAACTGATCCTCGGTCTCGATATAAGGGAAAGACGCCTCCAACTCCTGCTGCCATTCCGAATCAGGACTAAACGCATAGCCGGATTGAGCTTCGCGCTGCGCATACAGCGCCAGCAAATCTTCGGCAATGTCCGCCACAGCCCGTTTGGCCCTGGCTTTGACCTGACTCCACTCGGCCGTTCCCAGCCGATGCAACTGGGGGCTGGCATCGCGGGGCCCCACGTAGCGAGCCAGACGATCCGCCTGATGCACGGGCACATAAAGTTTATCGGATTGGGCATACTCGACATGCAGGTAATCCCGTTCTACCCCGTTAACATCGATCTTGGTCAGGCCCATAAAACGCCCAATCCCATGTTCGATGTGCACCACATAATCGCCGGGATGAATATCGGCGAAAAGGGACTCGGGTGCAGCCGGCCGCGGGCGGCTACGACGGCGTCGGGCCTTACCCCAACCAAAGACCTCGGCATCAGTCAACAGATCGAGTGACTGCGACTGATTCGTCAAGCGCCACCCTTCGTCGAATTGGCCCTGGATCAGGCTGATGCTGCCAGCAGCGGGCGCCTGCACCAACTCGTGCTGCACCGTGGGGGCCGGCTGAGAACGACCGTCCGCAGCAAACTGTTCCTGATAGAGATCCGCCAGCCGCGCTGCTTGCCGCGTGACCAGCACCACCCGGTTCTGCGCCTGGGCCTGAACCTGCGTTTTTTGCAAAACCCGTTTCAACTGCCCCCCCCAGCGCGGGCCGGGATGAAACATACGCCCCAAGGGCGAACCCACGCTGGTGCTATGCCCGTCCAGCTTCCCCTGCCCCAGCACAATCGGCTCCCGAGCCTCGATCTGCGAGCGCAGGCTTTGCCACGGCAGGGATGAAGCTGCGAAGGCGGGAGGAAGATCGCCGCGCTTGCACAGATCATCCTTAATCTGTTTGGCCTGACCCTCGAGATCGAGGGCGGTGGCCGCCACATCAGCAGCGGCATCGATCAGCAGCAGCGCCGAATCTGGTAGATAGTCGAGGATGGAAGTGGGGCGGTGGCTGAGATAGGGGATGTAAAATTCCATGCCGCGAAAAGCTGTGCCCGAGGCCAGATGATCGCTATCTCGCTCCAGATCAAACTGAGCCGGGGGATGACAGGAGCTGGTGTCGAGCGCCTGCACGGCTGCAGCCGCCTGCCGACCACGGTCAAGAATGGCTTCGCTGCCCGGAGCCACCAGTACATGATCGAGCATGGCGCCACTGATGCTGCGCTGGGTAGAAGGATCAAAGCGGCGGATGCTGTCGACTTCATTTCCCCACAGTTCGATGCGCACCGGCAGGGCGGCGTTGGGCGGCCAGATATCGATGATGCCCCCGCGCAAGCTGAATACACCCGCTTCTCCCACCACGGATTCGCGGCGATAGCCGGCCCGCAGCCAGCGCGTCATGAGTTCCTGCAGATCAATGATGTCGTGCAGGTGCAGGCGCCGCAGATAGCGCTGAAAAGTCGGCAGCGATGGGCATTGCTGCACCAGCGCCCGCACCGGACTGACGACAATGGGCGGGGCGGCGGGAGCTGGCAGACCAGGTTTGTTCAGTTGTGCCAGGGCCGTCAGCACCGCCAGGCGTGCCTGCCGCGTTTCGCGACTCCAGGCCACACGCTCGTAAGGCAGGGCTTCGGGAGGGGCAAAATGATACACCCTCCCGGCCTCGGCGCCCAACCACACCTGCAACTGCTCCACCAGCAAGCGGGCAGTTTCAGGTCGGGCCGTGAGCAAGACAATGGGCCGGTGCAACGTCTGGCCAAATGCCGCGGCCACATAACTGCGGGCCGCGGCAAGGATGCCCAGAGGATGCTGGGGCATTTGCCCCTGGCTGATTTGTGCGCACAGGCTGCGAAAAGCACGGATGTCTTGCAACACAGGCAATAGTCCGGCGAGCTGAAGCGTTGGCTTGTTGAATCCGACAGGCGTTTGCACCCCGCCGGTGCTGGCAACAGACGAGGAATCAGCCATCATGCGTTACTGTTAAAGCGGTTCATGGCTTCATCCAGACCATACTGCAGCCATGTCTCGATCGCACGCACGGCATTAGCGCGCGTCTGGGCCATGATCTCCTCCTCTGCGGGACTGAAATCCTGCAACACGTAGGCAGCCGGGTTCATGCGCCCCGGAGGTCGATCAATGCCTACTCGCAACCGCGGGAATTCATTGCTCCCCAAGCGGTTGATGATAGACTTCATGCCATTGTGTCCGCCCGCACCGCCAAAAGGCCGCAGGCGCACTTTGCCGATGGGTAAATCCATGTCGTCGTAAATGACCAACAGATGCGAAAGTTCGATTTTATAATAGGCCATCAGGGGCTGCACCGCAGCGCCGCTGAGATTCATGTACGTCTCGGGTTTGACCAACAACAGGCGTCGTCCCAGAAACCGGCCGCTGGCCAGATGGGCTTTGTGCTGGCGTTTGTCAAAGGTCAAATCATGGGTGTGTGCCCATTCGTCGATGATTTGATACCCGACATTATGACGATTGTGACGGTAACGTAAGCCGGGATTTCCCAGACCAGCGATCATGACCATGTTGGCAGCAGGCGCAAGTGCAGAAGCCGAAAAGAATCGGTGGAGGTAAGGCGAGAGACGGCGCATGGCATCAGGTCAGAAACCGATAGTAGAACCATGTCAGCAAATTTTTGACGCCGAAGAAGATTCCCACGGCCAGGAAGACGGCCAACACGATGCCGACGCCTTTTTTGGAGCCATCAATCGCTTGCTGTGCCAGCTCGGCAGTCGAGATCGAGCCCCCGACACCGCCGAAGGGAGTGTTTTCTGC
Source organism: Chloroflexota bacterium (assembly GCA_013152585.1). Lineage (GTDB taxonomy): Bacteria > Chloroflexota > Anaerolineae > J102 > J102 > JAADGC01. Next base: position 16,247 of record JAADGC010000038.1, read on the forward strand.
CGGGGCCAGCGCCGGCGTGGCCGTGGGGGCGGGTGTGGGCGTAGGAATTTCGGGTGTGAGGATCACGGGTGTGGCCGTGAGCGGGACAGGTGTGGGCGTAGTCGTGGGTGAGGGGGAGACTTCGGGTGTGGGCGTATCGGTGGGGAGGCTGTTGGCCACCAGCAGGCGCTGCACCCTGAATTCGTCGTAATTGCCATCGCGGCGCACAATTCGCAGACGCAGCGTGTAAGTGCCGTCGGGGACAGTCTGCGTATCCCAGCGAGCCAGCACATCGTCGACCACGGGCGTTTCGCTGGTGATGATGTCGAACCAGTTCTGCGTGCCAAAGGGCGCCGCTTTCAGTTCATATTTCCAAAAATCGGCGTGTGTGGCCGTGCCCCGAATTTCTACCACACCCCGAATCACTTCGGTCTCGGGGGGATAGCTGATGGGGGGGCCTTGGGCAATGCCCGGTCGAGCCAGTACCAGCAAAGCCAAAAACAGCAGCAAAAGGACAGGGAATCGTTTCGTCATGGTATCTCTGTAAAATCAATCCTACCCCGGCAACAGCCGGCACAGGGAAAAAAGGAGGACGTCGATGGAGGGCCGCAAAGACTCAACCGTTTAGTTTAGCATAGTTGGATAGCTGCCAACAAAGTCAATGGCTATTTGCGAGGCGCCGAGCCGAGACGTCCCGCCGATTGAAATCGGGCTTTTTAGGCGCTTCGCGCCGGAGGTCGGCCTCCGCCGACCGATCTTGTCAGCAGGGAGGGCCTGTTTCAGAGACATTTGTCCCCGTAGGGGGACAAGCGGCGGAACGTCCCCGAGCCCCGAATTGATTCGGCAGTGACGCGCCAGCATGTCGTCGCCGCGGTATGGTCAGAGTCCCTGTGGCAGCAGTTCCAAATGGGGTGTCAATATCGTTGCTTCGCCATGCCGGGCGAGCAATTCCCCGGCACCAACGCTGCCGATAAGGTGATCTTGGCGCAACAACAGTCCTGTTCCAGGGGGCGTTAGGAAGGAATTCTTCGCCCCTACACCACCC